>JBKPPO010000288.1:0-2919 GCA_046733635.1 Pseudomonadota bacterium | reverse complement strand
CATGACCACGAGTTCATCTCCATCCACCTTCACTTCGGTGCCGGAGTACTTGCCGAACAGGATCTTGTCGCCGACCTTCACGTCGAGCGGGCGGACGTTGCCGTCTTCCAGGATCTTGCCCTTGCCTACCGCCACGACCTTGCCCTGCACGGGCTTCTCGGCGGCCGAGTCCGGAATCACGATGCCGCCGGCCGTCTTGGTCTCGGACTCGAGACGCTTGACGATCACGCGGTCATGAAGAGGACGAATCTTCATGGTTTCGCTCCTTAAATATGATGTGAGTGAGTGGATGTTTTTGATCGAACAGGGGAAACGCTGTTAGCACTCCCCCCGAATGGCTGCTAATTGTATTGGCCGAGCCTTTCATTTCAAGTCGCGCGCGCGACAAATCACCCCGAAACCCGGTCTACGGGGGTGAACTGGGGCACGCATCAACGCGTCCCAGGGCTCTCAACCCCATCATTCCGCAGTAATTTCCGCCCATATGTCGAATAGGATTGCCGGCCTTCGGTCCCCGAGGTTTTTTGTGCGCTCCAGAACCCTGCTTGCCGCCGCCCCCGCCCTGCTGCTCCTGCTGCTGACCGCCGCTTTGCCGGCTTCGGCCCAGGACGACGAGTTCCTGCAGCCCGAACAGGCGTTCCAGTACACGCTGACCGCGGACGAGAAGGCCGTGACCATCGAGTGGACGGCCACGAAGGGTTACTACCTTTACAAGAAGAGATTCGGCATCGATGCCGCCACGCCCGGTGTAAAGGTCGGCGAGCCGGTGTATCCGAAGGGTGAGATCCACAAGGACGAATACTTCGGCGAACAGGAGATCTACCGCGGCACGTTCAAGGTGACGGCGCCGCTCACCGGCGCCAAGGCCGGCGACACGGTGGCGTTCAAGCTCAAGTGGCAGGGCTGCGCGGATGCGGGACTCTGTTATCCGCCGAGCGTCTGGGACGCCTCGACCACGATCGCATCGAGCGGCGCCGCCACGGCGAAGTCGATCGACGCCTTGTTCGATCGCGACTCGCCTGCTGTCACGGGGGACGACGAGTACCTGCCCATCGACAAGGCCTTCGCGCTCACCGCGGAAGCGGCCAGCGTGAACACGGTCCAGCTCAACTGGCGGATCGCCGACGGTTACTACCTCTATAAAGAGCGCATGAAGGTGGTGCCCACGGGCGGCACCTCGAGCGTCGGCGCGCTGGTGCTGCCGAAGGGCGAGAACCATTACGACGAGTACTTCGGCAACCAGGAGGTGTACCGCCAGAGCGTGGACGCCTCGTTCTCGGTGCCGCCCTCCGATTCGAAGACGGTGGAGGTCAAGGTCACCTATCAAGGTTGCGCGGACGCGGGCCTGTGTTATCCGCCCGAGACCAAGACGCTGACCGTGTCTCTCGAAGGCGCGCCGGCAACGGCAGCCGCGGCTTCGGTCGCCGGCGGCGGTTACGTCTCCGAACAGGACAGCTACGCCGACAAGATCAAGAACGGCAACCTCGCGCTGGTGCTGCTGTCGTTCTTCGGCGCGGGATTGCTGCTGGCTTTCACGCCCTGCGTGCTGCCGATGGTGCCTATCCTCTCGGGCATCATCGCGGGCAGCGGCGAGAACGTGACGACGCGCCGCAGTTTCATGC
Organism: Pseudomonadota bacterium; assembly: GCA_046733635.1. GTDB lineage: Bacteria > Pseudomonadota > Gammaproteobacteria > Steroidobacterales > Steroidobacteraceae > CADEED01. The sequence continues at coordinate 1,297 of JBKPPO010000288.1, read as the reverse complement.
TTTCGCTGAGCTACGTGCTCGGAATGGCGTTCACGTACACGGCGGCCGGCATCGCGGCCGGCGCCATCGGCCAGGGTTTCAACCTGCAGGCCACGTTCAATCAGCCCTGGATCATCACGCTGTTCAGCCTGCTGTTCGTGGTGCTGGCGGCGTCGATGCTCGGCCTGTTCACGATCGAGATGCCGAACTTCATCCAGACCCGCCTCTCGAGCAAGAGCAACGAGCAGCAGGCCGGCACGTATCTCGGCGTGGGCGTGATGGGCGCATTGTCGGCACTCATCGTTTCGGCCTGCGTCGCGCCGCCGCTCATCGCGGCGCTCACGGTGATCAGCCAGACCGGCGACGTGGTGCGCGGCGGACTCGCGTTGTTCGTCATGAGCCTCGGCATGGGCACGCCGCTGCTGCTCGTCGGCGCCTCCGCGGGCAAACTACTGCCCCGCGCCGGCGCGTGGATGGATACCGTCAAGAACCTGTTCGCGGTGCTGTTCCTCGCGGTGGCCGCGTGGATGCTGTCGCGCATCGTGCCGGGCTGGGCGGTGTTGTTGCTGTGGGCCGCGCCGGCGTTCGTGCTCGCCTGGGTGTTGTGGCGCGCGTCGTTCAAGGCGGCCTGGGCGCGCACCACCTCGCGTGCACTGTCCGTGGGCGCGGCTATCTACGGCCTCAGCTTGTTAGTCGGCATCCCGCTGGGCGGCACCAATCCGCTCGCTCCGATCCCGCAGCTCGCCGAGAAGGTGACTCACCTGGAGTTCAAGCGCTTCAAGACCGTCGAGGACCTCGAGCGCGAAGTCGCCGCGGCGTCGGCCGCGGGCAAGACGGTGATGGTCGACTTCTATGCCGACTGGTGCGTGTCCTGTATCGAGATGGAGCACAAGACCTTCACCGTTCCCGAAGTGCAGGCCGCGCTGAAAGACACCGTGCTGCTGCAAGCCGACGTCACCGCGAATGACGAGGAAGACAAGAAGCTCTACGTCCACTTCGGCATCGTGGGTCCGCCGACGATCGCGTTTTATGGCGCCGATGGCAAAGAGCGGCGAAACTTCCGCGTCGTCGGGTTCATGGAGGCTGCGCAGTTCGCGGCCGTGGTCCGGCAAGCAGTCGCTCCCGCGGCTCCGTAGCCGGAAAGGCACTTCATGAAACAGCAAGGTCTGGCGTCGTCGCGATTGCTGATCGCGGCGGTCATCGTTGCAGCGGCGGGAGTCGGTGGTTATCTCGGCTTCAGACAAGTCGCTAATCAGGGGGCCGAGCCGGTCGCCCTGAAGGCCATCGAGCCTGAAGCCGCCACAGAACTGGGCGAGGC
>JBKPPO010000287.1:0-7273 GCA_046733635.1 Pseudomonadota bacterium | reverse complement strand
CCGTTCCCCGCACCCGTGGGCGATGGCGCCTGGGCGAACGGCGTCACGCGCATCTCCGGGACGACGCTCGTCGCGACGGCGGGCCGCTGCAATTACTCCGCGGTGACGGCGGATCGCGTGGGTACCGGCTGGTCGCCGCCTCAAGTCGCCACTGGCAACGCCCGGATCTGCAGCATCCCCAACTACGCGGGCTCGCTGGACGTCGACGGCAACACGCTCGCGGTCACGAACCCACAGGATGACGAGTCCTGGCCGGCAACGGCGCTGCGAATCTATGGCCGCGCGGGTCCCGGTGAGGCATGGCAGCAGACGGCCTCGCTCCCGACGGGCGACTGGGGCCGCGGCATCGCACTCCGAGGCGACGAATTGTTCGTCGGAAGCTGGAACCCGTTCGGCACGGAGATCTACCGGCGCAGTGGCGCATCCTGGGTCCGCGACGGCAATCTTCCGACGCCCAGTGGCTTCGCGCCGTACCACGACGGCAGCTTCCACATCGCGCGCAGTTCCGAGTTCATCCTCGAGAGCGCGAGCATGCCCGAGGACCTGCGCGGCGCGATCGCGGTGTACCGCCGCGGCGCCGACGGCTACGAACGCGTCGCGTTGCTGGCCGCGAGCAATGGCGACAGTCTCGGGCCAGTGATCGACATCAGTGGGCGAACGGTGATCGCGAGCGCCACCGGCGATTCGTTCGATCACGGGCGGTTGTACTTCTTCGAACTGCCCGAGTCCTTCGATACCACACCCGTGATCCAGGACGATTTCGAGGATGGCAACGCCACCGGATGGCAGACCAGCGGCGGCGAGTTCGCGGTGACTCGCCGCGGCGTCACCCGCGTCTGGCGGCAGTCGGATCTCGACGCGCTCGCCACGGCAGTGCTGCCGTCCTCGCTCGGCACCTCGCAATCGGTGACCGTCGACATCCGTCCCACGGCCTTCTCCGGCAACGACCGCTGGTTCGGACTCGCGACCCGCTACTCCGACGCGCAGAACTATTACTACGTGACGTTGCGCAGCTCCGGCAGCGTGCAATTGCGCCGCATGCGCGGCGGCGTCTTCGCGGCCCTGGCCAGCCAGGATCTGCCCATCGCCGTGAACGGCAACTACCGCGTGCGCCTCGAGTCCATCGGCAGCCGGCACCGGGTGTTCGTGAACGACGTCCGCCTGCTCGAAGTCTTCGACGGCGAGCTCGACGAAGGCAGCGCCGCGCTGCTGACCTACCGGACGGCGGCGGATTTCGACAATGTGGTGGTGACCCCCAGCGTCCGCACGACGGTCTATGACAGCGACATCGTCAATGGCAGCGAATGCCGGGCGCTCGTCAACGAGCCGGAGTTGCGGGTCACCGGTTCACCGCAGTGGGATTGCACGGTGTACGCCGCGCCGTACCTGCGCCAGACCTCGAATGCGGGCATGGTTCGCGCCGCGCTGGGCCCGGACCTCGACGACCAGGTGGTGGAATCGCGCGTGCTCGCGGAGTCCTTCGCCGGCGCCGGCACACCCGAGTGGTTAGGCGTGGTCACGCGATACACCGACGACCGGAATTTCTACTTCCTCGCGCTGCGCAGCTCGGACGTCCTCGTCCTGGGCCGCGTCGCCAACGGCGTCGTCACCGATCTCGACACGGTGGAGTACGCGATGTCGACCCGCGCCTGGGTAGGGCTGCGGCTCGAAGCCGTCGGCACCAAACTGCGTGGCTACGTGAATGGCGTGTTGCGCGTGGAGGCGACGGACGCCACCCATGACATTGGCATCTCGGGCATCGCCACCGAGCGGACCGCCGCGCGCTTCGACTACTTCCGCGTGCATCAGCCTTGAGCCGTGATGCGCATCCATCACCTGAACTGCGTGTCGTCTTGCCCGTTGGGCGGAAGGCTCATGGATGGACGCACGCCGTCGGTGCTGAAGCGGGGCTCGCTGTGCTGCCACTGCCTCCTGCTGGAAACCGCGGAAGGCCTGGTGCTCGTGGACACCGGGTTCGGACTGCGCGACGTACGTGATCCGCGGTCACGGCTGAGCGCCTTCTTCCTCACATTGCTGAGTCCGGATTTTCGCGAAGAGATGACGGCGCTGCGGCAGATCGAGAAGCTCGGGTTCGACCCGCGCGACGTGCGGCACATCGTGCTCACGCATCTGGATTTCGATCATGCCGGCGGACTCGATGACTTTCCCTGGGCCCGCGTGCACCTGCTCGGCCAGGAGCAGGTTCACGCAAGCGCACAGAAGACCTGGCTGGACCGGCAGCGCTACCGGCCACAGCAGTGGTCGTTCCGGTCGCAGTGGGTGTTGCACACCAGCGATCTCACGCAACGGTGGCAGGGTTTCGAAGGCGTGAGCGGCGGGCAAGGACTGCCGGACGACGTCCTGCTGGTCCCGTTGATCGGTCACACGCATGGCCACGCGGGCGTCGCCATCCGCGCCGACACGGGCTGGATGCTGCTCGCGGGCGATGCGTACTTCCATCACCGCGAGATGGACCTCGCGCATCCCTATTGCACGCCGGGCCTGCGCTTCTATCAATGGATGATGGAGAAGCAACGCGAGGCGCGGCTGGCGAACCAGCAGCGGCTCCGCCAATTGAAGTCCTCACACGCGGAGATCCGGATCCTCTGCTCGCACGATCCGATCGAGTTCGAGCGGGTTGCGGGGCGAGCGATGAGCGAACCGCCCGCACCGACGACGCGCGCGGCCGCGAACGATCACGTCTATCTCCTCCCCTCGAACCGGAGGCCGCATTCATGAAGGTGGTTCGCGATCTGACGATCATTGCCGCGCGGGGATGAGTCGCCCCGTCGCTGATATGGCTTGATGGCCACCGCGCCAGCGCCTCCGACGGAGACGGCTGGTCTACCAGCGCTGATCAATCGGGCATCCGCTGCCCGCGGGTCTCGAGGACCCAGGGCAGCAGCAGCAGGCCGACGATGGGCACGAAGCCGATCACGAACATCGTGCTCACGAAGACCTGTGGATCGCCCTTCGCCGCCTGCTGGACCATGCCGACGGCGAACACGCCGCCGGCGGTGACCACGCGCCCGATGTTGTAGCAGAAGCCGCTGCCGGTGGAGCGCAGCCGCGTGGGGTACAGCTCGGGTAGATAGAACGTGAAGCTGCCGAACACGCCGAACACCGTGAGTCCGATGAAGAAGTACATGCGCAGGCGCATCTCGGGCGGCAGGTCCAGTCCGAACGTGCTGAGCAGCGCGATGGCCGACCCCGCGAAGTAGATGGCGTACATCTTGCGCCGGCCGAGGAACTTGGCCATCGGCACGGTGAGCAGGGTGCCGATGAGACCGCCCCAGCAGAAGCTGTAGGTGGCGAGCGTCATCCAGTCGCGTTTGAGCACCGCGGTGGCGGCGGTGTCGAGGCCGAGCGCGGCGGCTTCGGCCGTGGCGAGGCTGTTGGTCATGGCCTGGATGAAGGCGTTGCAGGTCCACCAGGTGATCAGCGCAACCACCGCGACGATCAGCGCGCTGACGGTGCGGGCGCGAACATCGGGCGCGAAGATTTCACGCACGCGCGCCGGTTTGGCCGTGGCCGCGGTGGCGGCCCAGCGTTCGGGCTCCTTGATGAACGCGCGCACCGCGAAGGCGACTGCGGCGGGCAGGAGACCGAACATGAGCACGTAGCGCCAGGACATCGACGGGTCGTGGATGAACCAGTTGCCCGCGACTTCGGCGTTCACGAAATCGGCGAGGAACAGACCCAGCGGCGCGCTGGTGTAGAGCAACGCTCCGGCCTCGACGCGTTTTTCCTCGGGTACGACCTCGGCGACCATGGCGGAGCCCGCGGCCCATTCACCGCCGATGCCCAGGCTCGCGATGATGCGGAAGATGATGAGCTGCCACATCTCGGTGACGAATGCGCAGGAGGCGGTGCCGAGCGCGTACAGCAGCATGGTGATCATGAGCACGCGTTTACGGCCGAAGCGGTCGCTGAGCGGCCCGAAGATCACGCCGCCCGCGGCCCAGCCGAGCAGCAGGATGGCGTTGAGGATGGCGGTCCAGTACGGAACCGCCGCGCGCGCTTCAGGGCCGCCGATCGGGATGTCTAACAACGTCGGGATGGCGTTGGGCGCCACGAAATTGAAGAGCAGTCCGTCGAAGATGTCGAAGCCCCAGCCCAGCCAGGCCGCGAAGAACACCGTCCACTGGTAGCGCGTCAGTTTGATCATGGCGCGCGAGGATAAATGGGGTCAGACCCCATTTGCTAGCAAAAGGGGCCAGAGCCGCGCCCACCATTACCCCCATCGTCAACAATTCTGGTGATTGACCGAGATTTTTCGGTGCTCGTTGGACGCTCCCAGACGATAACTTTCGTCGATGCCTCGCCCTCCGCGCTCCATCTTCGCCAATGAGTACTACCACGTCCTGAATCGGGCTAACCGGAAGGCAGAAGTCTTCCACGAACCGTTCGATTACCACGCGTTCGTCGCGCTGATGCGCAAGGCCCAAGAGCGTCTAGATTTACCGCTGCTTGCCGCTTGCGTCATGCCAAATCACGTTCACCTGGTGGTGCGCCCACGGCACGAAGATGACATTGCCAAATGGACGCAGTGGCTCTTCGCCACTCACGCTCGCCACTACCATGAGAAGTACAAGACGACCGGCCATGTCTGGCAGGGTCGTTTCAAATCATTTCTGATTCAGGACGACCACTACCTGATGACAGTCCTGCGGTACGTGGAGCGAAATGCCTTGCGGGCGAATCTCGTCTCCGCTGCAGAAGAATGGGTTTGGGGAAGCCTGAATTGGAGGCGGCGCCGCGATGCGCCGGCCCTGCTGACATCGCCTCCACTGGAGCTTCCGAAATGGTGGACGGAGTTCGTCAATCAACCTCAGACCGCCGCAGAGTTGGACGCGATCCGAACCAGTCTCAAACGTCAGCGCCCTTTCGGTGACCCGGATTGGGTAAAGCGTAAGGCAGGCGAACATGGAATCGAGCACACGCTCATCAACGTTGGCAGGCCAAGGAAACGGGCTCTGTCCCCTTTCCCAGGAAATGGGGTCTGACCCCATTTCCGGCTACGCGTGCTTGAACATGATCGGGATGCCCGAGGGCGTCGTGAACGGCTTGTCGTCCGTGAACGGACGTTGACGCCCCTCCGGCGCGCGCTCGGCGACTGCAGCCAGCACGTCGTCCAGCGGTCCAGGCCTGCCCAACGCGAAACCCTGACCGAACTGGATGCCCAACGCGGCCAGCCGGTCCCGCACGCCGTTCGACTCCACGTATTCGGCCACGGTGGTGATGCCCATGGCATCCGCGAGCTGCACGATCGCGCGCACCAGCGCCTGCGACCGCGTGTTCGTCAACACGTCGCGCACATACGACCCGTCGAGCTTGATGGTCGAGATCTCGAGATTCTTGAGATAAGCCAGCGAACTCACACCCGTGCCGAAGTCATCCAGCGCGAAACGCACGCCATGCGAAGTCATGCGCCGGATGAACTGCTGCACCTGTTGCAGGTTCGCCGCGGCCGCCGCCTCCGTGATCTCGAACACCAGGCTGGTGCCCTCGATCTGGTACTTCGCCATGGCCGACAGCAGCCACTCGAGGAACTCCGGATCCGACAGGGTCGGCCCCGAAAGATTGATCGACACGCGCAAGGGCTGACCCGTGGTGTTCTTGCTGAGCTGGTCGAAGGCGCGCTCGCACACCGCGCGATCGATCTCCGGCAGGATCTGGTAGCGAGTCGCGGCCGACATGAAGTCACCGGCCTCGACGATGTTCCCCTTGGAGTCGATGATGCGCACGAGTAGTTCGTAGGTCACCGGCAACGCCGTGTTGATCAGCGGCGTGATGGGCTGCGCGAACACCACGATGCGTTGCTGACGCAGCGCTTCGCGCAAGCTGCCGATCAGCCCGATCTCGTCGTGACGGCGGATCATGCTCTGATCCGTGTCCTGATACACCTCGACGCGGCCGCGGCCACGGTCCTTCGCCGTCTTGCAGGCGATCTCGGCCTCCGCGATCCGGTGATCCAGGTGCAAGTCCGACGCATTCGTCGACACCGCGCCCCAGCTCATCGATACCGGATGTGTGACACCCTTCTGCCCCGACACGTCGCGACAGATGCTTTCGGCGAGCTGCCGCGCCTGCGCCAGATTCATGTGAGGCAGGAATACCGTGAAGCGATCGCCCGAGAGCCGGCACGCGAAACTGTCGGCGCCCACCAGCGCCTTGCGGATCGACGAGCCGCAGCGGGCGATCACCCGGTCGCCGTCCGTGAAACCCGCGAGGTCATTGATGATGTGCAGGCAGTCGATGTCACCGTACAACATCGAGACCATCGCACTCTTCGGCGCGTCGCGCAGCCAGGCATCGACACGCGTGTTGAAGCCGTCCCACGACAGCAGTCCCGTGAGCGAATCCAGATCCTGCGTGGCGCTGCGCGCCAGCAACCGCGCGAAACGGCCGAGCCGGCGCACGGTGAATTCATCGAAACTGGGTTCGTCGGGCCGATTGAAGATGATGAGCGCACCCGCCGGTCCGCCGCGCGCGATCAGCGGCACCGCGACGAGCTTGCAGGCGATCTGCCCGCCGCTCACATGTTTGAGCTTGTTGGTCGCGATGGGTTTGCGGGTATCGATCACGCGGCGCGCGAGTTCGTCGCCCGCGATCTCGAGCTGGGCACGCGCGAAGTCCGCGTCGGCATCCGAACGTCCCCATACCGCACGCGATTCCTCGCGCGGGAAAACGGCCGTGGCCGCCGTGCAACCCAGGCGCAGGCACACCGCGCGCAACACGCTTTCGGTGCTGCGTTCCGGGCCTCCGCCCGCTTCGAGCACTCTGACTTCTGCCGACTTCACCGGTACTCCGCTGCTTGTTCTGTTTGTTAGCGGGAACAGACTAGTTGAGCGGCCTAGGGCGCAAGCGCATCCAATTCGCATCTTTTCGGCGAACCGGGCCTCGGGATGGGCGCACGCGGGATTATGAGAAGCGCTTACAGGCGTTATGTCAGCAAGCCCGGGAGCGCCGCCCGGGCCGCGATCAGCGGCGTTCCAGGCCGCGGAACCGGCCCGATGCCGAATATTCCACTTTGCCCGGCATGTGGTTGGCGAGTTCGGTCCGGCGCCGGGTGACCGTGGCCGTCAGCACCTCCGCCACCGGCATGGCCTTGCCGAACGCGTAACCCTGCCCGGTCCGGCAGCCGAGTTTCAGCAGGGTGTCACGCTGCGAATCGTGCTCGATGCCTTCGGCGACGGTATCGAGACCCAGCGCCTCCGCGAGCGACAGGATCGCACGCGCCAGCGCAACAGCATCGACACGCTCGGCATCC
>JBKPPO010000286.1:0-9012 GCA_046733635.1 Pseudomonadota bacterium | reverse complement strand
TCGCGCGGGCGCTGCTGTTCGACCTGCCGATCGAGTGATCTAACTAGCGGCGGGATCGCGTGGCGTGGGCGCCGGCGTCCGGCGCGTCACGCGGCTCGCGACGCCGCGCGCCATCGCCTGGCTCCGGTCCTTGACCTTCTGCAGCCAGATGCGCGCCCAGGCGAACTCCAGGCCCAGGATCGCGAGACCCGTGGGGATCACGACGAACGCCGGACCGGGCAGCACGATCATGCAGACACCGACGATGAGCACCGATCCACCCACGATGCCAATGGCGATACGCCGCGCGATGCGATAGGAGGAATACAGGGGATGCTTTTCGTCGAACACCAACAGAGACCTGATGACGGCAGCCGGGGGCATTCCGTACTGACCGTCATCCCCGCCCGGTGTTCCCCCGGCAGCCGAAAATCACGCGAACGTCCTGCCCGCGGCTCGATCCCTACTGGCCCAGGAAGATCCTGTACGCCGGATTGTTAGTCTCGTCGCTGTAGGAGAAATGCAGCACGTTGAGATGATCGAGGAAATCCGCCGTCTCGTTCTGGGGCACGTCGATGCCCGCGAGAACACGGCCGTAGTCGGAGCCGTGATTGCGGTAGTGGAACAGCGTGATGTTCCATCGCGTGCCCACGGCCTGCAGGAAATTGAGCAGCGCGCCTTTTCTTTCGGGGAATTCGAAACGGTAGAGTCGCTCGTTGGCGACGCCGCCATTTGCATGGCCACCCACCATGTAACGCACGTGCAACTTGGCCATCTCGTTGTCGGTCATGTCGGTGACGCCATAACCGGCTTCCCGTAACCGGGCCGTCACCTCGTCGCGCTCTTCCTTGCCGCGACTCACCGCGAAGCCCACGAAGATCTGCGCGCGCTCTTTCGTGCCGTAGCGATAGTTGAATTCCGTGACCGCGCGCTGCCCCAGGATCTCGCAGAATTTGAGGAAGCTGCCGGGCTGCTCGGGAATCTCCACGGCCAGCAGCGCTTCACGCGCCTGGCCGACGTCCGAACGCTCCGCGACGTAACGCAGCACGTCGAAGTTCATGTTGGCGCCGCTGTTCACGGCGACGATGCGCTTGTCCTTCCAATGGTTGAGTGCGCAGTACTTCTTGATGCCCGCGACCGCGAGCGCGCCCGCCCCTTCGACGATGGAACGCGTGTCTTCGAAGATGTCCTGGATGCCGGCGCAGATCTCGTCGGTATCCACGAGCACGATTTCATCCACGTGGTCGCGGCACAGGCGAAAGGTTTCTTCGCCCACCTTCTTCACCGCCACGCCGTCGGCGAAGATGCCGACGCGATCGAGCACCACGCGTTTCTTGGCGCGCAGCGAGTCGTGCATGGCGGCCGCATCCACGGGCTCCACGCCGATGATCTTGATCTTGGGATTGAGATACTTGGCGTAGACCGCGATGCCGGCGATGAGTCCGCCGCCGCCCACCGGCACGAAGATCGCGTCCACCTCGTTGCGCGACTGCCGCATGATCTCCACGGCCACGGTGCCTTGCCCCGCGATCACGTCGGGATCGTCGAAGGGATGTACGAAGGCCAGATTGCGCTCGCGCACGATGGTCTGCGCGTGTTCGAACGCGCTGTCGTAATCGTCGCCGTGCAACACCACTTCGCCGCCCAGATCCTTCACGGCATTCACCTTGATGCCCGGCGTCGTCTGCGGCATCACGATGACGGCGGGGATGCCGCGCCGGCGCGCGGCCAGCGCCACGCCTTGTGCGTGATTGCCGGCCGACGCACAGATCACGCCGCGCCTGGCCACCGACTCGGACAGATGCGCAATCTTGTTGTAGGCGCCGCGCAGCTTGAACGAGAACACGGGCTGCAGGTCTTCGCGCTTGAGGAGCACCTGGTTGCCCACGCGGCGCGAGAGGCGGGGCGCGGCCTCGAGCGGAGATTCGGCGGCGACGTCGTAGACGCGCGCGCGCAGGATGCGTTCGATGTAGTTGTCGGTCATGGCGGCCGCTAGCTTAGCAGGCCGTCTAGACAGGCCGGACAGCTAGTCGCGCACGGAATAGCGATATTGCGTCCGGCCGATCGTGACGCGATCCCCGTCCTTGAGCGCCTGGCGCGACACGCGTTTGCCGTTCACGAACACACCGTTGGTGCTGTTCAGATCCTCGATCGAGGTGTGCGACGGACCCGCCAGCAGGACCGCGTGGTAGCGGCTCACGTGTTTGGTATCGAGCACGAGTTCGTTGTCCGCACCGCGGCCGATGCGCGTACGCCGGCCCAGCACGTGCACGAAGTCGGTATTGCCGTCGGTGCGGATCAGCACTCGCGCCGGCCCTTCGAGTGCGATCTCCTCGCCGGTCATGGCGGCGGAATCGGCCATGACGCCCGCGCGGCGTTCCAGGTCTGCTTCCAGCTTCTGGATGCGGCCGTCGCGTTCGAGGATCGACTTCTGGCTCTCGGCGATGACCGAACGCCACTCGTCGACCGTGACGCTGACTTCCTCGAGCTTGCTGTCCTTGTCGCGTAATGCCGCCTCGAGCTGGCGGATACTCTCTTCGGCCGCTTCCAGGTCGCCGTCGCGATCGCCGGTCCGCGCACTGAGCACCGCGAGTTCCGCCTTGAGCTCGCCGATCTGCGCTTCGCGAGCCTTGAGCTCGCCACGCAGGGGCGCGACGTCCGGATTCGCCGCGGCCAGCGCTTCTTCGAGCCGGGCCTTGAGCGAAGCTTCCTTGTGCTGGCGCGCAGCCATGTCGGCTTCCACCATGCCGATGTGCGCGTTCCGGCGCGCCAGCGTGGCGCGCAGGTTGTCGCCATCGACGCCCAGCGCTTCGCAGCGCTTCTGGCTGGCGGCGAGCTGTGCACGCACGCCGTCGAGCACGCGCGCCTGTTCCGAGAGTTCCTTCTCCAGCGCGTTGATGCGATCGCCACGGGCGAAGAAGCCGTCTTCGAGCTCGGACTGGTCCGCGCCCGCGACGCCCTGCCGGCCCTTCGCCGACGACAGCGCTTCGAGATGTGCGGTGAGCTGTTCGCGGAGCTGCGCGCTCTCGGCATTGGCGCGATCCACGGCGACGGAGCGTTCGGCATCGGCGATTCGCGCGCGCTCGTTCAGTTCTTCGATGCGGCGTTCCGCGGCGGCCAGCGCGCTGCGCAATTCTTCGATGATCGGAGACGGCGCCACCGCGGGCGCCGCCATGTTCACCGGCCCGGGAGCCGGAGCAGGTTCGATTACGGGCGCAGCGGAAGTCGACCGGGCGGGTGCGGCCTCCAGCGGAGCGCCTGCGGCTTTCTCGCGGGCTACCGTCTCCGGTCGCGCCGCGCCATTGGCGCGCGAGTGGTTAGACGTCTTCGCGGTGCGGGCCGGTTTGCGCTTCGGGCCCTTGGCCACCGGCATCGCCGGCATCTCGTGCGTGCCGCTGTGATCGGCGTCGTAGGCGGGAACGGAGGCGGCGCGCGTGGCGACACCGTCGAGTTTCACCGCCGGCATCTCGGTGGTGGCTTCGAAGGCGTTCTGCACGCCGCCGCTGGGCATCACCCAGGTGTCGGTAGGCGCTTTGTCGAGCGAGGCTTCATAAGCCGCGACATCGAGTACGGGCAATTCGGCGGTTGCCTCATTGTCCTCATCGGACGAGGGCGCGCTGTTCACCGGTGACATGGCGGGGAATCCCCAAAATCGTTTGTCGCGATTCTACCCTCGCAGCGCACACCCGGGACCCGGACTTGGGAACAGCCGCCGGAAATGCGAATGCGCTTCTCAGTTCTGTCAAATGTTGCGCTATCGTTGCGTCCCATGAACCAGGGACTGGACCCGCCGCGGCTGCGCCGCGCCTATTTCGAGAGCCGCCACGGGCAATTGCACGTTCACAATGCGATCCCCGTGGGCGGGGGCTTCGACGAACTCACCACGCTGATCTGCGTGCATGGCACCGCGTCCACGGGCCGCGCGTTCCTCGAGCTTTCGCAAAGGCTCGGAAGGACGCGTTCCGTTTACAGTCCCGATCTCCCGGGCCGCGGCGAATCCGATGGCCCCGAGGCGGAGATGTCGGCCACCGCCTACGCGGAAGCCATCGCGGATTTCCTCGACTCCATGCGATTCCGCCAGGTGGACTTGTTAGGCGCCGGCACTGGCGCGGCGGTGGCGGTCGAGCTCGCGGTGCTGCGGCCGAAGGTGGCGCGCAAACTCGCGCTGCTCGGAACGACCCAGCCCGAAGGCTGGCGCGGGGCTTCGCGACTGCCGCTGGCGAAGCTGCCTTCGCTCGATCTGCCCGAGGTCACGCCGCAACAGGTGGCGCAGGCCGAAGGCAAGATGGTTTCACGGCTGCTGGAATTCCTGAACTGACTGCAGGAACGGCGCCGTGAGTGCGGAGAGGTTGAGAGTCTGCACGCCTTGCGCATCGAAGTTCCCGGGATCCAGCCATCGTAGATAGGCCTGCCGCAATCCCGCGTGCCAATCGGCATCGATGATCGAGAACCACGCCGTATCGCGGCTTCGCCCCTTGTACACGATGGCCTGGCGGAATTTGCCTTCGTAACTGAAGCCGTAGCGCTTCGCCGCCGCGCGTGACGGCAGATTGCGGCTGTCGCATTTCCATTCGTAACGGCGGTAGCCCAGGTCGAAGGCGTTCGCCATGAACAGGTACATGGCCTCGGTGGCGGCGCGCGTCTGCGCGAGTCGCGGTGAATAGTAGATGTTGCCGATCTCGATGACGCCGTGTTTGGGTTCGATGCGCATGTAAGCCGCCATCCCGACGGCGTGGCCGTCGACGACGATGGCGTAGAACTGCGGATCGCGGGATTCCTGCGCCCCCGTCACCCAGTTCTCGAAGGCGCCGAAGTCCGCGAACGGGCCGTTGAAGAGATAGGTCCAGCGCGAGGCCGTGGCGTCTTCGGCTTGCGCGTCCCAGATCGAAGCGGCGTGGCTCATGGCTTGCAGGGGTTCGAGCCGGCAATAGCGGCCGATCAATGGCGTGTGCGGTGGAAACGGCGGCGGGTTCCATCCCGGCAGCGCGGGCCCCAGTGGCTGTCCCAGTTCATTCGTGCGATCCATGCGGGAAATTCTCCCAAACGCGCGAGCCGAGGCGAAGAGCCAACGAGGCGAACTGCACGTGAAAAGCTTGCCTCGACAATTTGCCGCTCGGCAGAATCGGCCGCATAGCGCGCTTCGCGCACCCATATCGAGGACTCCATGCACCGCCTCCCGATCCTGGCCGCGGCAATGTTGTTTGCCGTGGCCGCCGGCGCCCAGTCGCCCGCGTCCGTTCCGGAATCCCGCCTGCTCACGGCCGAGAAGATGTGGGCGCTCAAGCGCCTGGGCGATCCCGCCATCACGCCCGACGGCGCCACCGCCATCGTGCCCGTGACCACGTTCGACATCGCCGAGAACAAGGGGCTGACGGACCTGTGGCTGGTGCCGGTCACCGGAGGCCCCTCTTCTGAGAGCAAGGCGCGTCAGCTCACGAGCGACAAGGCCAGCGACACCCAGCCCACGGTCAGTCCGGACGGCAAGTGGATCGCGTTCGTTTCCAAGCGCGGTGACGACACGGACAACCAGCTCTACGTGATCGCGGTGGATGGCGGCGAAGCACGTCGCGTCACCTCGGTGCCGACCGGCGTGTCCGTACCCAAGTGGTTTCCGGACAGCCAGCGCCTCGCCTTCGTGAGCGAGATCTGGACGGACCTCGTGCGTTGGGAAGACCAGGCTGCGCGCAAGAAAGAGCGTGCGGATTCGAAGATGACCGCGCGCGTGTGGACCAAGGCGCCGATCTCGTACTTCGACCACTATCTCGACGATCGCGAGCCGCATCTGTTCTCGGTGCCGCTGGAAGGCGGCGAGCTCACGGCCATCACTCGGCAGTCCGGTTTCCATCTCTCGAAGGCCGAGGTCGGCCCGGACTCCTACGACATCTCACCCGATGGCCTCGAGGTCGCCTTTGCGGCGAACGTCGACAAGACGGGCATCGACAGCAACTACGATCTCATCCTGCTTGCATCCTGCGGCTGCAAAGCGCCGAAGAACATCACCGAGGCGAGCAAGGCCGATGATGGATCGCCGCGGTATAGCCCGGATGGCCGCAAACTCGCGTTCGCGCAGCAACGGCTCAAGGGTTTCTACGCCGACCGCAGCCGCCTCATGTTGTTCGATCGCGCCGCCGGCACGACGACAGGCCTCACGGAGAACTGGGACCGGTCGGTCGATGGCCTCGTGTGGGAGCGCGACTCCCGCAGCTTGTTGGGCTCCATCGACGACGCGGCCACGCGCCGCGTGTATCGCTTCCGCATCGATGGGGGCGCGCCCGTCGCGGTGACGAAAGCATCGACGTTCGGCGGCCTGGCGCTGTCGCGCAACGGCAAGGGACTCGTCGCCATCCGTCAGAGCTTCGTCGAGCCGCCGACGCTGGTGTCACTGAACGCGCGCACCGGCGCCGCGACCAAGCTCACCACGTTCAACGACGCGGCGCTCGCCGCCGTCGATCAGGGCAGATACGAAAGCGTCACCTACAAGGGCGCGCGTGATGCCGACATCCAGATGTGGGTCTTCTACCCACCCGGCTTCGATCCCGCGAAGAAATATCCCGCGCTGATGCTGCTGCACGGCGGGCCCCACAATGCAGTGACTGACGCCGTGCAATGGCGCTGGAACGCGCAGGTATTCGCGGCCTGGGGCTACGTGGTGACCTGGCACAACTTCCACGGTTCGAGCGGCTTCGGCAACGACTTCGCGGACTCGATCAACCCCGACCGCATCTCGCTGCCGTATGAGGACACGATCAAGGCGGCGAACTGGCTCAAGGCCCAGCCCTACATCGACGCGGATCGCATGGTCTCCGCGGGCGCGAGCTACGGCGGCTTCCTGGCCACCACTTTGTTGGGCCGCGAACACCCGTTCAAGGCGCTGGTGGCGCACGCCGCCGTGTACAACTCCTTCACGCAGATCGCCGCGGACTACGGCGCGGAGAAAGAACGCTTCTTCGACTACTGGGACAAGCCCGAGGAGTTCGCGAAGTACTCGCCGCACACCTCGGCGGGCAATTTCAAGACGCCCACGCTGGTCATCCACAATCTCAACGACCTGCGCGTGCCGCTGAACCACGGCATCGAGCTCTTCAACACGCTGCAGAAACGCGGTGTGCCTTCGAAGCTCGTGTATTTCCCCGATGAGAACCACTGGGTGCTCAAGCCGCAGAATTCGCTGTTCTGGTACAAGACCGTGCGCGAGTGGCTGGCGCAATACGCCATGCCGGGCGCGAAGTAAGGAGTGTCCAAGATGAAACGCAGAACTCTCCTGACCTTCGCCGCCGCGGGCGCACTCGCACACATGGCGCCCTCCTGGGCCGCGAAGAAAGCGGACAAGCCGCTGCGCATCCTGATCCTCGGTGGCACGCGATTCATCGGCCTGCACATGACCGCGCTGGCGCTGGAACGCGGGCACACGCTGACGTTCTTCAATCGCGGCAAGACCAAGACCGATCGTTACCCCGAGATCGAGCGCATCAAGGGTGATCGCAACGGTGAGATCGACGGGCTCAAGGATCGCGAGTGGGATGCGGTGATCGACAACTCGGGCTACGTGCCGCGCCACGTGAAGCTCACGGGCGAACTGCTGGCGCCCAAGGTGAAGCAGTACGTGTTCGTGTCGTCCATCTCGGTGTATCCGAACTTCGCCGAGCCGCGCGATGAGAGCTCGGCCGTGGGCAAGATGGCCGACGAAACCATCGAGAAGGTGGATGGCGAAACCTACGGCCCGCTCAAGGCGTTGTGCGAACAGGCCGCCGAGCGTTCGATGCCGGGACGCACGACCGTCCTGCGGCCGGGCCTGATCGTCGGGCCGGACGACAATACCGATCGCTTCACCTATTGGCCCGCGCGTGCCGCTAGGGGTGGCGAATTCATCGCGCCGGGATCGCCGAAAGATGCGTTCCAGGTCATCGATGCGCGCGATCTCGCGGCATTCGCAATCCATGCCGTCGAGAACAACACCACCGGCGTGTACAACCTCGTGTCGAACGTCAACGGTTTCAAGTTCGGCGAACTCACCGACGCGTGCATCGCTTCGGCGAACAAGCGTGCCAAGCCGAAGGACAAGCCGCGCGCGGTCTATCTTCCGACCGACTTCCTCGAGAAGCAGGAAGTGGCGCCGTGGAGCGAGATGCCCGTGTGGCTGCCTGCCAAGGGTGACGAGGCTGCGTTTGCCGGCACGAGCAACAAGGCCGCGGTCGCGAAGGGCCTCCGGATCACGCCCCTCAGGAAGACGGTCGACGATACGCTGGCCTGGCATCTGTCGCGTCCCGCCGAGGAGCAGGAGAAGCTCAAGGCAGGCATCGCGGCGGACAAGGAAGCCAAGGTGCTCGCGGCGTGGAAGGCTGGAACCTAGAGAGGGCCGAAGGGCTTGGCGTCGTCGTGGTCGTAGATCTCCACGTGTTTGCCATTGCGGACCATGCGCTTTCCCAGGTTGGGGAAGTCGGCGATGTCGAACTCGCGGTGCTCGCCACCCGATAGATAGACCAGATCCTCCGGCCCCGGATTGCGCATCAGGTGCGCCACCGAAGGCGCGGGAAATCCGATGAAGTCTCCGGCCGCCACTTCGAACTCGTCGCCGTCGATGAGCGCGATCGCCCGGCCCGAGAGCACGTAGATCCACTCTTCTTCATGCTGATGCGAGTGGTACACATAGGATTCACGGCCGGCGGGCACACGAATGAAGTTCACGCCCGCGCGCTTGAGACCCACGCTGCGCGCGAGCTGCGTGCCGTGCATGCGGGAGTTCGGATTCCAGGGATGCGAGAACTCCTGTGAATGTGCGGCGATGTCGGCGGCTCGCACGATGTTGAGACTGGGTTTGTCCATGGCCGGCAATGTACGCGATCAGAAGTACACGCGCGCGACCGTGTACGCGAGCATGCCGACGGCCAGACAGCCGACGATATTGCGTGACCAGATCAGCCAGAAGCCGGCGGCGATCGCGCCGATCAGGCGCGGGTT
This sequence comes from Pseudomonadota bacterium, assembly GCA_046733635.1. GTDB lineage: Bacteria > Pseudomonadota > Gammaproteobacteria > Steroidobacterales > Steroidobacteraceae > CADEED01. The sequence goes on along the minus strand of JBKPPO010000286.1, from coordinate 75 downwards.
GAACAGTTCGGTGTCGAGCGTCGAGCCGCCGTGGAACAGGATGTCCGGCGCGATGATGGCGGCGAGCGTGCACAC
>JBKPPO010000285.1:0-25602 GCA_046733635.1 Pseudomonadota bacterium | reverse complement strand
GAAGTCCACGCTCACGGCCGCGCGATAGTCCTCGCACATGGCATGGATCGCGGCGGGGTCGCGCGCATTCTGGAGAAAGTCTTCATAGGCCTCGAAGTCCGACGCCGACTGCCCATGCTTGAACAGGAATCCGATGGGGTCGCTGCTGATCATCCGCTCCGGCAGCGGGTGTGCCTGCGCGAGGAAGAACCAGTGCCAGTACCCCATGCCGAAGCGCCAGTCGGCGCGACGCAGCGTGTCTCCCGTGGGAATGATGTCGAGCACGGCGAGTTTGCTCACGCTGCCTGGTGAATCCAGCGCGAGTCGATAGGCACAGCGGCCGCCGCGGTCATGCCCGGCCACGTGGAAACGTGTGAAGCCCAGTTGCTTCATGACCTCGACCTGGTCGCGGGCCATTGCGCGTTTGGAATAGGTTTCGTGGTTCGCGGAGGATTCGGGTTTGCTGCTGCCGCCATAACCGCGCAGGTCCGGGCAAACTACCGTGTAGTGCTCCGCCAGTCGTGGCGCGATCTTCGACCACATCGCATGTGTTTGCGGAAAACCATGCAACAGCAGCAGCGGAGGGCCCGAGCCGCCATGGCGAAGCCGGATGGAGACCTCCTCGGTCTCGACTGTGGTCAGCGTGAAACCATCGAACACGACACCCTCGTCAGTTCCGCGTGGCGAGGACCTCAAAGCGGCGGGCGACCCGCTCTCCCTCGTCATCGACGAGGGTCAGTATGTGCTGGCCGGGATCGATGTCCAACGATTGCTGGTGAAAAGTGTGCGTTTCGCCAAGGTATTGGCCGTCGAGATGCCAGTAGACCGTGGCCTCGCGGCGCCGGTGGACGGCCTGGAAGACGGTCCGGCCGCGGGTGCCGTCGAGCTCGTCGGGTATGAGCACACGGCCATTCACGTCGGGATACAGCAGAGCGAGGGAGCCTCGGCTCGCGGCTTTCGCGGCGCAATCGGCGCGCAGGCCGGGGAGCGGCCGGTAGTTCGCATGGATTCGACGATAGTAGAACTCCTCGGCTGGCGGCAGCACGAACCAGCTCGCGCGTTGCATCTCGCCCGGGGATTCGCATTCGCTGTCGACGCGGACGCGGCCGGCCGCATCGAGGTTCACGCGCGGGTTGTGAGGACTCAGGGCCTCGAAGTGGCTGTCGCGCGGGATCCAGGTTCGTTCCTTCTCACAACCTTCGACGGCCAGGTAGCCGTCGTTGGCGCAGACGTCGATGAAGCGCAGCGCGTGCGCGGGCGGCTCGAAGCCCGGACTGGACGGCAACACATTGAACAGCGCGAACATCAGCGGCGCGGCCATGGAGGAGCCGGTCAGGCCGGGGCGGCCTTCGCCGCTGGCATTGCCGACCCAGACGGCGACGGTGTACCGGCTGCTGTTGCCGACGGCCCAGCCGTCGCGCAATCCCCAGCTCGTGCCGGTCTTCCAGGCGATCGCGCGGGCGTTGGCGAAGTTGCGCCAGTGACCTTCTTCGCCCGGTCGCGTGACCTCGAGCAGCGTGCGCAAGGTCAGCCACGCGGCGCCGGCGCCGATGCGCGTCGGCGGACGGGCCTGGTTCGTCTGACCGACGACGGCGAGTGGTTCCCGGAAACGTGGCGTTTCGCTGCGGCTGCGCGCGATGTCGGCGAGGCTGGCGTACAGGCCGGCTATCTCCCAGACATTGCCCTCGGCGCCACCGAGGATCAGCGTGAGACCGTAGTCGTCGGACGGGCGCGTGAGCGTGGACATGCCCGCGGAACGCAGCAGGTCCGCGAAGCGCGGTACGCCGTAGGACTTCAGCATGCGCACCGCGGGGATGTTGAGCGAGGCGGCGAGCGCTTCGTCCGCCGGCACGGCGCCGCGGTATTGCCGATCGAAGTTTTCGGGTGTGAAGCCTTCATAGTGCGTGGGCACGTCGGGCAACAACATGCGCGGCGTCAGGAGTCCGTCTTCGAGCATCGCCGCGTAGAGCAACGGCTTGAGGATGCTGCCCGTGCTGCGCGGGCGGCGGATCACGTCGACGGAATGACCGCGGTCCCCATTTCCCGAGTTGCCCACGTACGCCAGCACCTCGAATGTCACGTTGTCGATGATCAGCGCGGCGGCGTTGTGGACCTGCTGTCGCGCGAGCGTGGCCGAGTGGTCATTGACGATCTGGGTTGCCTGCCGCTGGAGCTGTGGATTCAGCGTGGTCCGGAGGCGAGGCTCGCGAGGCCGCTGGACACGCAGCGTATCCAGCAGGTGCGGCGCGAAGTCCGGGAGACCGTGCGGCTCGGCGGCCAGCGGCTCGGACAACGCCAGCTCCAGGTCGAGCGCGGTCAGATCGCCGGCCGCGTGGAGCCGATGCAGCAGGAAATCCCGCTTGGCCTGAAGCCTCGCGCGATTGCGCTTCAGATGCACCAGTGCGGGGTTGTTAGGCAGCACCGCCAGCGTCGCCGCCTCGGCCCAGGACAGCGATGCAGGCTCTCGCCCGAAGTAGCGCCACGACGCCGCTTCGAGCCCGACCACGTTCCCGCCGAACGGCGCGTTCGCGGCGTACAGCGCCAGGATCTCGTCCTTGTCGTGGGCCGCTTCCAGCCGCAGCGCCAGCAGCGCCTCCGCGAACTTGGCGCCGAGGTTCCGGTCCGCCCCCTCGCGTGACAGACGAGCGAGCTGCATGGTGAGCGTGCTGCCGCCGCTCACCACGCGGCCTGCGCGCAGGTTCAGGCGCAGCGCCCGCGCGATGGCCAGTCCGTCGATGCCCGAGTGATCGTCGAAACGCTTGTCTTCGAAGGTGACGAGCGCGCGCCGGAATTTGTCCGGCACCTGACGTCCGGGCGGAAAGCGCCATTGCCCGTCGGCGGCGATACGCGCCGAAAGCAGGGCGCCGTCACGCGACTCGATCACGCGCGACAGCGGCGCTCGGAACAGTTCGTCCGGCAGCGCCAACCAGAACGCCAGGCCCGACACCAGCCCGATCGCCGCGAAAGTCGCGGCGATGCGGCGCAGCCGGCCCCAGCCAGCCCGGGCGCCGGCGTCGTTCACGGGGTCTGTGAGGCCACTTCCACCCATAGTCCGCGCTGTCTCGCATGCAGGTTGGCATCGTACATGGCCTCGACCCCGGCTCCCGGTAGATAGAACCTGCCGAGGTAGGCCGCGTTCAACCGCGTCTCGAAGAAGATCGACTCGTCCGGTCCCAGGCTGAAGTAGCGCAACACCCGGTCGTCGCGGATGTCCACGTATTCCGCTTCGCGGCGCTGGCGGTCGCGCCAGTCCGAAGGCACCCACCAGAAGCGTTGCCGCGCGTTCGGACTGGACCCGCGATCTCCCGCGGTGTCCACGCCCTCCAGACGGTCATTGCGGATTTCCCAGCCGCCGGGGAAGAGATGCGTGAGCGCGAGATTGTCGAGCTGGCGCCGGCTGGTGTTGCGGATCGAGATCTGCGCGATGAGATCCATGCCCTGCGACAGCTTCTTCACGTCCACCGCGTTGCCGTCGGCATCGGTGTACTTGATGTCGAGCGCGATGCCGTTGGCCGAGACGTCTTCCTCGCCGCTGCGCGCCACCGCGCGCACCGAGGCCGTCACGTAGAGCTTGCGATCCGAGGTGTTGGTCAGCGAGACGGGCACGCCGGCCGACACCGGCGCCGGTAGTTTGATCGAGGCCAGCGGAGCCGTAGCCCGGGTGGACGTCGGTTTTGCCTTGCCCGCGGTGTGATCGAAGCTGAAGCCCGTGAACGGCCTGGTGCCCGTGGTCTTCGCCACCGCGACCAGCGCGAACGCCACGGACTGTGTGCTGTACCAGTCACCGCTCACGAGCTGCGCCGCGACATCCTCGAGCAGCTTGTCGGCGTCCGCGGATCGCCCGAGCAGCGTGAGGCCCTGGAGAACGACGGCGCGATCGCGCAGCAGCGAGCCGAAGGTATAGGGATTACCGTCCTGCTGCACGAACGCCTGCAGCTTGCCGTCCACCAGGGACTTCGCGACCTCGGGTTTCCCCGCAAGCTGATAGGCGGAGGCGAGCAGCCACTTTTCGGCGAGCGAGAGAGCGGGGCTCTCCCGCAGGCGATTCATGGCGCCGATCTCGGGCGCGCCGCCCAGCGCCAGCGTGTACAGCCGGTACGCCTGCGCGTATCGCGCCGCCTCGACGCGCGAAGCGCTGTTCGAGCCGAGCCGCACGTCGCTGGCATTCCAGCGCTGGGCCGCGGCCTTCTGGTACCTGAGCCACGCCGACTTCATGTCACCGGGCAGCGAGTACCCGAGTTTTTCGGCTTCGAGCATGAAGTGACCGGCGTACGTGGTGCCCCAGTCCTCGCGCCAGCTCAGGTCCGGATCGCTGTTCCACACGCCGGGCCAGTAGGCGAACCCACCGCTGGTGTGCTGGAAACTCCGTAGCCGCGCGATGCCCGCCCGGACGTGGTTTTCCGTCTGCAGCCGCTGGTTCTGGTCGAGCTTGACGAGCGCGGATAGATAGAGCTGCGGGAACACCGAGGAGGTGGTCTGCTCGAGGCAACCATGCGGATACCCGATCAGGTATTCCAGACGGCCATCGAGATTGATGGGCGGCAACGCGGAGACCTCGAGCAGCGCGGTCTGAGTGCCTTCGAGTCCGAAGGGCAGCAGGTCGGCCTTCCAGGTCTCACCGGCCGCGAGCGTGGCGCGCTGGAATCGGGAACTCGCCGCGTTGGGTGTGCGCACCTCCAGCCACACTTCGCTCTCGGCGCGATGTTTGCCGCTGGTCGCGACCACCTTGATCTTGCTCTTGCCCAGGCGCGAGCCGGATTTGAGCGAGAGGAATCCCAGCTTCTCTTCGGGTCTCGTGAATGCCAGGGCGGTCTTCGGCGTGATCGCCGTGAAGCGGCCATCGACCTGCACCTCGAGGTTCACGTTCTTGATGGCGGCGTCCGCGGTGAACACCGACACGGGCAGCGTGAACTGCTCGTCCGGTCCGATCACGCGCGGCAGCGTGGGGAGGATCATCAACGCCTGGCGCACGAACACGGACTTGTCCGCGGAGCCGTAGGCGCTGCCATCGCCGGCCACGACCATGACCCGCACCGCACCCACGTACTGGGGCAGATCCACCGTGTGCGTGGCCTTGGCGCCCGCCTTGAGCGTGAAGGGTCCGAGGAACTTCACCACGGGCGGGAAGCGCGACTTGTCGTCGTCGGGATTCGTGGCGGCCGCACCGTCGCTGCCGCCCAGCGCGAGCAGGCGATCGAGTTCGCCGCCGTAGGCCCCGGCCACTTCATCGAAGAGGTCCCAGGTCAGAATGCCGAGCGCTTCGCGCTTGTAGAACTCCGCGTGGAGATCGGGCGTCTTGAAGTTCGTCAGGCCTAACAACCCTTCGTCGACCACGGCCAGCGTGTAGTTCATGGCGCGGCCGGAGCTCTCGCTCACGGAGATCGAAGCCTTGGACTGCGGCGCCCATTCCGCGGCCGAGGTGACCACGGGTGTGAGCCGCGTCTGCGGATCGTTGACCTTGAGCGGGACCACGCCGTAGAGCCGGATCGGGCGATCGTTGTTCTTGCCGGCATGCGGCTGGATCATCGTCACCGCCACGTAGACGTTCGGCGCCATGGCCGCGGTGATCGGGATGGAGATGCGGTTGGCGCCTTTCTCCTTCGACGCGCCATCCTTGGCCGGCTGCGCTTCGATCCAGCGCTGCTCGAGGATGGCGCTGCCGCTCTCGACCGTGAGCAACGCGCGTCCCTGCGAAGCTTCGGGAAGCTGCACGACGGCCGTCTCGCCCACTTTGTATTCCTGTTTGTCGGAAGTGAGCGTGAGGATGTTCGCTGCGGGACCCGACTGATCACGCTGCGTGCCGGCCCACGACGGCCAGTCCACGTAGAACACGCGGCCCGTGCAATGTCCGCCGTCGAGATCGCAGACGCGAACGAGATAACGGCCCCATTCGGGATACTTGATCTCGAAGCTCCACTGGCCGCGGCCGTCCCTGGACGACAGCGTCTCCTTCTTGATCACCGCGTTGCTCTCGCTCTGCGCGTACTGCGCGAGCGAATCGCCGCTCTGTTCCCACCACCAGCGCCACTGCACCTTGTACAGCGTGACCTGCAGACGGGGCACGGAGACCGGATTGCCGTCGACATCCACCGTGGCGAGCTCGACCACGTGTTTGGCGTCGGTGAGCAACATGTCGCGCGCGGCATCGCCCTTGGGCATCTTCACGCCGACGAAGCGATCGAAGGCCGCGACCGTGCGCGTCTCGCGATTGATGCTGAACGCGCCGCCGCGTTCGAACACGCGCGTGATGAACGTGGCGTTGAGGATGCCCGGCACGTCGCGCGGCAGATCGAGATCCTTCGAGAGCGCGGCCCTGCCGGCGTCATCGAGTTCGCCATCGAACACCGTGATCGGACCGCCGCTGAAGCCGCGCGCCGGATCGTCGAATTCGAAGTCCTTGAAACGCGTGAAATGGGTGGCGCCGGGGCTGAGGCGCACCTCCACCGCGGCGCGCAGGTTCGCGGCCGTGGCGCCACTGAGCCACTGGGCGGCCAGACTCGCCTCGAGCGGTGAGCTCTCGATGACGGGCTTGGCTCCCAGATCCAGATCGATTTTGAGCCGGTTGGGCATCACCGTCTCGATCTTCAATGTCTTCGAGAAACTGGCGCCGCCGATGGTCACGAGTGCGTTCCAGTCGCCCGTGGGCGCGTCGGGCGCCGTCTGGAGTTCGAAGGCGTAGAACTGGCCCACGGGAGCGCTGCTGGTCAGCGTCTGCACGAGCTGGCCGCGCGGATTGCGCAGTTCCAGCGTCACGGGATGGTTCGCCGGCAGCGTCTTGTTCTTGTCCTGCAGCGCGAACGTCAGATAGATGGGATCACCGGGACGCCACACGCCGCGGTCGCCGTAGAGATGTCCTTTGAGGCCGTTGACGACGGTCTCGCCGCCGACGTCGAAATGACTGGTGGGAAGCGCCACACCCGGGGCCACCTTGAGATAACCCTTGCGGCCGCCGTCATCGGCGATCAATGCGAAGGGCTGTCCCTTCACGTCGAGCTCGAGCAGGCCGTTGCCGTCCGTGCGGCCGCTGGCCACCACCTGGTTCTGATAACTGATGGCGTCGATGTTCACGCCGGAGAGCGGCTTCGAGGTGTCGAGCGCCGTGGCCGCCACCAGTAGTTTGCCGCGGGAGGCGCGTTTGGCGATCAGGCCGATGTTCGAGGCGAGCAGGTTGCGCGTATCGCGGATGTTGTTGCCGTAGCGGTAGTAAGCCGGCTTGCAGGGATCGTCGCGCTCGTTCCAGACCACGTCGCCGTCGTAATAGTCTTCCTCGTAGTAGTTCCAGTTCGAGAAGTCCTGGCCGCCGTCCGCGTCGTCCTGGCTCGCGGGCTCCGGCTCTTCCACGCCGGCGGAGGATTCATCGGCGCAACCGAACAACGCGTCCTTGGGTGATATCGACAGCTTGAGCTGGAACAATGCGCCCGGATGTCGCGCCGTGAGCTCGGTGACGTCGAGGTTGTAACGAGTCCAGCGCCCCGGCACCTGCGCGGTGAGCGGCAAGGTCTTGCGCCAGAGCACTCGGCCCACGCGGCCCATCTCCTGGCTGCCCGAGAGCGGGTTCACCTGCAGGAACTGGGGAATGTTGGGTTCGAACACCTGCATGGCCGTGACCTGCACGGCGCGCGCGCTCACCGCTTCGAAGGGCACGCTGAGCGTGGTGGCGTTCGGCAGGATCACACCCTTGCCGACGAATCGCACCTGCGGCTTCGTGTTGGTGAACTCGAGTTCGAATGTGGAGGTCCCGGTGAGCGCATTGCCGCCGCGGCTGCGGATCGCGGACTCGAGCGACAGCGTCACCTTTCCGACCACGTCTTCGATGACGTAGAGGGTGAGCAGGTTGTTCTGGATGCTGGTCGTGAACTCGCCCTGCGTGGACAGCCGGATCAGGCCCTTGAGATCCTGCTTCGTATCGATCGCATCCGAGAAGCGCAATTGGATCTGCCGCTGATCGTTGAGCTGTACGGCATCCGCCTGCGTGACGGCGAATTCGTCGAGTGCGGGCACTCGCGTGGCTTCTTCACCCTGCAGATCCACGCCCAGCGGTTTGCCATCCCAGCGCAGCACGAGCTGCTGTTCCTGCTGCTTGCGCAGTATGTTGGCCACCGTGAACTGATACTGCCGCTCGCCGCCGAGCCAGGTGATGGGCACGGCCTTGCCGTCGAGTTCCGCGGTCAGGATCTTCTCGAGGTTCTCGCGATTCTCCGTGTCGGCGGTGTCGATGGAGCCGCGCAGGGTCATCAATTCTTCGTGGCCGTATTCGACGTCGAGTCCATGATTCCGGACGGCGAAATTGACCTCGAGCGTCTTCACCGCGAATTCGAACGGCTTCGTGTCCGCGGGCACGCCTGAGAGTCCTTTGGCGAGGATCGCCACGCGGTAATCGGTATTCGGCGCGAATTCGGTCTCCGGCCGGATCACGATCTCGCGGCGATTCGCGAACGAAGCGCGGATCTTCACGGCGGGCTTGATGACCACGTTGGCCGCCGCATCGGTGCCCACCTTTTCCTCGGGCACCACGTCGCCGGTGAACAGGATCCGCAGAGGGGAATGCCGTGAGATCGCGCCGCTGCTGTGCTGGCTGATGGAGCTGACCCAGCTCGGATCAGGCGCGCCGGGCTTGGATGTGGGGGCATCGGTCTTGCTGCCACTGCAGGCTGCAACGAACGAAACCGCGGCGGCAACGACCAGCGCGGTGGCGAATCTGCGGATCATGGAATCTCCCGGGGTGTTCACTGCAGCTTCAGTACAACGCTGGAAGCTGTCAGACCCATGGGCCAATTGTGGCAAATATCGGCGCGCTGGCGCGCCGATAGTGCTCAACCCTGGTAACCGGGAATCGTCGCCGCTATTTCGCCGCGGCTTCCTTCTGATTCTGGATCCACACGCCGGTCTGCAGCGTGGTGGCATAGGCCGCGCCCACGATACCGGCGTCGGCGCGCAACGCGCCGAGCTTGAGCGGAGCGGGGCTCTTGAGGTCATCGGCGAGGTTGGGATGATCCGCCGTGATGCCGCCGCAGAGCACGATGAGATCCGGCCAGAACAAAGCATGCGTGCGCTTGATGACGTAGCTGAGCTCGGACATGTAGCTGGTCCAGTCGAGCTTGCGTTCCATGCGCGCGCGGCCGGAGGCGCGCGTCTCGGCCTCCATGCCGTCGAATTCGAGGTGGCCGAGCTCGGTGTTGGGCACGAGTTTGCCGTCGACGAACAACGCGCTGCCGATACCGGTGCCGAGACTCAGGACGAGCACGGTGCCCATGACGTCGCGCGCGGCGCCGAAGTGGACTTCGGCGAGACCGGCGGCGTCTGCATCGTTGATGGCGACGACGTTCCGGTTGAGGCGCTTCGCGGCGGGCTCCGCCAGAGGCTGCCCGATCCAGGCCTTGGCGACGTTGGCTGCCGTGTATACCGTGCCGCCGACGACCACACCCGGGAACGTGACGCCGGCCATGAGCGCGCCAGCGTTTTCCGGCACCGCCGCGGCCATGGCGTCCATCATTTCGCTGACCGCGGACATGGCCGGGGAGGGAACCGAGCGTCGCTCGCCTACCAGGCTTCCCCGGGTCAGGTCGACGATGGCTGCCTTGATCGACGAACCGCCGATATCAATACCAATTGCTTGTCGGTGCATTCCGCGTTAACTCGAAGCCAATGTGGTGCAAAGCGCGGGTGCGTCCTTCGTCTCTGTGCCCCCTCGCGCGAGGGCATATGATACCGATACAAGCCCGCCGACATAGCGACTGAATTCAATGTCGGCAGCGCCAAGAAAAATGTCCTGAAATGTCTTGCCGAATGGAAAAAGGTAGTTCGAGTGTTGAATGACCTCACGCAGGGAGCGGGTGCGATCCTGCGACGCGGCAGCTTGCGAGCCGCGATTTACGACCGCCTGACGCGCAGTCTGGGCAAAGAACCGGAAACCGCGACGCCGCGTGACATATACGACGCGCTCTCCCTGGCGGTCCGCGAGGAATTGTCCGCCCGATGGCTCGCGACTCAGCGCCGTGTCGCACGCGCGCGAGTCAAGCGGCTGTGTTACCTCTCCGTCGAATTCCTTCCCGGCCGCTCGCTGGTCAACGCGCTGTCGAGCCTCGACTCGGAGCTCATCGACGAGGCGAGAGCGGCCGTCGCGAGCATGGGCCATGATTTCGACTCGGTGGTCGCGCTCGAAGTGGATCCGGGCCTGGGCAACGGTGGTCTCGGCCGACTCGCGGCGTGTTTCCTCGATTCGCTGGCGACGCTGCAGTACCCGGCCACGGGCTACGGCATCCGCTACGACTACGGCATCTTCACGCAATCCATCGACACCGATGGCGGGCAGCGCGAATCCGCGAGCACCTGGCTCCGGCTGCACAACGTCTGGGAGACGCCGCGCTCGGACGCGCGTTACATCGTCCGCTTCGGCGGGCGCGTCCTATCTACCCACGACGCCGGCGGCGCGCCGCGTTCGCGCTGGGTGGAGACGCAGGACGTGCTGGCCGTGGGCTTCGACCAACTGGTGCCCGGCAATCGAAGTCCCACCGTGAATCACCTGCGCCTGTGGTCGGCGCGCGCGCTGCAGCCTTTCCACATCGAGGACTTCAACGCCGGCAACTATCCGGCGGCCGTCGAAGACCAGGTGGCGGCCAAGAACCTCTCCCGCGTGCTGTATCCGGACGACTCCACGCCGCAGGGCAAGGAGCTGCGCTTCAAGCAGCAGTATTTCTTCGTGAGCGCGAGCATCCAGGACATCCTGGCGCAGCATCTCGCCGAGGAACGGTCGCTCGAGGAATTGCCGAGTGCGCTCGCGGTGCAGATGAACGACACGCATCCGACGCTCGCGATCCCCGAGCTCATGCGGCTGCTCGTGGATCAGTACGACATGCCCTGGCCGCAGGCCTGGGATATCTGCCGCAACGTGTTCGGCTACACCAATCACACGCTGATGCCGGAGGCGCTGGAAACCTGGCCGGTGCATTTCTTCGAGCAATTCCTGCCGCGGCATCTCGAGATCATCTACCGCATCAACGAGGAATTCCTGCTGGAGGTGGAGAAGCGCTTCAAGGGTGATGGCGCGGCCAAGACGACGCTGTCGATCATCGGCGAATCCCACGGCCGGCGCGTGCGCATGTCGCACCTGGCGGTGGTCGGCAGCCACAAGGTCAACGGCGTGGCGAAGCTGCACAGCGATCTCATGAAGAAGACCATCTTCTCGGGGTTCGCGAGCATGTTCCCGGACCGCTTCACGAACGTCACGAACGGCATCACGGTGCGGCGCTGGCTCAAGCAGTCGAATCCGCGCCTGTCCCGGCTGCTCACGGAGCGCCTCGGCAGCGCCTGGGAGAACGACCTCGAAGAGATCGAGCGCCTGCGCTGGGCCGCGGACGATCCCGGGTTCCGCGCGCTGTTCCGCGACATCAAGCGCGCCAACAAGATCGCGCTCGCCGAGGAAGTGGATAGGCGAACCGGCATCGACGTGAGCATCGACTCGCTGTTCGACGTCCAGGTCAAGCGCATCCACGAGTACAAGCGCCAGTTGCTGAACATCCTGTACGTGATCACGCGATACAACCGCATCAAGGCGCGGCCCGATGAGAACTGGGTGCCGCGCACGGTGATGTTCGCGGGTAAGGCGGCGCCCGGTTATGTCATGGCCAAGGCGATCATCAAGCTCATCAATAATGTGTCCACGACCATCAACCAGGATCCGGCGACGCTGACGAAGCTCAAGTGCGTGTTCCTGCCAGACTACGACGTCTCGCTGGCGCAGACCATCATGCCGGCCGCGGATCTGTCGCAGCAGATCTCGACGGCGGGCATGGAGGCCTCTGGCACCGGCAACATGAAGCTCGCGCTCAACGGCGCGTTGACGATCGGGACGCTCGACGGCGCGAACATCGAGATCCGGGATTCGGTGGGGCCGGAGAACATCTTCATCTTCGGCATGACCGCCGACGAAGCATCGAAGCGGCATACCGATGGCTATCGCCCACGCGAGATCGTGGCGTCGAATCCGGAACTGGCGAACACGCTGGAAATGATGCGCGCGGGCGCGTTCTCGCGCGGCGACAACGCCTATGCCCATCAGCTCGTCGACCGCCTGACATCCGATGGCGAGCCGTTCCTGGTGCTCGCGGATTTCGCGGCGTACTGCGAAGCGCAGGATCGCGTCGACGCGTTGTACCGTCAGCCGGAGGAGTGGAGCCGCCGCGCGGTGCTGAACACCGTCGGGATGGGCCCGTTCTCGAGCGATCGCAGCGTCCGCGAGTATGCGGAGCGGATATGGAACATTCGTTCGGTGATCTGATGCAGGAATTCTCCCATTAAAGGTCGACTCACCAAGGCGGAGATCGGCGCGCTCGTGAGCGCGAGCCATCACGAGCCGCGTTCGTTGCTGGGCTATCACGAGTTCTCGCGCGGCGAGAGCACGCCCCTGTGCGTGGTGCGAGTCCTGGAGCCCGGAGCGGAATCCGTCGCCGTGTTCTGGGAAGACGATCCGGCGGCGAAGCATCCGCTGCAGAGAATCCACGATACCGGGCTGTTCGAAGGAACCATCCCGCATCGCCGGCCGCTGGTGCCGTACAAGCTGCACGTGGAGTTCCTCGACGGACACGAGCTCACCAAACACGACACCTACTTCTTTTCATACGAGCTCTCGGACTTCGACCTCCACCTGTTCGGTGAGGGTCGTCACTACGGCCTGTATCAGAAGTTTGGCGCTCATCCGCGCGTGCGCGAAGGCGTGGCGGGGACGCACTTCGCGGTGTGGGCTCCCAACGCAAAACGCGTGAGCGTGGTCGGAAGTTTCAACTACTGGGACGGCCGCAAACACGCGATGCAGGCGCGCGGCAGCTCCGGCGTCTGGGAGTTGTTCGTGCCCGGCGTGGGCGAGGGTGTCGAATACAAATACGAGATTCGTACGCAGCGGAACTCCCTGCTGCTCAAGTCCGATCCGTTCGGATTCCAGATGCAGCGCCGGCCCGAGACGGCCTCGATCGTCGCCGACATCGAAGGTTATGAATGGCAGGACGGCCTGTGGATGCGCGATCGCGCGCACAAGGACTGGCGGCGCGCACCGATCAACATCTACGAAGTCCATCTCTCGAGCTGGAAACACGCCTGGGGACGCCACCCGCCGTTCTATACCTGGGCCGAAGCCGCCGAGACGTTGCTCCCCTATGTGATCGAGCGCGGCTACACGCACATCGAGCTCATGGGTGTGGCCGAACATCCGTTCGACGGGAGTTGGGGCTACCAGGTGGTCGGCTATTACGCGCCGACGTCGCGCTTCGGCACCCCCAAGGACTTCATGGCTTTCGTCGACCGCTGCCACCAGGCCGGCATCGGCGTGATCCTCGACTGGGTGCCGGCGCATTTTCCCAAGGATGCCCATGGACTCGCCGAGTTCGACGGTTCGTCGCTGTACGAACACGAAGATACCCGCCTGGGCGAACACATGGACTGGGGCACGAAGATCTTCAACTTCGGCCGTCACGAGGTGAAGAACTTCCTCGTGGCCAACGCGCTGTACTGGCTCGATCGCTATCACATCGACGGTCTGCGCGTGGACGCCGTGGCCTCCATGTTGTACCTCGACTACAGCCGCAAGGCCGGCGAGTGGGTGCCTAACAAGTACGGCGGCCGCGAGAATCTCGACGCGCTCGATTTCCTGCGGGAGTTCAATACCGTCGCGCACGGCAATCATCCCGGCGTGTTGACCATCGCCGAGGAATCCACGGCGTTCCCGGGAATCTCTCGCCCCGTACACCTGGGCGGTGTCGGGTTCTCGTTCAAATGGAACATGGGGTGGATGAACGACACCCTGAGTTATTTCCAGAAGGATCCGGTCTATCGCCGCCACGAACACAGCAAGATCACCTTCTCGTTCGTGTACGCGTGGACCGAGAATTTCATCCTGCCCATCTCGCATGACGAGGTGGTGCATGGCAAACACGCGCTGCTCGACAAGATGCCGGGCGACGAGTGGCAGAAGCGGGCCAACTACCGGCTGTTCATGGCGTACATGACGGCGCACCCCGGCAAGAAACTGATGTTCATGGGATGCGAGTTCGGCCAGTGGCACGAGTGGCGCGATCACGAGCAACTCGACTGGGGCCTGCTGGGCAACGAGAAACATCGCGGTCTGCACGAGCTCAATCGCGAGCTCGCCAACTTCTACAAGCAGCATCCCCAGTTCCACGCCAGCGACTGCGATGCCGGCGGCTTCCGCTGGAACGACCTTCACAATGCCGACGAGAGCGTGTTCGGCTTCCTGCGTCAGGAGCAGGGTCACGCGCCGATCGTCTGCGTGTTCAACGCCACGCCCGTGGCGCGCGACGACTACTGGCTGGGCGTGCCCGATGCGGGACGTTACGAGGTGCTGTTCGACTCCGACCACCCGGCGTTCGGCGGCTCCGGCTTCGGTGCGTCTTCGGGTTATGAGGCGTTCGAACACACGGTGCACGGCTACCCCTACGCCATCCGAGTGCGCCTGCCACCGCTCGCGGGCGTCTTCCTCAAGAGGGCGGGATGAAGGACGGAACCCCGGACATGCTGGGCGCCACGTTCACGGGCGACGGCGTGAACTTCGCCGTGCGCTCGCGCGCAGCCACGCGCGTGGATGTCTGCCTCTATGACGCCAGCGGCGAGAACGAGACCGCGCGTTTCACCCTGCCGAAGAAGACCGGCGCCGTGTTCCATGGCTTCGTGGAACAGGAATTCGCGCGCGTGGGTACGCTGTACGGCATCCGCGTGCATGGCGCCTACGATCCCCGCGAAGGCTACCGTTTCAACGCCAACAAGCTGCTCATCGATCCCTGGGCGCGCGACATCGTCGGCGACGTCACCTGGAATCCCGCGGTGCTGGGTTATGACCCTGCCGATCCGGACGGACTCAAGCCCAGTCTCGTCGACAGCGCGCCATACATGCCTCGATGCCGCGTCATCGATGGCGCGTTCGACTGGAACGGCGACAAACAACCCGCCGTGCCCTGGCGCGACACGCTGATCTACGAGCTGCACGTGAAGGGATTCACGCAGTTGCACCCGGACGTGCCGCCCGAGTGGCGAGGCAAGTACCTGGCGTTGACCGTGCCCGCCGTCATCGATCACCTGAAGTCGCTGGGTGTGACGGCCGTGGAACTCATGCCCATCCACTCCATCGTGAGTGAAGGTTTCCTCACGGAAAAGGGGCTGACCAACTATTGGGGTTACAACACGGCCTGTTACTTCGCGCCCAGCAACCGCTACGCGGTCAAGGACCCCGTGGTGGAGCTCAAGCAGGCCGTGAAGGCGCTGCACCAGGCCGGCATCGAGGTGATCCTCGACGTGGTCTACAACCACACGGCGGAGGGCAACGACCGCGGGCCCACCTACAACTACAAGGCCATCGACAACCGCGCTTACTACTTCCATCGGGCCGCGGATCGCCGCTTCTACGACGACGTCACGGGCTGCGGCAACACCGTGGCCTGCGATCACCCGATCGTGCAGGCCGATATCCTTTCGAGCCTGCGCTACTTCGCGGAGGAATTCCGCATCGACGGCTTCCGGTTCGACCTCGCCACGGTGCTCGGACGGGATCGATCAGGCTTCAATTCCAACGCCGCGTTCTTCGCCATGGTGGCCGCAGATCCCGTGCTGGCGTATGTGAAGCTCATCGCCGAACCCTGGGATGTGGGACTCGGTGGCTACCAGCTCGGCAATTTTCCCCAAGGGTGGTCCGAGTGGAACGACCGCTTCCGCGACACGATGCGTGCGTACTGGCATGGCGGACGTCGCATGGTCGGCGGTTTCGCCGAGCGATTCGCCGGTAGTTCGGACCTGTTCCGCCGCAATGGCCGCAAACCCACGGCGAGCATCAACTTCGTCGCCTCGCATGACGGCTTCACGCTGCGCGACGCCGTGAGTTTCAACGAACGGCACAACGAAGCGAATCTCGAAGACAACCGCGACGGGCACGCCAACAACCAGAGCTGGAACTGCGGCGTGGAGGGACCCACCGACGACGTCCACATCAATACGCTGCGTCAGCGGCAGGTGCGCAACCTGCTGACCACGCTGTTCTTCGCACAGGGTGTGCCCATGCTGCTCGCCGGCGATGAGCTGTACCGCACGCAGAAGGGCAACAACAATGCCTATTGCCAGGACAACGAGATCAGCTGGGTGGATTGGTCGGCGCTCGGGCAGGACGACTCGCTGCTTCAGTTCGTGCGCCGGTTATCCGCGCTGCGGCGAGCGCATCCCGAATTGCGCCGCGATACCTTCCTCAAGGGTGCGCTGCATACCTCGCATTCGCGCGACATCTCCTGGTGGCATCCGGCCGGGCACGAACTCGCCGATCACGAATGGAACGATCCCGAGTTGCGTTCGCTGGGCATCGGACTCGGCGGCAATGCGTCCACGCCGAAGCTCCTGCTGTTGCTGAATCCCACGGAATCGGAATGCGAATTCCGTGTGCCTTCGACGCAATCCGCGTGGGAAGTGGTCGTCGACACCGCCCATCCGGTGGGCGTGGTGCCGGGCTTCCAGTTGCCGGCAGGGCCGGTGAAGGTCGGACCCCATCAGACGCTGGTGCTGCAGCGTGCCGGCTGACGACCTGAGCGGCCTCATCGAGCGCCTCGCGCGTGCGCGCGGTATCGGCGATGCCTATCACTCCTACCAGGGCGACCTGAAGCATTTCACGCTTGCGACCAAGGCGGCCATCCTGCGTGCGATGCACTGCCAGCTCGACGATCCCGCATTGCTCGAAGCGCAGATCGCCGAATCCGAAGCCACACATCCCGTGGGATTGCTGGAAGACGTCGTCGTGTCGCGCGTCGGCTCGCGTGTCGCGCGAGTGAATACACCGGCGATCAACGAGAACGCGTTGCTCAAGTATCGGGTGGTGCTGGAGCAGGGAGGCGAGCGGACCGGCGAGGTGCGCGCCTGGACCTTGCCCGAACGCGGCTCCTACGAGCGCGACGGCCGCTGGTACATGCTGCGCGATCTGCCCCTGCCGGAGGACCTGCCGCCGGGTTATCACCGGCTGGAGATCGAGCTCGAGTTCGCGGGCGCCGAGAGCTGCCCGCTGCTGGTGGCGCCGGACCGGATCTACGAACCCGCGCGTCTGCGCCGCGATGAAAATGGCGGCGGCAAGGTCTGGGGCGCGGCGGTCCAGCTCTACACGCTTCGTTCGGAGAACAACTGGGGCATCGGTGATTTCAGCGATCTCGCCGAAGTGCTGCGGCTCGCCGCGGGCGCGGGTGCGGATTTCGTCGGCATCAATCCCGTGCACGCCTTGTTCCCGTCGGATCCGATGTCGTACTCGCCGTATTCAGCATCGAGCCGGCATGCGTTGAACATCTTCTATATCGACGTTGCGGCCGTGCCCGAAGTGCGCGAATCGCAAGAAGCCCAGGCGCTCATGGCCACGGCGACTTTCCGGAAGCTGCTCGAACAAGTCCGTGCCGCCACGCAAGTGGATTACGCGAACGTCGCCGCGCTCAAACTACCCGTGCTCGAGTCCGCATTCTCGGTCTTCCTGCGGGAGCACCTGGACCGGAACTCGCCGCGCGCGCGGGCCTATCGCGAATTCATGGAACAGGGTGGCGCCGCGCTGCAGGCGCACGCCTTGTTCGACGCGCTCGACCGGCACTTCCGCAAACGCGGCGCCCACGCGGGCTGGCACAACTGGCCGGCCGAATATCACGATCCGCATTCCGAAGCGGTGCGACGTTTCGCGGCGGAACATGCGACCGAAGTGGAGTACTTCGGCTGGTTGCAGTGGCTTGCGGCCACGCAACTCGGCGCCGTGCGCGCCCAGGCGAAGGAACTCGGCCTTTCGATCGGCCTGTACGGCGACTACGCCGTAGGCGTGAACGCCTCGGGATCCGAGACCTGGTCCGATCAGCGGTTGTATTGCATGGGCGCGGCCATCGGCGCGCCGCCCGACCCGCTGGGAGTCGCGGGGCAGGAGTGGGGCATCCCGCCGCAGGATCCTCGCGCGCTGCGTCGCGCGGCGTATGCGCCATTCGCCGCGCTGGTCCGCGCGAGCATGCGTCATTGCGGGGCTCTGCGGCTGGATCACGTGATGGCGCTGTTCCGTCAGTGGTGGGTGCCGCGCGGCTTCAAGTCCGTGGACGGCGGCTACGTGCACTATCCACTCGAACACCTTCTCGGCGTGGTCGCGCTCGAGAGCCAGCGTAACGAATGCCTCATCGTCGGCGAGGATCTGGGCGTGGTGCCCGAGGAGATCCGTCGGGCACTGCCGGAGTTCGGCGTCTATCACTACAAGGTGGTGATGTTCGAGCAGCAGCAGGGCGAATTCGTCGCGCCTGCCGACTACGTGCGCCGCGCGCTGGCGACGGTCACCACGCACGATCTGCCCACGCTGCGAGGGTGGTGGGAAGGCCATGACATCGAACTCTGGGAGAAGCTGGGTTTCTATGTGGATGCCTCGATGGGCACGCAGGCGAGAGCCGAGCGTTCGAAGGAACGCCAGCGGCTTCTGCGCGCGCTTCGCCGCGAGAAGCTCTGGCCAGAAGACGAGAGCATCGAGATGTCCGACCATGCGCCGCCGGCGCCGGCGTATTCCTCGTTACTCGCGCGTGCGATCCACGTGTACCTCGGACGTACGGGTTCCGCGCTGATCACGGTGCAGCTCGAAGACATGATCGGCATGCTCGAGCCCGTGAACATTCCGGGCACCAGCAGCGAATACTCCAACTGGACGCGGCGCATGACCGAGAGCGCGCGCGAGATATTCGCGCGTGCCGACGTACGGCAGTTGTGCCAGGCCCTCACCGCCTCTCGTCAGGCCTAGGGTTATCATCACGCCATGCTCCAGTCCCTGATCTACACCGCGCAGCGCGCGGGCGGCGCCATCATGGCCGTGTACGCCACGGATTTCGCCGTGCGCGACAAGGCCGATGCCTCTCCTGTCACCGTGGCCGACGAAGCCGCCGAAAAGATCATCCTCGAAGATCTGGCGGATATCGCACCCGACATCCCCGTGGTCGCGGAAGAATCCGTGGCGGCGGGCAAGGTGCCGCAGGTGGGCAGCCGCTTCTTCCTGGTCGATCCGCTCGATGGCACCAAGGAATTCATCAGTCACCGCGACGAGTTCACGGTGAACATCGCGCTCATCGAAGACGGCGAGCCCGTGCTCGGCGTGGTGTTCGCACCGGCGCGCCGCGAATTGTTCTGGGGCGATGTCCGCGCGCAACGCGCCGGGCAGATGGGTTCCGATCCCGACGGCACCATGCCGGCGATGGGTTCGGGCATCAGCGCGCGGGTCCGGCCGCCGCGCGGTCTCGTTGCCGTGGGCTCGCGTTCGCATCGCACACCCGAGACCGACGCGTTCCTCGCCAACTACCCGGTGACCGAGTTCCGATCCATCGGCTCGTCACTCAAGTTCTGCCTCGTGGCCTCGGGGCAGGCCGACGTCTATCCACGCGTAGGCACCACGATGGAATGGGACACGGCCGCGGGCCATGCGGTTCTCGTGGCGGCCGGAGGCCGCATGACCACGCTCGATGGCGCGCGGTTCCGGTACGGCAAGCCCGGGTTCAAGAACGGCAACTTCGTGGCCTGGGGCCGCGACGAGTGAGTCTCGCCGCGGCACGTCCGGCCGATTTCGCGCGGCTCGTGGCCGTGCCGGCGATCTGGGGCGGCACGTTCGTCGCGGGCAAGATCGTCGTGGCCACGTTGACGCCGCTCATGGGTTCGTTCGCGCGATATGTCGTGGCCTGCGTGGCGCTGCTCGTCGCGGCGTTCGTGCTCGAAGGCGGATTGCCGCGGCTCACGCGCGCGCAGTGGGCAGGGACGTTCGTGCTGGGCTGCCTGGGCGTATTCGCCTACAACCTCTTCTTCATGGGGGCGCTCGCGCGTCTGCCGGCCAGCCGCGCGGCGCTGATCATCGCGCTGAACCCCGCGATCACGATCGCCATTTCGGCCGTGGTGCTCAAGGAAAGACTCGGTGCGCGGCGGTGGATGGGCGTCGGCGTGGCGTTGCTCGGAGTGGCCATCGTCGTCTCGCGCGGGGATTTCACGAGCTTTGCCACGGGCGGTGTGGGCATGGGCGAGCTGCTGATGTTTGCCGCCGTGGTGTCCTGGGCCGTGTACACCATCCTCGGCCGCAAGGTGATGGGCGGTCTCACGCCGCTCGCGGCCACGAACTATGCCGCGCTCTGGGGCACGCTGCTGCTCGGGCTGCTGGCGGCACCACACTTCGACACGCTGCATCCCACGCATTTCGATTTGCCGATGGTGGTGTCGCTGCTGTACCTGGGTGTGTTCGGCACGGCGCTGGCCTTCGTCTGGTACTACACCTCGGTCAAGAAGCTAGGCGCATCGGTCACGAGCGTGTTCAACAATCTCGTGCCGGTCTTCGGGGTCGCGATCAGCGTGCTGGTGCTCGGAGAGCCGCTGCTGGTGTCCATGCTCGTCGGCGGTGCGGTGACCATCGCCGGCGTGATGATGGTGTCGAAGGCCTGAGCGTGGAGCTGTTCTTGCTGCGCGTGTTGTACTCGGCGCCGGCGGCCGTGGCCCAGGCGCGCTGGTGGTTGCTGCTGGCATTGATGCTGGCGGCGCTGCGTTGGTGGTACTTGCGCCGGCAGGTGGTGCCGCCGCGCGCCCGTTTCGGCGCCAATCGACTGCTCGAAGCCGGAATGATCGTGGCGCTCGTGCTGGCCTATCTACCGGTCGCGGGGCGATATCAGACCGAAGCCGTCCGCGCGGATCAATGGCGCAAGGCCGCCGCGGCGCCGGAGCGTCACGTCGAAGGCGATTCGTCGGGCGTGCCGTTGCAGATCTTCACGGCGCCTCGCTGCACCTTCTGCATGGCCATCGAGAAGTGGCTCGACGGCGGCGGCGCTCCCGGCTATCGCGTCGAATTCATTCCATCGTCTTTCGATGGCGTCGCGTGGGCCGAGCTCGAGGCCGCGATGTGCACCGCGCATCCCATGGAGGAGTTCCGCCGGCTGCATCGTCGTGAACCGCCCGAGACCGTGACGCCGGAGCCGGCGCCGCCTTGCGAAACGCGCGTGAAGGAGAACGCTGCGGCGCTGCGCTCCATCGGCCGGTATGCCTTCCCCACGCTGATCCTGCCGGACGGATTCCGGATGATCGGCCCGTCGCCCGCCAAGGTGTCGCGTTACCTGCAGGCGTTGGCGGAAGCCGATGCGAAATACGAGCCGAGAGGACAGTCCTGATGCCGAATGAATACCTGCTGCTCTCGCGCGGACAATGGGACGCGGACGCCTCGCCGCGCGACGTGCAACGCGCCATCGACGAGTTCTACGAGTGGATAGAGCGTCACGTGGCGGAAGGGCGCATGAAGATGGGCAGCCGCCTCACGCTCGAACGCAGGATCGTGTCCAGGTCCGGCATCGTCGACGGCCCGTTCGTCGAGACCAAGGAGTGGATCGGCGGTTACTGGTTCATCCTCGCGGCCAGTCTCGATGAGGCCGCCGCGCTGGCCGCGCAGAACCCTTGCATGCAGTACGGCCTGAACTACGAGATCCGTCCGCTGGAAGCGGACAAGGCAGTGGCCGAATCCGTCGCCAACGAAACGCCGTCGGCCTGGCGTTAGTTCGCGGGCGAGCGATCCCCGTACAGCATCACCATGTTGTCGAGGTGATGCTTGAGCACCTTGTAGTTCACGAGCTTCAGCGGCACTTCGAGGATGGCGCCTTCGGCCGTCCGGATCTCGAGCACGCGATCCGGCCTTTCGGTCACGGCCCGGATGTCTTTCCAGCGCGCCCCGCCGACGCGAAGATGCTGCCATCGCCGGCCCGCGGCGCGTGTCGTCATGCCGTCCGTGTCGATGCGCACGAAGAAACTGCGGCGGAACGACAGGGCGGTGAACGCCACCGTGACCGCGCCGAAGAATGCGGCGATCAACCATAGATTCATCACGCGCGAGCCGATGAGGATGAGCGGGTTCGTCCAGGCGAGCATGACCGCGTACAGGCACAACGCGCTCGCGAGCACACACACCGAAGCCGTGAGCGCCATGGGCAGCGCAGGCACGTGGAACAGCAACACCAGATCCGACGCCTTGCGCGGCGGACTGTTCTCGATGGCCTGTGCCATGTCGCGCATCTGCGGCGAATTCATGGATTCACGCAGGCGTTCGAGATCGCGGCGGCTCGCCTCGTCGGGCGCTTCGGCCAGCAGTTTTTCGATGTCCTCGAGGAGCTTCTCGCGCTCGTTCGGCGTCTTCTGCATGGCCACAGTATGAGTGAATTCGCGGGCGCCGGGGCGGGGCGCTACACTCGCCGCATGTCGAACACTCGCGTCAGCACGTACTCACACTGGATCGCGGGAGCGGCGGCGCCCGGAACGTCGGGCCGCGTCGGCGACGTCTTCAACCCTTCGCTGGGCGTGGTGGCTTCCCAGGTGGCGCTGGCCAGTGACGCCGAAGTGGATCTGGCCGTCCGCGCCGCGAGGGAAGCCTTCGCGGGTTGGGCCGCGACGCCCGCGCTCAAACGCGCGCGCGTGATGTTCAAGTTCAAGGAGATCGTCGAGCAGCGCCGCACGGAACTCGCGCGCCTGATCGCTTCCGAGCACGGCAAGGTCGTGAATGATGCCGCAGGCGAAGTCACGCGCGGCCTCGAAGTGGTGGAGTTCGCCTGCGGCGCGCCGCATCTCACCAAGGGTGAGTTCGCGCCCGACGTGGGCACGGGCGTCGACAGTTATTCGCTGCGCCAGCCACTCGGCGTGGCCGCGGGCATCACGCCGTTCAATTTCCCGGCCATGGTTCCGATGTGGATGTTCCCCGTGGCGCTGGTCTGCGGAAATACGTTCATCCTCAAGCCCTCGGAGCGCGACCCGGGCGCGGCGCTGCTGCTGGCGCAGTGGCTGGCGGAGGCGGGCCTGCCGCCCGGTGTGTTCAACATCATCAACGGCGACAAGACGGCGGTGGACGCATTGCTGCGGCATCCCGGCGTGGATGCCGTGAGTTTCGTGGGCTCCACCCCGATCGCCGAGTACGTGCAGCGCGAAGGTACCGCGCACGGCAAACGCGTACAGGCGCTGGGCGGCGCGAAGAATCACCTGGTGATGTTGCCCGACGCCGACGTGAACCAGGTCGCCGATGCGTTGTTGGGAGCAGCCTATGGCTCGGCCGGCGAGCGCTGCATGGCCATCTCCGTGGCGGTCGCCGTAGGTGAAGGTACGGGCGACAAGCTGGTCGGCGTGCTCGCGGAGCGCGTGCGCGGGTTGCGCGTGGATCATTCGCAGAACGGCGAGGCGGACATGGGGCCGCTCGTCACGGCGGCGCATCGCGAGCGCGTCGTGGGTTACATCGATGCGGGCGTGCGCGAAGGCGCGAAGCTCGTGGTGGATGGCCGTGGTCTCCGGGTGCCGGGACACGAGAGCGGTTTCTTCCTCGGCGGTAGTTTGTTCGATCAGGTCACGCCCGCCATGACGATCTACCGCGAGGAGATCTTCGGGCCCGTGCTCGTGGTGCTGCGTGTGCCCTCGCTTGCGGATGCCGTGAAACTGGTGAACTCGCACGAGTTCGCGAACGGCACGGCGGTGTTCACTCGCGATGGCGGCGCCGCACGCGCGTTCGTGCAACAGATCGAAGTCGGCATGGTGGGCGTGAACGTACCCATTCCCGTGCCCATGGCCTTCATGAGCTTCGGCGGCTGGCGGCGATCGAGTTTCGCCGACCACGCCATACATGGCATGGAAGGAGTGCGTTTTTATACGCGGCTCAAGACGGTGACGAGCCGCTGGCCCGAAGGCGGAGGACGCGGCGCTGAATTCACCATGCCGACGATGAAATGAAATGCAGATCGAGCCGCCCGGGTTGAACTTTCCCGCCACGTTCTGCTGCAATTGCGGCGACATCGACTGCGTGGCGGAAATCCAGGACACGCGGGTGACGCGCTACTTCGGCATCGGCGGTGTCGAGACCACGTTCAATCTCGCGATTCCCATCTGCGCCGCATGTCGCAAGACCACGCGGCGCCGGCCGTCGGGCTGGTTCGCGAGACTGCTCGTCTGGGGTGTGGTCACTGGCGTGACCTTCGGCGGCTTGCTGGCGTGGGGTAATTACACTGCGTTTCCGCTATGGATGTCCGAGCATCTGTTCGCCATCAGCGCGGGACTGGCGCTCGCACTCGTGATCCTGTTCTACCGCTTTCGCCGGCCGTCTCCGCCGCAGACGAGCTTCTATCAACCCGTGCGCATCAAGCAGGCGAATGTGCAATTCGGCGAAGGTTACGGCCGCGTCGCGTTCATGAAGCTGGCGTTCACCAATTCCGACTACCTCAACGTGTTCACGACCGCGAACCGCGAAGGGATCGACTCGCGGCGCATCGCTGCCGTGAAAGCCTGAGGCAAGCCGCAATTCACATCGATCGCGTGGCATTCGCGCGCTGACAGTTCACGCGATCCCGGTTGCAATGAGCGTGCATGGATGCGCTCGAAACCCCTTCGCGTCGATTCTTCCGCAGGGCCTGGTGGCTGGGCGCGGTCTTCATGCTGTTCAGCGGGCTGTGGCAATGCTATGGCGCTTGGCTCTGGCAGCAGGTGCGCGCGCATGTTTGATGCCGGGCAGTTCCTGGTGTGGCCGCCGCTGGCGCTGCTCATCGCGTTGCCGGCATTGGCCGCCTGGCGCCGCCGCGAGCACAGCCGGGAGATGCGTGCACTCGCGGACGCGCTGGTTGCACACGCAGCGGCGTTGCAAGCCGGGGAGGTGGCGCTGCCGCTGGAGACTCCGGTCGAACAAAGGCTCGAGCGATTGCGAATCCCGGAGACCGTGGTGTTGAAGCTCGCGCAGGAATTCGCGGGGCAGCCGGACTTGCGTGCGGATTGCGCGCAGCGCCTCGCGCTGCGATTGCGTCGCCGCGTGGCGTTCGAGCGCAAGATGCTGGCGCGCGCGGCACCCGGTTTGCGGCGCGGCGCCTTTGCGGCGAGCGCGCCGCCGCTCATGGCGCTGCTGCTCCAGTCGATCGGCATCGAGATCCCGCTGGGTGCTCGCGTGGGGCTCCTGATCGTCGAGATCTTCGGTTGCGTCCTGCTCTGGCGGCTCGCGCGGGTGGAGATCTGAATGGAGTCGACTTTTCTTTTGTTGCTGCTGGGAGCGGGGCTGGTGCCGTTGGGCGCCTTCGGCCTGCGCGGGTGGCTCGAGATCCACGACGCGTTGATGCGCGCCGAGTTCGACAGGCTCGTCTCGCCGCCGCAGTGGCCCGCGGCGCGCGGCCTGGCCGCGGCACTTGCGGCGATGCCGGTATTGGCAGCGGCCGTGTTGTCTGGTCATTCCATCTGGCTGGCAATCGCATCGGCCAGCACGGTGGCGGCACTGGCTTTCATCCTCGCGCCGCGGATGCTCAAGGCGCTGCGATCCCGCGTGGAACGTCAGGTGCTGGACGAATTGCCTCTGCATCTCGACCTCATCGCCGTGGCGATGGAGGCGGGCAGTAGTTGGGTCGCGGCGCTCGCGCTCTGCGGCGATCGCGCGCCGGACGGTCCGCTGCGACGCGCCTGGGAGCGCGTGGCGCTCGAGATCCACGCCGGCATGGAGCCGCTCGAGTCCCTGCGGAACCTGGACCACCGAATGAACCTGCGCGCGATCACCACGCTGGTCAGCGCGCTGCGCGCCGCGGACAAGTTGCAGCTTCCCTGGGCTCCGGTGCTGAGAGAACGCGCGCGGCAGAGCGC
>JBKPPO010000284.1:0-19548 GCA_046733635.1 Pseudomonadota bacterium | reverse complement strand
GTCCAGCGGAGATCGAAGCGCTCGAGGCCTATGGCGTCACGCGCATCTATACGCCCGAGGACGGCCGCCGTCTCGGACTCACCGGGATGATCGACGACGTGTTCGCGCGCGTAGGCTCCCGCGAGCACCTGCCGGTCAGCGGCATCCCGTCCACAGCGGACCACGGCGCCGTTGCGCGCGCCATCACCCTGCTCGAGGGTGGCGGCGCAGATGCTTCCGCGGAAGCCGATGACTTGCGGCGCCTGTTGAGCGCGAGGCTCTCCACGCCCGAACTTTCGGGCCGCGCGCCCGTCATCGGTCTCACCGGCACGGGCGGCGCCGGCAAGAGCTCGCTCAACGACGAACTTCTGCAGCGCTTCCTGCGCCACTTCCCGGACCGCAATCTCGCGGTGGTCGCCGTGGACCCGACGCGTCGCCGATCGGGCGGCGCCTTGCTGGGCGACCGCATTCGCATGAACTCGCTGGCGTCGCCGCGCGTCTTCATGCGATCGCTCGCCACGCGTCGCCAGCATCTGGCGACCAGCGCGGTGCTCGCCGACGTCATCGCGCTGTATCGAGCCGCCGGGTTCGATCTCATCATCGTGGAGACGGCGGGTATCGGCCAGAGCGACACCGAGATCGTCGATCTCGCGGATCTCTCCGTCTATGTCATGACCGCCGAATACGGCGCCGCGAGCCAGCTCGAGAAGATCGACATGCTGGATTTCGCCGATATCGTGGTGCTCAACAAGTTCGAACGCCGCGGCGCCGAAGACGCGCTGCGCGACGTGCGCAAACAATGGCGGCGGAATCATCCCGATCAGATGAAACTCGGCGATGAGCAACTGCCGGTGTTCCCGACGATCGCGAGCCGTTTCAATGATCCGGGTGTGAACCGGCTGTTCCTGGCGTTGGGCGCGGCGCTGGATCGCGAAAGTGGCGCTGCCGGGCGCTGGACTCGGGATGCGGCCCCGTCGCTGGCTGCGATGCCCACCGAATTCCGTTCGCGCGATCCCCTGGTGCCCGCGGCGCGCTCGCGTTATCTCGCGGAGATCTCGAGCCGGGGTCGAGAGGCACGCCAGGATCTCGATGCGCGCGCCCGCGCCGCGAGGCGGGCCCACGGCCTCTATCTATCCCTGCAGGAGATGAGGGACCCGGCGTTGCCGGCGCCGTTCATGCCTTCGGCCGCCGCACCGGCCGCGGGTTTCGATGCGCTACGCCAGGCCTACAACGACGCACTCGCGCAGGTGGGGCAGGACTCGCTGGCGCTGCTGCGCGAATGGCCGGCCCGCTCGTCGGGCGTCACCGCCCCCGAATACTCGTACACCGTCCGCGGAAGGGAAGTGCGTGGCGAGAACTACACCGAGTCGCTGAGCCACAACGCGATCCCGAAGCTCGTACCGCCGCGCATCGAGGGGTGGGGTGAGTTGCTCGATTTCCTGCACCACGAGAACCTGCCGGGTGCGTATCCCTACACCGGTGGCGTATATCCCTACCGGCGCGAGGAAGAGGATCCCATTCGCATGTTCGCGGGAGAAGGCGCGCCGGAGCGAACCAACCGCCGCTTCCACTACCTGGCGCGCGGGCACGAGGCCACGCGGCTATCTACCGCCTTCGACTCCACCACGTTGTACGGTGAGGATCCGGATCCGCGGCCCGACATCTTCGGCCGGACCGGAAACTCGGGCGTATCCATCGCCACGCTGGACGACATGAAAAAGCTCTATTCCGGCTTCTCGCTGGTGAAGCCGTCGACGTCCGTGTCCATGACCATCAATGGCCCCGCGCCGATCATCCTGGCCATGTTCATGAACACCGCCATCGATCAGCACGTCGAGAGCACGCTGCGTTCCCAGGGCCGCTGGGAGCAGGCCGAGTCGGCACTGCGCGCAAAGGGCAGCCGACTGCCTGTCTACCGGGGTGACCTGCCGGAAGGCCATGACGGCGGCGGGCTCGGCTTGTTGGGCGCCAGCGGACGGGATCTCGTGGCGCTGGGCGCGTTGTCCGCGGACGAATACGCCGCCTTGCGGGCGGAAGCGTTGTCACGCGTGCGTGGCACGGTGCAGGCCGACATCCTCAAGGAGGACCAGGCGCAGAACACCTGCATCTTCTCCACCGAGTTCGCACTGCGAATGATGGGCGACGTGCAGGAGTTCTTCAGCGCCAACCAGGTGAAGAATTTCTACTCCGTGTCGATCTCGGGTTACCACATCGCCGAGGCCGGTGCGAATCCCGTGACGCAGCTCGCATTCACGCTGGCCAATGGTTTCACCATCGTCGAGTACTACCTGGCGCGCGGCATGAAGATCGATGAGTTCGCGCCCAATCTGTCGTTCTTCTTTTCGAACGGCATGGATGCCGAGTATGCGGTGATCGGCCGCGTCGCGCGCCGCATCTGGGCGCGCGCGATGAAGGACATCTACCGCGCGGGCCCGCGCAGCCAGATGCTCAAGTACCACATCCAGACCTCGGGCCGTTCACTGCACTCGCGCGAGATCCAGTTCAACGACATCCGCACGACGCTGCAGGCGATGTACGCGCTCTTCGACAACTGCAATTCGCTGCACACCAATGCGTACGACGAAGCCCTGACTACTCCCACGGAAGAAAGCGTGCGGCGCGCCGTGGCGATCCAGCTCATCATCAATCGGGAGCTGGGACTCAACAAGATCCAGAACCCCTGGCAGGGGTCGTTCGCGATCGAGGCGCTCACCGATCTCGTGGAAGAGGCCGTGTACAAGGAGTTCGAGTCGCTGGCCGAGCGGGGTGGCGTGCTCGGCGCCATGGAGACCATGTATCAGCGCGGCAAGATCCAGGAAGAGAGCCTGCATTACGAGACGCGAAAGCACGATGGCTCGCTGCCCATCGTCGGCGTGAACACCTTTCTGGGTGCGAACGAGGAGCAGGCTGCGGCTCCGCTGTTTCGCGCCAGCGAAGAAGAGCAACAGGCGCAGGTGGCCGCGGTGCGTGAGTTCCAGGCGCGGCATGTCGCGGAATCGGGACCGGCATTACGCAAGCTACAGCAGGTGGCCGCATCGGGCGGCAACGTGTTTGCCGAGCTGCTCGAGACGGTTCAGGTGTGCTCGCTCGGGCAGATCACCCGCGCGCTGTACGACGTGGGCGGCCAGTATCGCCGTCACATGTAGCTAGCCGATATCCGGCTCACCCAGCTCGGCGAGGATCGCAGCGCGAGCTCGGTCGCGCATCGCGAGCACCGGATCTTCTCCGGCCGCCTGCGCCGTTTCCGGGTGGATAGGCGCCTGGTAATATACCTCGAGCGGACCCGGCCGCGGCAGCATGCGGGTCGCGGGCATGTTCCGCCGGGTCCCGAGGATCACCGCCGGGACCACGGGGCAGCCCGCGTGTGCAGCGATCGCGAACGCGCCGGTGTGGAACTTCCCGAGGCCCACTTCCGGTTTGAACGTGCCTTCCGGAAAGAACACCAGTGAATGCCCGCTGGCCGCCGTGCGCAACACACGCCGCGCGTCGGTACCTCCCTTGTGCCGATTGAAGCGCTCGACGAATTCCGAGCCGATGCGACGGAGCAGCAGCCCCGCCATCGGCACGTCGTTCATCTCCCGCTTGATGACGAAGCCGAAACGCGCCGGGAGCGCCGCGGTCATGACCACGCCGTCGAGATAACTCGCGTGATTGGCCACCACCACGCATTGGCCTGGAGGGAGGTGCTCGAGGCCGCGCAGCCGCAGGGGCATGCCGGCCAGGAAGAAGAACGACCTTGCTGCGATGCGGGCAGTGCCGCGGCGAGCCGCGAGCGTGGGCAGCAGCAGCACGCCGAGCAAGGCGGTGATCGCGACGACCAGGAACAACAGCGCCGCGTAGATCCCATAGACGAAACGCAAGGGTACGGAAACGACGGCCGGCCACGGCGCCCGTGTGGGGGTCTGATTCGCTGTCATGCCGGGCTATTGGGCGGGGTCCGCCGGGGCGCTCATGTGAACTGGTTCTCTTTATGTTAATGGTTTTCCCGACCTGTGAAGGTCATCACGGCCCGGCACCCATGCCGAATCCATACTGGCGTGAAGCGTTAATCCGCATATGCAGTAAGGCAATCACGTCTTGGTCAAACAAGCTACAGCGCAGAACGAAGCGCATGCCCCCGACGCCGCTGACGCCACCGTCTCGAAGTTTCTCGATGCGGTCTGGATGGAGCGGGGTCTGTCGGCGAATACGCTCGCGGCCTATCGCGCCGACCTGACCGCGCTCGCGCGCTGGCTGGCGGAACGCGGCACGCCGATCATCAAGACCACTCGCGCCGACCTGCTGGGTTTCATCGCGTTCCGTGTGGAAGCCGGCGCTCGTCCGCGCTCCACGGCTCGCCAACTCTCTTCGTTCCGCCGCTTCTTCCGCTACTTCGTACGCGAAGGCGTCATCAAGGACGACCCGACGGCGCAGATCGCGATGCCGAAGATCGGCCGCTCGCTGCCGAAATCGCTGACCGAAGAAGAAGTGGAATCACTGCTCGCCGCTCCCGTGATCGCCGACCCGCTGGGTCACCGCGATCGCACCATGCTCGAAGTGCTGTACGCCACGGGCCTGCGTGTCTCCGAGCTCGTGAACCTCAAATACAACCAGATCAACACCAACCAGGGTGTGATCCGCGTGATGGGCAAGGGCAATCGCGAGCGTCTGATTCCGCTCGGCGAAGAGGCCGTGCGCTGGCTGACGGACTTCGTCCGCGCGCCGCGCAGCGAGATCCTGCTCGATCGCACCACGGACTACCTGTTCCCGACGCGCCGTGGCGACCGCATGACGCGCCAGGCTTTCTGGCACATCATCAAGCGGTATGCGCGCAAGGCGGTCATCGACAAGGAACTGTCGCCGCACACGCTGCGTCACGCGTTCGCCACACACCTGCTGAATCATGGCGCGGACCTGCGCGTGGTGCAGATGCTGCTGGGTCATTCCGATCTCTCGACCACGCAGATCTACACGCACGTCGCGCGCGAGCGCATGAAAGAGCTGCACGGCACGCATCACCCGCGCGGCTGATCCAGGCGCTCCGGGCATCCGGCGCGGATCTTCCTGCTAGACTCGGCTCGCGCCGCGAACTTCGAGGTTCGCACGCGGTCGTACCCCTGCCGGTTCCGCCACGAGTCACGCGATGCCCAAGACATTCTTCCGATCCTTGTCCGTCCTGATGCTGACGGCGCTCGCAGGCGCCGCGCTCGCTCAGCAGGCGCCCGCTCCCGCGAAAGCCGCTGACACCAAGCCCGCAGCCGAAGCCAAGGTGGATCCCAAGGCGGACCCGCGCGTTGCGCTCATGAAGAAGTTCGACGGCGTGAAGCTCGAAGACCTGCGGCTCTCGCCCGTCAAGGACGTCTACGAGCTCTCGCACGACTCGGAAATCACCTACGTCACGAGCGACGGCAAATACGCCTTCGTGGGCGACATGGTCGACGTGGATTCGAACGTGAACGTCACCGAGCGCCGCCGCCGCGCGATCCGCTCGCGCATGATCGAAGCCGTTCCCGAAAGCGAGATGCTCGTGTACGCGCCCAAGGAACCGGCGAAGTACACGATCACGGTGTTCACGGACATCGACTGCGGCTATTGCCGCAAGCTGCATTCGCAGATCGCCGAGTACAACAAACTCGGCATCCGCGTGCGTTACCTGTTCTTCCCGCGCACGGGCCCGAACACGGAGTCCTGGCAGAAGGCCGAAGCGGTGTGGTGCTCGGCGAATCGCAACGAGGCGCTCACGCGCGCGAAGGCGGGCGATGCCGTGAAGGCGCCGAAGTGCCCTTCGAACATCATCGCGCGCGATTTCGACCTGGGGCTCAAGCTCAAGGTGGATGGCACGCCGGCGATCTTCCTGGCGTCGGGCGAGATGCTCGGCGGTTACTCGCCGCCCGGCGAGCTCATCCAGTACCTGAAGAACGCGAAGATGTAGTTAGCCCGCGCGGCCGCGCGGCTACTTCTCGAGCAGCTTGAGCTTGTCCGGCGCGCCTTCCCACTGCTTGGCGTCGGGCGGGGCGGGCTTCTTCTCGGCGATCACGGGCCACTTCTTGGCCAGTTCCGCATTGAGCTTCTTGAACTCTTCCTGACCGGTCGGCACTTCGTCTTCGGAGAAGATCGCTTCCACCGGGCATTCGGGCTCGCACAGCGTGCAATCGATGCATTCCTCGGGATCGATCACGAGGAAATTGGGACCTTCATGGAAGCAGTCGACGGGGCACACCTCCACGCAATCGGTGTACTTGCACTTGATGCACGCTTCCGTCACCACGAACGCCATCGATCGAACCTCGCCGGGAACCGGTTTTTGGGGGCCGGTATTCTGCCTGATCAGAATCGGCGGCGCATTTCAGCGACGTGGTGGCGCTCCAGCCCGGCGGCACGGTCCGCCACGTAATGGCGCAGGGCGGCCTCGGTGCTGGGGAAAGCCAGCTCATCCCAGGGAATGTCGGCGATTTCCACGAGCCGCACCTCGGTGCTTTCCGGCGTGACGCCGAAGCTCGGGGAGCGCATCCGGGAGCGGAAGAACACGTGCACCTGGTTGGCGTGCGTGACATTGGCGAGCAGCAGCAGGCTGCCGATCTCCACGTCGACCACCGCTTCTTCGTAGGCCTCGCGCGCCGCGCCCGCCTCGAGCGTTTCGCCGTTCTCCAGGAATCCCCCGGGTATCGCCCAGTAGCCGTATCGCGGCTCGATGCCGCGTTTGCAGATCAGGATCTTCCCTTCGTATTCGGGCACGGAGATCACGACCACCTTGGGATTCTGATAGTGGATGGTCTTGCAGTTGCCACAGACATGGCGCGGGAAATGATCACCGGCGGGGATCTCGATCGTGACGGGGCTGCCGCAGTTGCTGCAAAAATTCATGAGTGGTCTGGGTCCGGGGTTGCGCTCGTTTTAGCATGTCGCCATGAAAACGCGCACCTGGGTTTCAGTGATCGCGGCGTGTTCCTTCGCCGCGCTGGCCTCGTGGTCGATTTGCCTCACGCCGGTGATCGCCGCGGAGACCTCGCCACGCAAACGCGTGGCCGCGCCCCCGGAGTTCCCGCAACCGACGATCGACGAATTGCGCAAGCAGGTCTCGCCCGTCGTGCAGCGGTATCTGCGCATCAAGGCGCGCGCCGATTCCCGCGTTGAATATGCCGATTTCATCTCCGAAGCTGCGCTGGACGAGGCCCGGACGATACAGCTCCTGGACGCGCTGACCGACCGCGACGAGATCTACGCCTACGAATCCAACTCGCTCGACATGGATGTCGAGGCGATGGGCCGCAGACTCGACGAGGCGGATGGCCTGTTCTTCACGCGCATACGCGCGGCTCTCGGGGACGCCGCCGCGAAGAGGCTACGCGCGTTCGAGGATTGCGCGCATGCCCGCAAGACTATCTATCAGCTCGCGAGCGAACTCGCCGTGGGGCCCGACCCGCGCAAGCCTTCACCATTGAGCGAAGAACAGCGGCGGCAGTGGTTGAAATATGTCATCGACGACGCCGAGCGCCATCCGCCTGCGGAGCGATTGCCCGCCCCCGGCGACAAGGCAGGGCAAGCCGCGTTACTGCAGTCCGAAAAGGGACGGGAGGTGCGCTTCGACGCCATGGCGAAATCGCTGCTCTCGGTAGAGCAGTACCGCCATTTCCGTGAATCACGGCAGGCGCAACGCGAGATCGAGGAGTCCCGGGGCTGGTAACCCACGGAAAGAGTTGGTGCCGGGAGAGGGAATCGAACCCACACGCCTTATAAGGGCAACGGATTTTGAGTCCGCCGCGTCTACCAGTTCCGCCATCCCGGCGCGGGGGCGGAGTATAGGGCCCCGATTCGCGCCGTGGCCAACGATCTCGAATATTCCCGCGACCTTTTTCGACCCAGGGGCATCTAAGCCCTGTCCCGGAAACTCGAACCCATGCAGAAACTGGCGGAAATCCAAATCACGGAGGCCGAACTGGCCGCGGCCCGCGCGGGGGACGCCGCCATTCGCGGCGCCTTGTTCGAGAGAGTGGCCCCGCCCACGCTGGCGCTGATCCGGCGGCTCGTGAATCACCGTGCGCTGGCGGACGACCTCCTGCAGGACACGCTGATCGCGATGTACGAACACCTGGAGGACTTCCGCGGCGAAGCGCCGTTCGGCATCTGGGTGCGAAGCATCGCCGTGAGCCGCTGCCTCATGGCGTTCCGTTCGCCGTGGAATCGCGCGCGCGTGGCGCTCGAGAGTTTCGGCGACGACTTCAGCCTGCTGCCGATGGAAGGCGAGACGCGAACCTCGGATCTCATCGACCTCGAGCGGGCGCTCGCCAAGCTCTCGCCGGTCACGCGCACCGTGGTCTGGCTCTACGACGTGGAAGGCTGGTCCCACGAGGAGATCGCCAAGGGCTTCGATCGCAGCGTGAGTTTTTCCAAGTCGCAGCTGGCACGCGGACACGCGCGGCTGCGCGTCGACCTGACACCGCCGAAGGCCCTGGGCCTGGGCGCGTCACTGATGGAGTGAGAGATGGATACCGCCGACATGCGTGAAGGTGAACTCATCGGCCGGCTGCGGCGCCTGGATGCCAGCGCGCGCGATCCCGAGCCTGGGTTCGACTACCCAGGTTTGCTGTCGCGCCACGAGGCGGGCAAGGTCCGCGCGCGGCGCCGCGTGGCGCTGGCGCGCGGCATGGCGAGCGCGCTGGTGCTGGCGGTGGTGGCCGTGAGTGCGTGGCGGCTCGATCTGCGGGAGCCCGGGATCGCGATGGCCCTGACGGAAACCGTGGACGAAGCGCCGCCGCAGCAAAGGCTCGTGCGCGCCGACGACTATCTGGCGCTCGCAGCGATCGAGGACCACATCGCGAATCTCGACGACGCCATCACCGTGGCGCGCCTGAGCTCGGCCGGGGCCGACGTGGAGCGGCTCGAGCGCACACGCGCCGAACTATTCGATTCGTATTCCCAGGTGCGGTACGCCCAGATGGTCGCCGCCAATTACTGACCCGGAGCACACATGAAAACCCTGTTGACGATCTGCCTGCTGGCGCTGAGCGCCACGGCTGCAGCTCAAGTGGAGAAGGCGCAATCCCCGCGCGCCGCGGCGCAGTCCGAAGCCGACGAGGCCAAGGCGCGCAAACAACTGGCCGAAGCTCGCGAACGTCTCGACAAGGCCGCGCGCGAAGTGGCGGAACTGTCCACCAAGCTGGGTGAGCGCACGCGCGGGCAGGCCATGCAGCGCTTCGAGACCATGGGCGAGCAGCGCTCGATCCTCGGTGTTCAGATCGATTCGGATCCTGGCAAGGGCGTCCGCGTGATCCGGGTGAGCCCCGGTGGCCCCGCGGAAGAAGCCGGATTGCGCGACCAGGACGTGATCGTGGCGATCGACGGCGTCGAGCTCACGGGCGCCTCTCCGGATCGCATGCTCGTGACCAAGATGCGCGAGGTCAAACCCGACGAGAAGGTGAAGGTGCGCGTGTTGCGCGATGGGAAGCGCAAGGACTACGTGGTGATCGCGCGCGCCATGCCGCAGCGGAACGTGTACTTCAGGACACATCCGGAGGCGGGCGCTACGGCGGTGGGAGCCGGTGGCTTCGGCGGCGCGCCGATGATCCATACCTTCCGCAATTTCCTGCCGGGTGAGTTCGAAGGACTCGAACTCGCGAGCATCACGCCGAAGCTCGGCGCGTATTTCGGTGTCAACGAAGGTGTGCTCGTGGTGCAGGCGCCGAAGGACGGTGCGTTCAAGCTGGAGGACGGCGACGTGTTGCAGTCCATCGATGGCCGCAAGCCCGAAGACGGCGCGCATGCGCTGCGCATCCTGCGTTCCTACAAGTCCGGCGAGAAGCTCAACCTGTCCGTGCTGCGGCAACGCAAGCCCGTCACCGTGGCCGTGACCATGCCGGATCGTCCGAGTGCGGACTTCTTCCACTTCGAAGGACCGGGGCCCGTCGCCGTGCCGCTGCCGCCGGAACCCGCAACGCCTGCGATGCCCGCCATGCCCGCGCCGCCGCCGGGCGCCGGCAGCTTCGAATGAGCGCTGACATTTTCGAATGACGTCGAGAGATCGTCGCGCGGCCATGGCGGTAGAATCACCGCCGTGCGCCGCGCCGACTTCCACTACGACCTCCCCGAAGACCTGATCGCCCAGCAACCGCTCGCCGAGAGATCGGCGAGCCGGCTTCTCACGCTCGACGGCGCCACGGGCGCGCTCGCCGACCGCCAGATCCGCGACTTCCCCGAATTCCTGAAGCCCGGCGATCTGCTGATCTTCAACGACACGCGTGTGATCCCCGCGCGCCTGTTCGCGTTGAAGGAGTCCGGCGGCAAGGTCGAAGTGCTGCTCGAGCGGCCGCTCGAAGGCAACCAGGCGCTGGTGCATGCGCGCGCCAGCAAGGCGCTGCGTCCCGACATGCCGCTGCAGAGCCGCGGCGGCACGATCCGCATCGTCGCCAAACGCGGGGATCTCTGGGTCATCGAACTACCCGAGCCCGCGCTGCTGTACTTCGAACGCTTCGGGCAGATGCCGCTGCCGCCGTACATCCGGCGGGATCCGGACTCGGCCGATGCCAATCGCTACCAGAGCGTGTTCGCGCGCAAGCAGGGCGCGGTGGCCGCGCCCACGGCGAGCCTGCATTTCGACGAGGCGCTGCTGGCGGCGATCGAGTCACGCGGCGTCGAGCGCGCGTTCATCACGCTGCATGTCGGCGCGGGCACTTTCCAGCCCGTGCGCACCGATGCGGTCGGCGCACATGTGATGCACGCGGAGTTCGTGGAAGTCAGCCCCGAGACCTGCCGGCGCGTGGCCGAGACCCGCGCACGCGGCGGCCGCGTGATCGCGGTGGGCACCACGGTAGTCAGGGCGCTCGAAAGCGCCGCGGGCGCTGGTGAACTGCAGCCCTTCGTCGGGGACTCTTCGCTCTTCATCGTGCCGGGGTTCCGATTCCGCGTGGTCGACGCCATGCTCACCAACTTCCACCTGCCCGAGTCCACGCTGCTCATGCTCGTGAGCGCGTTCGCCGGTCGCGAGGCGGTGCTGAACGCCTACCGGCACGCGGTCGCGGGCAGCTACCGGTTCTTCAGTTACGGAGATGCGATGTTCATCACTCCCGCGCCGGGTGCGCGTTCCGCATGACGGCCGAGTTCACTTTGCTAGGCGCCGACGGGCTGGCGCGCCGCGGCCGTCTGCAGCTCGCCCATGGCGTCGTCGAGACCCCGGCGTTCATGCCTGTGGGTACCTACGGCACCGTGAAGGCGATGACGCCCGAGGAGCTGGAATCGCTGGGCGCGCACATCGTGCTGGGCAATACCTTCCACCTGCTGCTCCGGCCCGGCAATGAGGTCATGCGCGCGCACGGCGGGCTGCACGGCTTCATGAACTGGAAGAAGCCCATCCTCACGGACTCGGGCGGGTTCCAGGTGTTCAGCCTCGAGAGCCTGCGCAAGATCACGGAAGAGGGCGTGATGTTCCGCTCGCCCATCGACGGCAGTCCCGTGCGCCTCACGCCCGAGGACTCGATGGACACGCAGCTCGCGCTGGGTTCGGACATCGCGATGGCGCTCGACGATTGCACGCCGTATCCGGCCACCGAGCAGCAGGCGCGGGACTCCATGGAGCGCTCGATGCGCTGGGCCGCGCGCAGCCACGCGCACTACTACGCGAACGTCGCGCAGGGTGAGAACCCGCAAGGCGAGTTGTTTGCCATCGTCCAGGGCGGCATGCATCTCAACCTGCGGCTGGCGTCGCTGGAATCGCTGTCGAAGCTTTCGTGGAAGGGTTTCGCCGTGGGCGGACTCGCGGTAGGCGAGCCCGAGGAAGACCGTCTGCGTGTGCTCGAAGGTTTGCTGCCCCACATGCCCGCGGATCGCCCGCGCTATCTCATGGGCGTGGGCCGCCCGATGGACATCGTCGCCGCCGTCCTGCGCGGCATCGACATGTTCGATTGCGTGATGCCGACGCGGCATGCGCGCAACGGCCACCTGTTCACCTCACGGGGCGTGGTGAACATCCGCAACGCCGCGCATCTGGCCGACACTGGTCCGCTGGACCCGGACTGCGCCTGTTATACCTGCCGCAATTTCTCGCGCTCCTATCTTCGTCACCTCGACCGCTGCAACGAAATCCTCGGCGCCCGGCTCAACACCATCCACAACCTGCACTACTACCTGGAGCTCATGCGACAGCTCCGCGCGGGCATCGAGTCGGGCACCGTGGCGGACGTGGCGCGGCGCTACGCCGAGCAGTCGACGCAAGTCTCTGTGGCATAAATTTATTTTTCCGCCAAAATACGCGCCCGCGCCGCACACTGCGGCGCCGTTCTTTTGTGACGGGTGAGTTAACTCCATGAATTCATTGATCCCCGACGCCATGGCGCAAGCCGCTGGCGCAGCCCCTCCGAGCGCCGGCGCCACGCCGTTCATCATGATGGCCGTCTTCGTGGTCATCTTTTACTTCCTGCTCATCCGGCCCCAGCAGAAGAAGCAGAAAGAACACCAGGCCATGCTGAGCAAGCTGGCCACGGGCGACGAAGTCGTCACGGCTGGCGGCATCCTCGGCCGCATCGTCGAAGTGGGCGACCAGTTCCTCACCATTGAAATCGCCGACAACGTGCGCATCAAGGTCCAGCGTTTCCAGGTCACGACCATCGTGCCCAAGGGAACGCTCAAGGGAGCCTGAGGGCACGACGATGCTCGAATACGCGCGCTGGAAGTACATCCTCGTCAGTGTGGTGCTGGTGGTCGCGCTGTTGTTCGCGCTGCCCAATGTCTTCGGCGACGATCTGGCACTGCAGATCGCCCGCAAGGACCGCAACCCCATCGCCGAGGCCGAGCTCGCGAACATCGAGAAGACCCTGCGCGACGGCAACGTCGTCTTCGACAGCATCGAACTCGACCGCGGCAACGTCACGCTGCGTTTCTCCGAAGACCAGGCGCAGTTCAATGCGCGCGACTTCGTCAAGAACGAGGCGAACGGACTCACGCGCGATTACGTGAGCGCCATGTCGTACGCGTCGCGCGCGCCGCGCTGGATGCAGGCCATCGGCCTGCGCGCCATGCCGCTGGGTCTCGACCTGCGCGGCGGCCTCTATCTACTGTACGAAGTCGACGTGAACGGCGCGGTCGCGAACCTGCTCGACAGCTACCAGCAGGATTTCCGCCGCACCATGCGCGAGGACGGAGTCGCGTTCACCGACATCAGCACGCTCACGCTGGACTCGCCGATCCCGAACGGACTGCGCGTGTTGCTGCCGCAGGGCGCGGATCGCGGCAAGGTGCGCGATTCACTGCGTCGCGCGCAGCCGGACCTCGCGTGCCGTGATGCGAACGTCGGCAGCGGCATCGCCGTCGACTGCGTGCTCACGCCGCAGCAGATCCGCGAGCGCCAGGATTTCGCCATCACCGCCAACGTGACCACGCTGCGCAATCGCGTGAACACGCTCGGCGTGTCCGAGCCCATCGTGCAGCGCCAGGGCTTGAACCGCATCGTCGTGCAGCTCCCCGGCGTGCAGAATTCGGCCGAAGTCAGCGATGTGCTCGGCAAGGTCGCCACCCTCGAATACCGCCTCGTCGATCCGCGCCCGCTGCTGCCCGGAGACCGCGCGCCCATCGGCGCCAAGGTCTACCGCGATCGCGATGGCCGCCCCGTGCTGCTCAAGCGCGACATCATCGTCACGGGCAATCAGCTCACCAACGCCACCGCCACCACCGGCCAGAGCGGGCCGCAGGTGGACGTCACGCTGAACAGCGCCGGCGGCGAAGAGATGCTGCGGAACACGCGCGCGAACCTCGGCAAGCCCATGGCCGTGGTGTTCATCGAGCAGCGCCGCGAAGTGGTCAAGAATCCCGACGGCACCGAGACCACGCGCGACGTCAAGGAAGAGCGCGTCATCAGTGTCGCCACCATCCAGGGTGTATTCGGCAACCGCTTCCAGACCACCGGCCTCACGATGAACGAAGCGCGTGAGCTCTCGTTGCTGCTGCGAGGCGGCGCGCTCTCCGCGCCGATCGCCGTGGTCAACGAACGCGTGGTCACGGCCTCGCTGGGCGAGAAGAACATCGAGGATGGCGTGCGCGCGCTGGTCATCGGCATGGCCGCGCTGTTCACGTTCATGATCATCTACTACCACCTGTTCGGTGTGGTCGCGAACCTCGTGCTCATCGCGAACGTGATCGTGCTGACTGCCTTGTTGTCGATGCTCAAGACCGCGCTCACGTTGCCCGGCATCGCCGGCATCATCCTGACCGTCGGCATGGCCGTGGACGCGAACGTGCTGATCTACGAGCGCATACGCGAAGAACTGCGCAACGGTGTGTCGCCACAGGCGGCCATCAAGGCGGGCTTCGAGAAGGCGTTCTCCGCCATCGCGGACTCCAACGTCACCACGTTCATCGCGGGTGTGGTGCTGTTCGTGTTCGGCACGGGCGCCATCAAGGGCTTCGCCATCGTGCTGTCACTGGGCATCCTCACTTCGATGTTCACGGCGCTGATGGGATCGCGCGCATTGCTCACGTTGATGTTCGGCGGCAATCGCAAGGTCGCCAAGCTGTCGATCGGTTAAAGGGGCGACCGTGGAATTCTTCAAGAAAAAAACCAACTTCCCGTTCATGGCGACGAGGAAGGTCTGGTACACGCTCTCCGCCGTGCTCATGATCGTGTCGTTCGCGTCCTTCTTCATGAAGGGCCTGAACTTCGCCATCGACTTCACGGGCGGCATCGCGGTCGAGGCCATCTACCCGAAAGAAGTGAAGATCGAAGAAGTTCGCTCCGCGGTGGAAGGCGCAGGTTTCCACGAGCCGCAGGTCAGCTACCTCGGTGACTCCAAGACCGTCTCCATCGGCTTGCAGACCACGGGCGAGACGGCGGAGCAACTCCGGCCGAAGTTCGCCACGGCGCTGGGCGCACTCGACCCCGGCGTGACTATCTCCAACCTCGAGGTGGTCGGGCCGCAAGTGGGCGACGA
Organism: Pseudomonadota bacterium; assembly: GCA_046733635.1. Classification (GTDB taxonomy): domain Bacteria; phylum Pseudomonadota; class Gammaproteobacteria; order Steroidobacterales; family Steroidobacteraceae; genus CADEED01. Next base: position 4,678 of record JBKPPO010000284.1, on the reverse strand, counting down.
GCTCCGTTACGCCGCGATCGTGTCGCTGTCCGTCACGCTGGTGCTGATCGCCATCTACATCATGCTGCGTTTCCATACGTGGCGGTTGTCGGTGGGCGCGATCTTCGCCGTGCTGCACGATCCCATCCTGGTGCTCGGCGTGTTCTCGGTCACGCAGACCAAGTTCGACCTGCCCGTCGTCGCGGCCATCCTCGCCGTCATCGGTTATTCGCTGAACGACACCGTGATCGTGTTCGACCGCATCCGCGAGAATTTCGAGAAGAACCGCCGGCTGGCGTCCGACCAGACGCTGGACAACGCCATCAACCAGACGCTGTCGCGCACGATCATGACGAAGGTGGTCACCTGTATCGTCATCGTCGCGCTACTGGTGCTGGGCGGCGAAGCCCTACGCGGCTTTTCCGAAGCACTGCTGATCGGTGTGCTCGCGGGCACCTACTCTTCGATCTACATTTCGAGCTCGGTGGCGCTGTCGTTCGGCCTGAAGGCGGAACACGTGTTCCCGGTCGAGAAGAAAGATCCGATCGACGAACTGCCGTAACGAGGCCGATTTCATCCGATGATGGAGCTGCTCACCGATCCCAATGCCTGGATAACGTTCCTCACGTTGTCCGCGCTGGAGATCGTGCTCGGCATCGACAACATCATCTTCATCTCGATCCTCGTCGGCCGCCTGCCGCCGGAGCGACGCGAGACTGCCCGCGTCGTCGGCCTCGCGCTCGCGATGCTCACGCGCATCGCGCTGCTGTTCTCGATCGTCTGGCTCACGCGCCTCACCAAACCGCTGTTCACGTTGCCCGTTTTCGATCAAGGGGTGTCGGGTCGCGACATCATCCTGTTCCTGGGCGGCCTGTTCCTGCTCGCCAAGAGCGTCACCGAGATCCACGGCACGCTCGAAGGCACCGAGGACCACCAGCGCAAGACCAAGGTGTATTCGAACTTCACGGCCATCGTGGTGCAGATCGCGATCATCGACATCGTGTTCTCGCTCGATTCGGTGTTCACGGCCGTGGGTCTCGCCGACCAATTGCCCATCATGGTTGCGGCCATCGTGCTCGCCATCCTCGTGATGATCCTGGTGGCGCGCTCCATCAGTGCGTTCATCGAGCGTCACCCGACCATCAAGGTGCTCGCGCTGGCGTTCCTCATCCTCGTCGGTGTGGTCCTGATCGCCGACGCGTTCCACTTCGACGTACCGAAGGGTTACCTGTACTTCGCCATGGCGTTCTCGGTGGGCGTCGAAATGGTGAATATCCGTCTGCGGCGCCTCATTGATGAGCGCCGGCGCAAGAGCGACGAGACCGAAGGCGGCTGAGCTCGCGTCCCGCTGGCTTAACGCGGGCTCCCTCCCTACACTGCGCCCCACTATAAGAATTGCGGGGTCTTCCGATGGGTTGGCGTACCAAGTCCATTGCACAGGTTCAGACCGAGTTCGAGCATGGCGAACTGAAACGCACGCTCGGACCGATCCACCTGGTCCTGTTCGGTATCGGTTGCATCATCGGCGCGGGCATCTTCGTCCGCACCGGAACGGCGGCGGCGCAGTACGCCGGTCCCGCGGTCATCCTCTCGTTCGTCATCGCCGGCGTGGTCTGTGCACTCGCGGGTCTGTGCTACGCCGAGCTGGCCTCGATGCTGCCGGTTTCCGGATCCGCCTACACGTACTCGTACACCACGGTGGGCGAGTTCGGCGCCTGGATCATGGGCGCGCTGCTCATCCTCGAATATGCCCTGGCCGCGTCGGTGGTCGCGGTGGGGTGGTCGGGCTACGCAGTCAGTCTGTTGCATGACATAGGCCTCGATCTCCCGGCGCAGTTCACGCAGCCCTGGGGAAAGATCGTCGTCACCTCGATCGCCACGATCGGCGTGACCGATCCGACCGTCAGTCTCAACGGCGTCACCGCGTCGCTCGCTGACGGCACCGCATTGCAGTTCTTCTCGCAGGGAACAGCCACGATCTCCGGCGCCTTCACGGCCACCATCGCGCAGTACGACGTGGTGAAGCCGGTGGCGGAGGGCGGTTACGCGCTCATCAACGCGATCGACGTTCCCGTCGACGGCGCCACCACGGCCACGCTGCTCGACGCCACCAAGGTGCTCGATCCGTCCACGAGCATGCTGCGCGACCTCGCCGCCGGCACCGTCGTGAACGTGCCTGCCGGCTCGATCGTGCAGTTGCCCGCCGCCACGACAGTGGCGTTGCCCGCCGGTTCGGTGGTCACCGCGCTGTTCAATCTGCCCGCGGTGTTCGTGACGCTGTCGGTGACCATCCTGCTGATCCTCGGCGTATCCGAGTCCGCGACGGTCAACAACATCATCGTCGCGATCAAGGTCACGGTGATCCTGCTGTTCATTGGCGTCGGTGCGTTCTTCATCAACTCGGCCAACTGGCATCCGTTCATTCCCGAGCCCACGGGCGTCGAGAACCAGTTCGGCATCGACGGCGTGATCCGCGCGGCGACGATCGTCTTCTTTGCCTACATCGGCTTCGAGGCGGTTTCGACCGCGGGCCAGGAAGCGAAGAACCCGAAGAAGGACATGCCCATCGGCATCCTGGGCTCGCTGATCATCTGCACCGTGCTCTACATGCTGACGGCCGCGGTGCTCACCGGCGTGGTGTCGTTCACCAAGCTCAACGTCGCGGCGCCCGTGGCCACGGCGGTCGACACCTTCGGATCGGAATGGAGCTGGCTCGCCAAGCTCATCAAGATCGGCGCCATCGCGGGCCTGTCCTCCGTGGTGCTGGTGCTGATGTTCGGCCAGACGCGCGTGTTCTATTCCATGTCGCGCGACGGCCTCCTGCCCAAGGTGCTGGGCAAGGTGCACCCCAAGTTCAAGACGCCGTGGATCAACACGATCATCGTGGGAACGGTGGTGTCGCTCGCCGCCGCGGTGTTCGACATCAACTACCTCGGCGATCTCACCTCGGTGGGCACGCTCGTGGCGTTCGGCCTCGTGTGCTTCTCGGTGATCTGGCTGCGTCAGCAGCGTCCGGACCTGCCGCGTCACTTCAAGGTGCCGCTGTATCCCGTGCTGCCCGCGCTCGGCGTGATCGCCTGCTTCGTGCTGGCCTGGATCGGCGTCGAGAACCACATCCGCCTGTTCTTCATGTGGTTCCTGCTGGGCGCCGTCGCGTTGTATTTCTCGTACGCGTACTGGAAGAGCCCGCTGCGCAACCAGACGGCTGCGAAGTAGTAGTTAGTTCGAAAAAAAAAGGGCCGCCCGGGCGACCGGGCGGCCCTTGTCTTTTTCAGGCTTGTTCGAGACCGGCGGGCACGTGCGGCGCGAGTTCGGCGATCAGCGCGGCGTACACCTTCGGCGTGCCGGCGATGACGTTGCCGCTCAGCTTGTAGTCGCCGCCCGTGAGCGTGCCGATGCGGCCGCCCGCCTCGGTGATCAGCAGCGAGCCCGCGGCCGTGTCCCAGGGCTTGAGGCCCATCTCCCAGAATCCATCGACGCGGCCCGCGGCCACATACGCCAGGTCCAGCGCCGCCGCGCCGGGCCGGCGCAACCCGGAGGCCTTGAGCAACACGCTCTTGAGCATCGCGAGATATTCGTCGAGCCAGGGTGAATCCTGGCGGAACGGGAACCCGGTGGCGATCAGGCTGCCTTCGAGCGTGGTCTGCTTGCTCACACGGATGCGGCGGCCATCGAGCTGAGCGCCGTCGCCGCGCGAAGCCGTGAACATCTCCTGGCGCATCGGATCGAACACCACGGCGTGCTCCATGCGGCCGCGAACCTGCACGCCGATGGACACGGCGAAGGTGGGAAAGCCATGCAGGAAGTTGGTGGTGCCATCCAGCGGATCGATGATCCAGACCACGTCGCCTTCGCCCGAGGCGCCGGACTCCTCGCCGAGGAAGGCGTGGTCCGGATGCAGGCGGCGGACGGTCTCGATGATGTCGGCCTCGGCGGCCCGGTCCACATCGCTGACGTAGTCGTTGCGGCCCTTCGAATGGACCTCGAGGGAATCGAGGCGCGGAATGGCCCGTACGATGATGTCGCCGGCGCGGCGCGCGGCGCGGACCGCGATGTTGAGCAGGGGCTGCATGAGAGCCTGGGTAGCCGAAAAAGGGCGGCTATCATACAGGCCGTGCCGCTCGAAGCCATTCGCATCGTCCTCGTGGAGCCCTCGCATCCTGGAAACATAGGAGCGGTGGCGCGCGCCATGAAAAACATGGCCTTGTCCGACCTCGTGCTGGTGCGCCCCAAGGCGTTTCCACATCCCGAGGCCATCGCCCGCGCCTCGGGCGCCGACGACCTGCTCGCCCGCGCCCGCGTGGTGGATAGCGTCACCGACGCCGTGGCCGACGCGGGGTTCGTCGCCGCCACCACCTCGCGCCCGCGCGACCAGAACTTCCGAGCGCTGGATCTGCACGACGCGGCCGCCCGCATATTCGAGATGAGCGTGCGCGGCCCGGCCGCGGTGCTGTTCGGCGCCGAGCGCACGGGGCTCACCAATGAAGAACTGGCGCTGGCGCACCTGCTCATTCGCATCCCCGCGAATCCGGAGTATCCGTCGCTGAATCTGGCGATGGCCGTGCAGCTCACCACCTACGAACTCTTCCGCGCCGCGGGGTCTCCCGCGAGCGCGCGGCCGTTGTCCGAACTCGCGGTGCCGCTCGCGCCCGGCGCGGACATGGAGCGCTTCTATGCGCATCTGCAACAGGTCATGGAC
>JBKPPO010000283.1:0-10791 GCA_046733635.1 Pseudomonadota bacterium | reverse complement strand
CGTCAGGAGCGAGCACCCCCCATGGAAAGGAAGAATGGGGGGTGCCCTCGTCGCCGGCTATGCGCGCTCCATCTGAAGCGGTAACGCTGAAAGGGCCATTGTTCCCGCGCGCATGTACGCCGGCTCCTCGGTGCTCGCTATTCCTCGCCGACCGCGCGATCCCGGCATCGGACGCGCCTGGCTAGGGCCACACCCGATTCCCTGGTGACCAGGAATCTCTTCATCGCTGGCTGAGCGCTGGCCGGGAGAAAGTCTCGTTTTCTGCCTGGTGCGGGCAGACACCGGTAGTCGACGTCGTTCAACAGGCCCAGACTGGACTCGACAAGAACGAGAACAAGAACGAGAACAAGAACAAGAACAGCACACCGGGGCTCGATTGAATTCCAACGTTTATCTGCCGGCCACGTTCACTACGTTGTTTGCCCTCGCCGCGGCGCGATTACTGGGGTGGGCCTGAGACGCGGAACGCCTCGGGGGCGATCTGGTCACCCATGACGTGGTCCGATATCCATCGCACGCGCGTCGTCGGCGATCCCACGTGGCTAACTAATAACTAACTAGAAAAGCTGTTCGCCCGCGCCGCTCACTTCCTGAACAACCACAGGATGAACGACACCACGGCGCTGATCAGCAGCATGCTGGTGATCGGGAAGTAGAACTTGAACCCGGGACGGTCGATCATGAAATCGCCGGGCAGGCGGAACAAGGGCAGCGCGGACAGCGGCTTCCAGAGCAGGCCGATGATCAGCAGGACCACTCCAATGATGATGAGCGTGCGATTCATCGCGTGGATTGTATTGCAGCGCCGCAGCGCGAATCCGAAATTGCGTTATCGCTAACAGCGGGCGTATCGTCGCCGCGTCGTCCACGGAAAGGACGCACGACACACGGAAGTCAGCCACACCCAGAGGGGGACAATCATGTTCAGCAAATCAGCCGCCATAGGCGGATTGCTCGCGCTCGCCTGCTTTTCGGGACAAGCCGGCGCGCAGATGGCCGCGGGGAAAGACAAGTTCGTCGGAAACGTCACCGGCAGCAGCGTGCCGTCGAACTTCGCCACATACTGGAACCAGGTGACGCCCGAGAACTCCACGAAGTGGGGCTCGGTCGAGGGCACGCGAAACACGATGAACTGGTCGCAATCGGATGCGGCCTACGACTTCGCGCAGGCTCGGGGCTTCAAGTTCAAATTCCACACCTTCGTCTGGGGTTCCCAGTATCCGGGCTGGATCACCGGCTCGGGCCTGACGCCGGCGCAACAACGTGCGGAGATCGAGCAGTGGATCCAGCTCGCGTGCCAGCGATATCCCAACATGTGGGCGGTGGACGTGGTCAACGAGCCCATCAAGACGGCGATGCCGTTCAAGGCCGCGCTCGGCGGCGACGGCGCCACGGGATGGGACTGGGTGATCACTTCGTTCCAGATCGCGCGCCAGGCGTGTCCCGGCGTCAAACTACTCATTAATGAATACGGCACGGAGAACGATCCGCCCGTCCGGGCCACCTACAAGTCCATCATCCAGCTGCTCAAGGATCGAGGCCTCATCGACGGCATCGGCATCCAGGCTCACTACTTCAACGTGGACAACATGACCGGCAGCGCCGTGACGGCCATGCTCAACGACTACGCCACGCTGGGTCTGGATGTCTGGGTGTCGGAGCTCGACATCGTCGCAGGCAACACGGATGCGGGACAGCTCGCGAAGTATCAGGACGTGTTTCCCGCGTTCTGGACGCACAGCAGCGTCAAGGGCATCACGCTCTGGGGCTACATCGTGGGGCAGGTCTGGCGCGAAGGCACTGGGCTGATCAGCAGCGCGGGCGTGGAGCGGCCCGCGCTGACCTGGCTCAAGAACTACGTGTCGGGCGGCACACCGCCGCCGGTCGACACGCAGCCGCCGAGCACACCGTCGGGACTCGTGTCGTCGTCGACTACGAGTAGTTCGGTGTCGCTCGCCTGGACCGCATCCACCGACAACGTGGCCGTGACGGGCTACCAGGTGCTGCGTGCGCCGGGCACGAGCGGCGGCAGCTTCGCCCAGGTGGGAACGGCCGCGTCGACCTCGTTCACGAGCACATCCCTCGCCGCGAACACGACCTACCGCTTCCAGGTGCGCGCGACCGACGCCGCCGGAAATCTCTCTTCGGTGTCGAACACGGTGACGGCGACCACGCAGACCGGGACGACACCGGGCGGCGGCTGCTCAGCCACGGCGACGACCCAAACCCAATGGAACGAGGGTTATGTGATCGAGCCCGTGCGCGTGACGAATACCGGAACTTCCGCAATCACGGGATGGACGGTGACGTTCACGCTACCCGCGAATCACGCGGTCGTTGGCAACTGGAACTCGGTGATCACCGTCAGCGGCCAGACCGTGACGGCGCGGAATGCCTCGTACAACGGCAATCTGAGTGCCGGTGGGAGCACCACGTTCGGCTTCCAGGTACGTCGGCCGAACGGCAACACGCAGTTGCCCAGCGGCTACGCGTGCAGCGCGCCCTGAGCAAACACGCATCGGTCCTCACCGCGCTCGTTTTGGGCGCGGTGGGGACAGTGTATTGGTCCATCGAAGAGGCATCGCCGGAAATGCTTGATACCGTGCATGCTCAAACGCCTTGGCCAAGCGCGTCAAAAACGCGGGAGGCGCGATCCCTGCCGCCTCCTTCAGTCGCGGACCCGTCCCGCCAGACCCTGCAGGCAATCGAACGCGCGATGGTGGCCGTGGATCCCGCGATGCGCGAGACCGCCTTCAATGTGTTGCTGCCCGAACTGCTCCGCCTGGATCCCGCGGCGGCGGCGACGCTGCTCGATCGCGACCGGTCTCCGTCACGGGCGGAGTTGCGCGATCAGCTCGTGCGCCGGTGGGTGCAGCACGATCGGGACGGCGCCGCACGGTGGATGCATGGCCTGGCGCCAGAGGATCGCGGGGAGGCAGCGATCGTGGCCGTCCGCACTCTCGCGGCACAGTCACCCCTGCAGGCTCTCGAGATCGCGGATGAATTCTCCGTGGGACGTGACGATGGCACGCGCGACTATCTGATCCAGATGTGGGCGATGGACGATCCGGATGCGGCGCGACAGTGGCTGGAGCGCGGCAACGGAAGTCGGTGACGTCCGACAAACAAGCTGTCGCAACGCTTGCGGGAGGTGCGTATGGCGCACTTCACATGGGAACGTCACCATGCGTCCTCGATCAGCTTCTTCTGACGCGTGGATGCGATACCCCGTCAGGCGCGTGTGGCACTCCCGGTAACTGAAGCTCACACGCGTCTGAGTAAACTGAACGGGCAACGGAGACGTTGCCCGTTTTCTTTTTTCGTACACGCGACGGGGACGTTGCCAATTTCATGAAGCAAATCTCAGCGATCACCCTCATCACCGCCACTCTGGTCGCCCTGGGCGCTGCCTGCTGGATCCAGGCGCGCGAGCCCCGCCGCGTCTGGCCCAAGCCCACGCCGCCGCCGCCCGCATCGCCTATCTACCACGACGTCGAAGAGACCATGCCCACCGAGGCCGACATCGAGCGCGAGGCCCGGGAGCATCCCGCGCGCCTCGAGGAAGCGATCCAGGACGCCGTGAATTCCCGTGACTCCCAATGGCGCGAGGCGGCGTTCGTGTTCCTGCTGCCCGAACTGCTGCAGGTGGAGCCGCAGCGGCTGGTCGACCTGGTGGCGCGGCAGAAGCCGGGCCCGGCGCGCGACCTGCTGCGCACCGAGCTCACGCAATCCTGGATCGGCAGCGATGCGCGTGCCGCGGTCGCGTGGATCAAATCGCTCGACGATGTGGAACAGAAGGCCAGCGCGCTGACTGCACTCAATACCGTGGCTCCCGTGGATCCGCTGCAGGCCATTGCCCTCGCGCTCGAGTTCGACGTGGGCCTGCGCGACGGAACGCTCGATCGCCTGGTGCAGCATTGGGCTGCGGACGACCCCGCCGCCGCGCGGCGATGGCTCGAGACACAGCCGCGAGAGCCGCGGATCGAGCCGGTGCGGGATCGACTGCGCGCGCGCATCGATTGACCTCACCCTTCGATGCCGCGCTAACATCGCGGCAAAGGGGGTCGACATGCGCAAGTTCCTGATCGCCGCCATTGCGGCGTGCTCCGTCTCGTTGTCTGGCTTCGGGGCCGGCGAATCTCACGCCGCGCCGGCGCAATCCGGCTTCGTCAAGGTCAAGGGCAAACACTTCGAGCTCGACGGCAAGCCTTACTACTTCGCTGGCGCGAATGTCTGGTACGGCATGTATCTCGCGTCACCGGGCAAAGGCGGCGACCGCGCCCGGCTGCTCAAGGAGCTCGACCAACTGGCCTCGCAGGGCATCCTCAACCTTCGGGTGCTGGCGATCTCGGAAGCGAGCACGCTCAAGCGCGCCGTGACCCCATCCGTCATCCAGAGCCCCGGCAAGATCGACGAGACGCTCTGGCAGGGCCTCGACTATCTGCTCGACGAGATGGCCAAGCGCGACATGAAAGCCGTGCTGTATCTCAACAACTTCTGGCAATGGTCGGGCGGTATGTCGCAGTACGTGGCCTGGTACAACGGCAAGCCGGTCGTGGATCCCGACGTCACTGGCGACTGGAACGCTTTCATGGACAATTCCGCGTCGTTCTATCGCGAGCCGCGCGCGCAGGAAACCTTCCGCGCCACGATCAGGCAGCTCATCGGCCGAAAGAACTCGGTGAACGGTCGTGCCTACTCGAACGATCCCACCATCATGTCCTGGCAACTGGCGAACGAACCGCGGCCGGGCAGCGATGCGAATGCGAAGCCGCACTTCGACGTGTTCGTGAAGTGGCAGGACGAAACCGCGGGGTTCATCAAGAAGCTCGCGCCGAAGCAGCTCGTGAGCACCGGCAACGAAGGCTGGATGGGCACGGCCGGTAGCAAGGATCTGTTCGTGAAGTCACACGTCAGCAAGAACATCGACTACCTCACGTACCACATGTGGGCGCCGAACTGGGGCTGGTTCAATCCCAAGGATGGCGCGGGTACCCACGATGCGGCCTGGGTCAAGATGAAGGACTACCTGGATTGGCACATCGACGCGGCCAACCAGATGGGCAAGCCCATCGTGCTCGAGGAATTCGGCATCAACCGGGATGGCGGCTCGTTCGAGCCGGCCGCGGCGGTGAGTCACCGCGACCGGTTCTATCAATCCATCTTCCAGCTGCTGGCGAGACGCGCGGCTGCCGGCGATGCGATCGCGGGCTCCAACTTCTGGGCCTGGGGCGGCGCGGGCCGCACGAAGAATCCGGATTTCATGTGGAAGCCGGGTGACAGCTTCGTCGGCGATCCGCCGCAAGAGGCGCAGGGGCTCTACTGCGTGTTCGACAGCGACGTGTCGACGATCCGCATCATCTCCGCGCACGCGCGGCAGATGAGCACGATCCGCGCGAAGTAGTCAGGCAGCCCTGGACCACTTCTCGACCATGGTGCGGAGCGCACTCAGCGAGAAGGGTTTGGCGAGGTAGTCGTCCATGCCTGCGGCCACGCAGGCCTCGCGGTCGCCGGGCATGGCGTTGCCCGTGAGCGCGACGATGGGTACGCGACGATCCTGCCGCTCGGACGCGCGGATCGCTCGCGCCGCGGTGAGACCGTCCATGACCGGCATCTGGCAGTCCATGAAGATGAGATCGAGCTCAGGATCGGCGGCCGCCGCGATCACGCCTTCCTGGCCGTTCGACGCGGTGACGACATGGAAGCCGAGCATGTCCAGCATGGCGCGCGCCATTTCCTGGTTCACCGCATTGTCCTCCACGACCAGCGCACGTCCGCGTGAGCCGCGCATCGGCAGCGCACGGACGAGCACGCTTTGCGCGGTATCCGCCGCGGGGGCCTGAGTGACGAGATCGGGCGTGGACAAGGGCTTCACGAGGCAACGCGTCACGCCGGCGGGCGGCGTGGCGTCAGCGTCGGGCGGCAGCAACGCGACCACCTCGAGCTGAAGCCCCTGGGCGGCCGAGCGGATGCTGCTCACGGCCTGTTCGAGCCGGCCCGTGACGTTGGAGTCGATGATCACGCGCAGCCTGTGCACGCGCGGTGGCATCGCCGCGATCGCTTCGATCGCCGCCTCGACCGAATCCACGCAGGCGATCCGGCCGCACTCGCGCGAGAGCACGTCGCGCACGGCGGGCTGCATCACGAGATGCAGGCCTATCACGACAGCCCCGAGATCGGACGCGGGGGCAGGGGCGGGTAGTTCGACTCGCGGTACACCGGCGGGAATCCGGAAGTAGAAGCGGCTGCCGTGACCGACGGCGCTCTGCACACCCATGCTGCCGTGCATGAGGTCGACTAGCTGCCGGCTGATGGCGAGACCCAGACCCGTGCCGCCGAACTTGCGCGTGACGCTGCCATCGGCCTGTTCGAAAGCGTCGAAGATCCGCTTCTGTTCTTCGGGTGCGACGCCCATGCCGGTGTCGGTGACCGAGAATTCGAGCGCGGCCAGCGAATCACCCGAAGTAGCGCTGGTCACGGACAGGAGCACCGCGCCGGACTCCGTGAACTTCACCGCGTTGTTGACGAGATTGCCGAGCACCTGCCGCAACCGGATGGGGTCGCCATTGATGACGGGAGGAACATCGCGGCCGATGTGTGCGGAGATCTCGATGCCCTTGTCGTAGGCGCGCGCGCTGAACAGACCCACCACCTGATCGAGCTCGCGACGCAGATCGAACGGGCCGCGCGAGAGTTCCAGCTTCCCGGCTTCGGCCTTGGAGAGATCGAGCACGTCGTTGATGAGGGTGATGAGCGCTTCCGCGGACGTCTTGAGCGTGCGCACGAAACGGCGCTGCTTGGCGTCGAGCGCGGTGTTCTCGAGTAGTGAGGCCATGCCCACGACGCCGTTGAGCGGTGTGCGCAGCTCATGGCTCATGTTGGCGAGGAAGCGCGACTTGGCGATCACCGCGGCCTCGGCCGATACACGCGCCTTCTCGATCGTCTCGGAGATGCGCTTCTGTTCGGAGATGTCGGTGATGACGGCGGCGAGACCGGTCACCGTGCCGTCGTCGGCCATCAAGGGGGTCTTGGCGACGATGACGTCGTAATCGGTGCCGTCCACGCCGTGCACCACGGTTTCGTAGCGCAGCGGCTTCTTGTGCTGCAGCACTTCCTCGTCGGACTGCCGGTGGTTGTCCGAGAGCACCTTGCGTGGATAGGCCTCTATCTGCCGGCCGATGACCTCCTGGCGCGGGATGCCGAGCATCTTTTCCCAGGCGGCGTTGACGAGTGTCACGCGGCGCTCGGTGTCCCGCATGATCACCGGCAGCGGCATGGTCTCGAGCAGCGCGCGCATCACGCGCAGGGTGTTCGAGAGCGCGCGCTCGAGTTGTTTGCGCTCGGTGATGTTGGTCTGCGTGCCGGTGAGCCGCTGCGCGCGGCCCTGCTCGTCACGCTGCGTGACGTTGCCGCTGGTCTCGAGCCAGACCCAACGCCCGTCGGCATGACGCATGCGATGCTGGAAATGCAGGCCTGCAGACTTGCCGGTGATCGCGTCCAGTGTCGCCTGGCGGAAAGGCTCGAAATCGTCGGGATGCACGAGTTCATGCAGCTCGGAGATCGGCAGTGTGCGCTCGCCCTGGGGCAGGCCGAGGCAGTGGAAATACGTCTGGTCGAGGAAGATCTCGCGGTTGGTCAGGTCCCAGTCCCAGCAGCTGACTTCGGCGGCCTTGAGCGCGAGGTTGGCGCGCCGGTCACGCTCGGCCGCGGCGGCTCGCTCTTCACCCAGGTGTTCGACCAGCGCGAGGCACCCCCGGCGCAAGAGCTGCGCATCCACGTCGCCGCCCGAGCGCAAACGCGCCAGCAGATCGCAGACTTCGGCTTCCGAGGCGAGGCCGAAGGCGCGCGCCAGCTGTGTCTTGAATTCCGGGTGCATGTTCCGCGCGAGGGCGCGCCAGGGGTCAGTACTCCTGTATCCGGTGTCGGCAGGTCGGGAGGTTTACTGAGCTGTCAGTGGACATAGGGCCGTCCACTTCGGCGCATTTGTGCGATCGCTCACAGTGGGGCGGCGATCGAGGGAAACCCGGAATACGCAAAACCGGGAAGGGGCCCGTTGACACGGGCCCCGAACGCGACTCCGACCCGGGCTCAGTCCACCTTGAATGCGATGATGGTGTTGGCGAAAAACGTGGGCACGAACACGGTCTTGTTAGCCGGATCCCAGCCGATGTCCGCGGTGCTGGTCTTCACGGCCTTGCCGTCGAACAGCAGTTGCTTCTCACTACCCTTGATGTGCCAGAGGGCGCCGCTCCACACGGAGACGAGGAACTCGTCACCCTTCACGTGTTCGAGTCCATCGGTGCCGCCGGGCATGCCGTCGGCGAGAACCTTGAGCGACTTGTCGGGCTGCACCAGGTTCAGAGAGTTGTTGTCGAGCACGTAGAGTTTGCCGTCCTGGACGAGCAGGCCGTTCGGGCCCTTGAGCACGGACTCGTCGAGATGCACGGAGGCCTTGCCGTCCTTGACGGCGAAGACCTTTTTGCCCTTCGAGTCGGAAACGTACAGCGTGCCTTTGCCATCCCCTGCAAGGTCGTTGAGCTGCACGCCTTCGGGGATGGCGATCTTGTCCTTGATCTTGCCCGCTTCGATGTCGATGACGACGATTCCGCCGGCATCGGCGGCGTACAGGTGTTTGCCATCATCGGAAAGCACCAGGCCTTTCGGGCAGGAGAGGCCGGTGATCCACTCCGCGGCGATCACCTTGCCGTCCAGTCCCACTTTGCCGATGGATCCTTTCTTGTCGTCGGCCCAGGGCTCGCCATCGATGTTGGAGACGTACAGGACCTTGCGCTTCGCGTCGTAACGCACGGCTTCGGGCACCTTGAGCGCCGCTTCGGTTTCCCAGAGCTTCGTGAGCTTGTGAGTGTCGGCTCGTGCGCCGGTGGCGAGCAGCATCGCGCCCAGCAGGGCCATGCTTCCTGTCATGAGAGTCTTGGTCATGGGGTCCCCTTCATTGGAATTCGGGCGGGAGTATAGTCGCGCGACTTCACGGCCAACCAGGGTTCATCCGACGCGCGTCATGCCAGCCGCCTCACTTTTTCCGACGAAGGTCTATACCGCGCGCATCTCGCGCGGAGTCTCCGATGAGCTGAACACGCGGCTGCTGCGGGAATGCCGGCAGATCGCGGCCGAGGATCGCGCCGGGCAGGCCTGGTCACTGACTAACTATCCGGGCGGGTACACGTCCTACAGCTCGCTCGCGCGCATGCACACGATGTCGCCGACATTCGGAGCGCTCGAGAAGCGCATCGACAGACACGTGAAGTCGTTCTCGAAGGCGCTGGACTTCGACCTCGCGGGACGCAGGCTCGTGATGACGGACTGCTGGATCAACGTGATGTCGCACCAGGTGGTGCACGGGTTGCACCTGCATCCGCTGGCGACGCTCTCGGGGACTTACTACGTGCGTACGCCGCGCGGCTGTTCCGGCCTCAAGTTCGAGGATCCGCGCCTGGACCGCTTCATGGCCGCGCCGCCGCGCAAGCCGCGCGCGAAGCGGGAGAACCAGGTGTGGGTGACGATACCGGCGGAGCAAGGGAACCTCGTGCTGTTCGAGAGCTGGCTGCGCCACGAGGTGGTGCCGAACCCGACCGTGACCGAGCGCATCAGCATCTCGTTCAACTATTCCTGGTTTTGAAATGAGGTCTGACCCATTTTGCTAGCAAATGGGGAGTGACCCCATTCAGCCGCCGATCAGCGAAAACGCGTCGCCCCATGCGCCGGGGTCCGTGACGGCCACGAACACCAAGCCGGTGATCGCGCCGTCGAGATGTGCGTCATGGTTGATGTTGTCGCGCCGGTTCTTCGACGCCCAATAGCTGTAGGCCAGGTAACCGAACGCGAACAACACCGCGGGAATCGGCACCGCGAAGTACAGGTACAACATCTGCGTCGGGTAGTAGACGATGTACGCGAACAGCACGGCGAGGATCGCACCGGAAGCGCCGAGCGCGGCATAGTCCGGATTGTTCCGCTGCTTGTAGACCGTGCCCAGGCTGCTGATCAGCAGGCCCACGAAATACAGCGCGATGAAGCGCTCCGTGCCGATCGTCGCCTCGAGATTCGGGCCGAAGAAGAACAGCGTCAGCGAATTGAACAGCAGGTGGCCGAAGTCGCCGTGGATGAATCCGCTCGTGATCAACGTGCTGTAGTCGCGCTCCTTGAGCATCCAGTAGGGACGCAGCAGATTGCGCAGGAGGAGCTTCGGTGACACCCAGAGCGCGAGTGCGCTGAAGGCGAGGATGATGCCGAGGATCGCGAGCGAGGCCGGCGTGCGCGAGAAGTCCATCTACTTCACCGACCGCAGATAGCCGCGATCCTCGAGCCATTCGCCGAGGCGATCGCGCCATCGCCGGATGCTCACGTATTCGGAGCGCTGGCCCAGATTGAAGCCATGTTTACCCTGCGCGTAGATGTGCGTCTCGACGGTAGCGCCGCCTTCGCGATAACGACGCGTGAGATCGAACAGCACGTCGGCCACGTATTCATCGTCGGCCGCACCCAGCAGGAACAGTGGCGGGGCGTTCGCAGGAATCTTTTCCGGAATGCCCAGCGGTCCGGGATAGATGAGGATCTGGAAATCCGGCCGGGCGCTGACCCGCTCGATGGGATCCGCGGAGTTCGCAACCCCCTCGACAGGTGGATAGGCGACCATCGCCGCGACTTCGCCACCCGCAGACCAGCCCATCACGCCGATGCGCCGCGGGTCGATCTTCCACTCGCCGGCCCGCGCACGCACGATGCGCATCGCACGGCGGATGTCCTGCGCCTGTCTCTTATACACATCTGACG
>JBKPPO010000282.1:0-44645 GCA_046733635.1 Pseudomonadota bacterium | reverse complement strand
AACCGGTAGCACCCCCGAGAGCTCCAGCAACGACTGAGCGTTTTCCCCGTTGATCCGGGCTCGCGTACCGCCATCCGCGCTGACTTCAACGCCGGCCTGCAACGGCGGCGTATCGTCCGTCCTCCCGAAAACGGTGAGCCGGGACTGCTGGTAGCGAATCAGTCTTTCGGTGCTTCGGGTGCGAAAAGATCGCCCGCGGCCCAGCAGGAAGATCGCCTCGAGAATGGAAGTTTTGCCGGCGCCATTCTCGCCGGCGATGAGATTGAATTCCGGCGAGAACTGAAGCTCCGCTGATTGGACGCAGCGGAGGTTCTCGACCCGGAGTTCACCCAGAGGCATCGTCCACTCGATGCCGCGGCGGCTTAGAGCCGCATCGGCATTACGACGTACTTGGACGTGGCGGCACCGGCGGAACGAACCAGGCAGCTGCTATTTCCGTCGGTGAGACCGAGAACCACCTTCTCGGAGTCCACGGCCGCGAGCGCGTCCAGGAGGTAAGTCACGTTGAAGCCGATCTCGACCTCGTCACCCTTGTACGAGACCTCGACCTGGTCTTCTGCCTCTTCCTGCTCAGGGTTATGAGCCTGGATCGTGACGACATCCGGCTTCAAGTTGACGCGAACACCACGGTACTTCTCGTTCGAAAGAATGGCGGTGCGCTGAAGGGCCTGGCGCAGGCCCTCGCGGTCTGCTTCCACGAGTTTGCTCGGATTCGCGGGAATCACGCGACCATATTCCGGGAAACGACCATCAATCAACTTCGAAGTGAAACGAATGTCGCCAATCTGGGCGCGAACGTGGTTTGTTCCAATCGCGAGGTCCACGCTGCCATCTCCGCCCAATATGCGCTGAAGTTCGAGAACTCCCTTACGCGGCAAAATCACTTGCTGGTTGGTTTTGGCCTTCGACTCGAGCTCCGCCTCGCACAGGGCGAGTCGGTGGCCATCGGTCGCGACCGCGCGAAGCGTCTTGTTATCCGTTTCCAGCAGCAGTCCATTCAAGTAGTAGCGAACGTCTTGCTGTGCCATCGAAAAGTGAGTCTTGTCGATCAAACGTCGGAAATCCGCCTGGGCGAGGGTCAACGTTTGTTGGGCGTTGATCTCGTCAACCACCGGAAACTCACTGGCCGGGAGCGTGGAGAGCGTGAAACGAGATTTTCCCGCCTTGATCGAGACACGTTCGCCTTCAGTTGCGATCGTTACCGTCGTCTTCTCCGGGATAGCGCGAAAGATGTCCAGCAATTTGCGACCCGGAACAGTGACGTCCCCCGGCTGCTGCACCTGGGCTTCATTGGAAGCCACGAGCTCCACCTCGAGATCCGTGCCGGTCAGGCTCACGCGGTTGTTCCGAGCGGCGAGGAGCACATTGGAAAGCACGGGCATGGTCTGCCGGCGTTCCACGACGCCAATGACACTCTGGAGAGGAGCGAGGATCTGCTCGCGAGTCACGGTGAGCTTCATGCCGATTGCCTTCTGTTCTTAAGATTTAAATTCAGTAGTAGCAGTTATAGAGCCTGTGGAAGACGGGGATTACTCCAAAACCTCATCCCCATCAGTCCCTTGTATCGTCATTCGCCTATGGACCACTTTACCCACAGGCTGCTGATCTCATGTGCGCGACCTGTGGATGAAATTGTCCACAAAACCATCCACAAGTTTTCCCCCGTCAACCCGTCAGGGTTCTCAACAGGTTTTGATAGTCCTCGCCGACCCGTTGCTCGGCCACGCGCAGTTCCTTGATGCGGCCGCAGGCATGGAGCACGGTGGTGTGGTCGCGGCCGCCGAACGCATCGCCGATCTCCGGCAAGCTGTGCGTGGTCAGTTCTTTCGCGAGAGCCATGGCGACCTGGCGCGGTCGGGCGATCGAACGGCTGCGGCGTTTTGAGAGTAGATCGGCCACGCGCACTTTGTAGTAGTCGGCCACCGTCTTCTGGATGTTTTCGATAGTGATCAATTTCGCCTGCAATGTCAGCAGGTCTTTCAACGCTTCCTTCGTGAATTCCAGCGTGATGGCGCGGCCCGTGAATCGCGAGTTCGCGATCACGCGTTTGAGCGCGCCCTCGAGCTCGCGGATGTTCGAGCGGATGCGTTTGGCCACGAAGAAAGCGACTTCTTCGGGAAGCTGCACGTTGGCAGCCTGCGCCTTGCCGATGAGGATCGCGGCGCAGGTCTCGACGTCCGGCGGCTCGATCGCCACCGTGAGTCCCCAACCGAAGCGGGACTTCAAACGCTCCTCGAGCCCCGATACTTCCTTCGGATAGCGATCGCAGGTGACGATCACCTGCTGCTGACCTTCGAGCAGCGCATTGAACGTGTGGAAGAATTCCTCCTGCGAGCGATCCTTGTTCGCGAAGAACTGGATGTCGTCGATGAGCAGCGCGTCGAGAGAGCGATACGCCGTCTTGAACTCGTTCATCTTGTTGTGCTGGAGCGCGATGACCATGTCGCTCACGAAACGCTCCGAGTGGATGTACGCCACCCGCGCTTCGGAATCGCGCGCCTTGATCGCGTGCCCCACGGCTTGCATGAGATGCGTCTTGCCAAGGCCCACGCCGCCGTAGATGAACAGCGGGTTGTACGCGCGGCCCGGGTTCTCCGCGACCTGCACGGCCGCGGCCTTCGCGAGCTGGTTGCTCTTGCCTTCGACGTATCCCGCGAACGTGAAGTCCGGATTCAACCGGACGCCGACGACGATGCCTTCGCTGCGCTTGGGCCTGGCGGCGCCATTCGTCTCTGACTCGACCGCCCGCACGGGCTCGGGTGCACGGGACCCGACCTCCACCGTGACGATGGGGGCGTCGCCCTCGACGAAGCGGCGAACGATTTCGCCCAGACGTGACAATAAGTGCGCATTCACCCAATCGACGGCGAACCGGTTGGGCGCCAGCAGCTTCAGCGCGCCGTCACTCTCGACGGCCTGCAGCGGCCGCACCCACATGTTGAAGTGCTCGCCGGGCAACTCGCCTTCGAGCGCCTGGACGCAGCGCGCCCACAGCGTGCTGCCGTCCACGGGCGTGATTTCGCGAGTCGCTGCTGTCACGGTGGCCTGTGTCGGGGGTGGCGGGAAAAAAGGGGGTCGAAGTCTAGCCGTTCCGTCCGGCTTTTCGGAGTGTCTTTCTGGAGAGGATTGTTGACACCCGCATACCCGGCTGCGTACCCTTCCCGCCCTTTTTTGCGAGAGATCAGGCGGAAGGGCCGATCATCATGAAACGCACTTATCAGCCGAGCAAGATCAAGCGCAAACGCGCCACCGGATTCCGCGCCCGCATGAAGACCACGGGAGGCGTCAAAGTCCTCGCGCGTCGTCGTTCCAAGGGCCGCAAGAAGATCGTTCCCTAAAGGGCGCTCGCGCGCGTCACTCGCGCGCCGTTCATGCAGCCTGGAAAACCGCTTCGCTTCGGCGCGGAACTGCGGCTGCGGAGCAAGCTCCAGTTCGACTCGGTGTACGCCGGCGGTCGTCGTATCGACGATCGCTTCTTCGCACTTCGTGTGAAAGCCAATGGCCTCGCGCACGCGCGCGTGGGCCTCGCCGTCGCAGTGAAAACCGCGGGCTCGGGCGTCGCGCGTAATCGGCTGCGCCGCGTGATCCGCGAAAGCTTCCGGCTCGCACAGCATGATCTGCCGTCGGTCGACATCGTCGTCGCGGCAAAATTTCCCGCGCGTGAAGTCCCGGCGACCACCTTGCGTGATAGCCTCGCGACCCTTTGGAAACGCGTCATCAGCTCATGCGCCACGTCCTCAAAATCCTGATCCGCGCATACCAGCTGGTGTTGAGCCCGCTGCTCGGGCCGAGCTGCCGTTTCTATCCCTCGTGTTCGCATTACGCGCTCGAGGCCGTGGAGCATCACGGTGCCGTGCGCGGCGCCTGGCTCACCGTCAAACGTATCTCCCGCTGTCACCCCTGGCACGAAGGCGGGTTCGATCCCGTCCCCGCGTGTTCCAAGCATTCGCATGACTAACAACATTCGCGTCTTCCTGTGGCTGGGCCTGGCGCTCGCCCTGTGGATCAACTACTCGCAATGGCAGATGGACTACGCCCCGCGGCCGGATGCTGCCGCGGTTGCAGCCGCCGCCGGTAACACCGCTGCTTCAAGCGTCCCTTCCGCAGCAACCGCTGTCCCACAGGCGAACCAAACCACTGCTCCGACGGCAGACGCCGTACCGGCTGCGGCCACCCCCGCCACCCCTTCGGTCGAGGCGCCGGTTGTAGCCGCTTCCGCCGGAAAGATCCGCGTCGTCACCGACGTGCTGGTCATCGACATCGATCGCCAGGGCGGCAACCTCGTGTATGCCGAGTTGCCGGGTTACCCGGTGGTCAAGGGCAAGCCGGAACCCATCGTCCTGTTCGACACGGCGAACCCGGCCACTAACTACGTGCTCCAGACCGGCCTGGCGGGCAACAAGCCCGACGACGCCCGTCCCTCGCACGTGGCGGTGTACTCGAGCGCCGCCGAGAAGTACTCGCTGGCCGCCGGTCAGGACGAGCTGCGTGTCCCGCTGACCTGGACCGATGGCCAGGGCGTGACGGTCACGAAGACCTTCGTCTTCACGCGCAGCATGTTCAAGGTGGGCATCGAATACGCCGTGGACAACCAGTCGGCTGCACCCTGGGTGGCTCATTCCTATGCGCGCATCGTCCGCACGGATCCGCCCAAGGAAACGTCGATGTTCAAGGTGGAGAGCTTCGCGTTCCGCGGGCCCGCCATCTGGTCGAAGGAAAAGGGCAGCGACAAGTACACGTACCACAAGCTCGACGTGGAGAAGCCCGCTCGGATCGAGGACTTCCCGCCCGTCGCCGGCGGCTGGCTCGCCGGCATGCAGCACCACTTCGTGAGCGTGATCGTTCCCGACGCGAACAAGACCTACGACTACTCGCTGAACGTGTCCGGCCAGCAATACATCCTCGGCGCCTTCGGCCCGGCGGACACCGTCGCGCCCAATACCCGCGTCGTGCTCAAGGAAAACGTGTTCGTGGGTCCGAAGCTGCAGAAGCAGCTCATCACCCTCAACCCCGAGCTCGACCACGTCGCCGATTACGGCTGGCTCACGCTGATCGCGCGGCCGCTGTTCTGGCTCATCGACAAGGCGCATTCGGTCGTCGGCAACTGGGGTCTCGCGATCATCTTCGTGACCTTCGTGCTGAAGCTCCTCTTCTATCCGCTGTCCGAAAAGGCAGGCCGCTCGATGGCGCGCATGCGCGCGATCGCGCCGCGAATGAAGGCCCTGCAGGAAACCTACAAGGACGACCGCTCGAAGCTGGGCCAGGCGACGATGGACCTGTACCGCACGGAGAAGGTGAACCCACTGGCGGGGTGTCTGCCCATGCTCATCCAGATGCCGGTATTCCTGGCGTTCTACTGGGTGCTGCTCGAAAGCGTCGAAATGCGCCAGGCGCCGTTCTTCGGCTGGATCAACGACCTGTCGGCGCGCGACCCGTACTTCATCCTGCCCGCTCTCAATGGCGTGGCCATGTGGTTCCAGCAGAAGCTGAACCCGCCGCCGCCGGATCCGATGCAGGCGAAGATCTTCCAGTTCATGCCCGTGGTGTTCTCGGTGATGTTCGCGCTGTTCCCCGCCGGCCTGGTGTTGTACTGGGTCACGAACACGGGCCTGTCGATCCTCCAGCAGTGGAACATCAACCGGAAGATCGCCGCCGAGGACAAGGCGAAGCGTAAGTAATCGCCGCGCGGCAGCACCGCACGGAACGACTAGACTCCGAGGCAGCGGGAAGCTGCTTTATGACGCACATCGACACCATCGTGGCAGCGGCGACTCCGCCCGGACGCGGCGGTGTCGGCGTCGTGCGGGTCTCGGGGCCCAGGACGCCCGAGATCGCCGCGACGCTCGTCGGCGAACTGCCGCAGCCGCGGCACGCCACGTTGGCCCGCTTCCTGGACAAGACCGGCGAACCCATCGATGTGGGTCTCGCGATCTTCTTCGCCGGCCCGCACTCGTACACCGGCGAACACGTACTCGAACTGCAGGGCCACGGGGGCCCCGTGATCGTCGAAGCGCTCGTGGAACGTTGCGTCGAACTCGGCGCGCGGCGCGCGCGGCCGGGCGAGTTCACCGAGCGCGCGTTCCTCAACGACAAGATCGATCTCACGCAGGCAGAGGCCGTGGCCGATCTCATCGACGCAGGATCTCGTGAAGCCGCGCGCGCGGCCATGCGCTCGCTGCAAGGTGAGTTCTCGAGCATGGTCCAGGGGCTCACCGATGCCCTCATCGACCTCCGTACCTACGTGGAAGCCGCCATCGACTTTCCCGAGGAAGAGGTGGATTTTCTCGAACACCGGGAATTACACGAGCGACTAGCTACCGTGCGCGGACACTTCGACGGCGTCGCGGCCGCGGCCGGCCAGGGCCGCCTGCTTCGGGATGGCATCACCGTGGTGCTCGCGGGCCAGCCGAATTCGGGCAAGTCGAGCCTGCTCAACCGCCTGGCCGGCTACGACGCCGCCATCGTCACCGACATCCCGGGCACCACACGCGACGTGCTGCGTGAACGCATCGATATCGACGGCCTCCCGCTGCATGTGCTGGACACCGCCGGTCTGCGCGACTCCGCGGATGTGGTCGAAGCCGAAGGCGTGCGGCGCGCCCAGGCCGAGATGGCCCGCGCGGACCGCGTGTTGTTCGTCATCGACACCGCGGCGGATCCGAACGGCAACGCATTTGCGTCGCAGAAGAAGCGGTTGCCCGCAGACGTGCCCGTGACCCTGATCTTCAACAAGATCGATCTCGGCGGCGGACTCCCGGTGGCTGACACCATCTCGGGGCCACCGCGAGTACATGTGTCGGCGCGCACTGGTAAAGGTCTCGATGCGTTGCGAACACACTTGAAGGAGAGCGTGAGCTTTCAGTCCGCCGGTAACGGAAGCATCTCCGCGCGGCGTCGACATCTGGAGGCCCTGGCGCGCGCGCGCGAATGTGTGGAAAACGCGGCGCGTCAGCTCGAGCAACACAAGGCCGGCGAACTCGTGGCGGAAGAGCTCCGTCAGGGACAGCAGGCGCTGGATGAGATCACGGGTGTATTCACCGCCGACGATCTGCTCGGACGCATCTTCGGCTCGTTCTGCATAGGGAAATGACATGTGGTTAGGTAATCGCTGCCATCCGCCGAAGGACGTGCAGAACGCGCTCGAAACGCTGTTCGGCCAACCCGTGGGTCACGTGAAGGTGATCCAGTACAGCATCTACGTGCGTTTCCACATGCGCGCGATCGCGACCACGCGGCGCAACTGCATCTACCTGCGGGGCAGCGGCAAGGAGTTCTTCGCCGATGGTCCGCTGCTGCTGCACGAATACTTCCACGTGTTGCGGCAGTGGGGCACGGGCGAGCTCACCATCCGCAGCTATCTCGCGGAATGTTTCCGCCGCGGTTACTGGGACAACCGGTTCGAAGTGGAGGCGCGAGAATTCACGGCGAACGAGATCTACCGCTACCGCGCGCTGCTGGCGCAGCACCGTACGGACGCGCTGCCGCCAGGCGTGCATCCGATCCGGAAAAAGACCGCCCTGGGAAATTGACTCGCGTTCAGCCCAGCAGCGCTTCGCGTCGATACAGCCGCCCGGCGAGATACGTCAGCACCACGCCGTAGAACAGTGTGCTGCCCACCGAGATGATGAGATGCAGGTGGTCGATCGGCTCCGCGCGCACCACCGTGGTCATCAGCAGGTGCTGGCTCAGGAACGGCACGAACATCCATTCCGTCTTGGCCTGGAGCCCCAGCAATCCCGCGAAGATCAGCGGCATCGTCGGAATGGTGATCACGAGCTGCAGATAGGTCTGCGCCTCGCGATAGGTCTTGGCGAAGGCCGAGATGATCGTGAGATAGGCCGAGCCGAACAGGATCAGCGGCGCGCAGCAGCCGATCAGCACCGAAGCGGCGTGAGGTCCCAGATTCGCCGTGATGCCGAGCTGCTCCAGGCCGACGAAACTCATGGCCACCGAGAACATGGTTACCGTGAGCACGAGCGAGATCAGCATGTACGAGGCTGCCGCGGCGATCTTGCCGTAGATGAGTTGCTCGCGCGGCACGGGTGAGGTGAGCAACACCTCCAGCGATCCGCGTTCGCGTTCGCCCGCCGTGGCGTCGATCGCGAGGTACAGGCCACCGAACAACATGCTGAGCAGCACCAGGTAACTCATCATGTTGAGAACGAGCACCGAACGTCCCGTCGGCGTGGAGACGTCTATCTCCTGCACGGAGATCGGCAGCACCGAGATCGGATCGATGCCGCGCGCCAGGAACCGCAACTGCGCTATCTCGATGCCATACGACGCCACGAGTTGCCGCACGCGAGAGGCGCCGCGCCGCTCGAAGCCGCGCGAGCTGTCGGAATAGAGGATCACGGGCGCGGGTTCCCCCGCCTGCAGCCGCTGACCGAAGTCCTCGGGAATCTCCAGGATCACGTTGTGGGTCTGGCGGGCGACGGCCTCCCGCGCCGCGGTCTCGTCGTAATCCACTTTCACGATGTCGATGCCACGCGCCGCGAGGTAGTTCACGAGATTCGGCGCGTGCTCGGCGTGCATGACCGCGAGCGGGATGTTCTCGTCGGATTGCGTCTCCGCGCGTGAGATGCCGAACTGCACCAGCGCGGCCACGAGGATGGGACTGATCACCGGGCCGAACACGAGCGCGGACAGCAACGTGCGCTTGTCGCGCAGGTTCTCGCGGAATTCCTTTCGGAAAACAGCCCAGATGCCGCGGAGGTTCAAGGTTTCGCCCCGCGGCTGCCGCCCGAATCTTCACGGTCGGCCGGGCCCGCCGCGTTCCCTCCCTCACGGCCGCTTGCGCCGCCCATGAGCGCCACGAACGCGTCCTCGAGCTGCGCATTCCCGGCGCGCGAACGGATCTCGTCGAGCGCACCCGCCGCCACCACCTCTCCATTGGCGATGACGACCACCTCGTCACAGAGCTGCTCCACTTCCTGCATCACGTGACTCGAGAAGACCACGCAATGACCGGCATCGCGGAGCTGGACGAGCAGCTTGCGCAGATTGCGCACGGCCATGACATCGAGACCGTTGGTGGGTTCGTCCAGCAGCACGTTCCGCGGCCGATGCACGAGTGCGCGCGCGAGCGCGGTCTTGAGTTTCTGGCCCTGGGAGAATCCCTTCGCGAGCCGGTCGGCGAACGGCTGCATCTCGAGCTGCTCGATGAGTTCGGTGGCGCGCGCTTCACGGTCCGCACGCGTGAGCCCGTGCAGTTCACCGAAGTAGAGGATGTTCTCGCGCGCGGTGAGATTGTTGTAGATCCCGGCGCCGTGGCCCAATACGCCGATCGCGCGCCGTGCCGCGAGCGGATCCGCGGTGACGCTGGCGCCATCGATGAGCGCATCGCCGGCGTCCGGCTTGAGGACCGTATAGAGCATGCGCAGCGTCGTCGACTTGCCCGCGCCATTCGCGCCCAGCAGCCCGGTGATCTGCCCATTGCGTGCGCCGAAGCTCACGCCGCGCACGGCCGCCACCTTGCCGAAGGATTTGAACAGACCACGCGCTTCGAGCATCAGGACACCCTCACGGACTCGGCCCGGCGAGCGTGATGAAGAATGGCATGGGCCTGAGCTTGTCCACGCAGGTCGCGTCGAGACCTCTGGCCGAACCCGCGTTGATGAACGCCGCCATGATGCGATCCACGCAAGGGGCGCCGTACTGACCATGACCGTGACCGGCCACGATCACGTGTTTGCTGTCGACGAACGCACGTTGCGCGCGCGTGGCGTATTCGGGCGGCGTGACCGGATCGTCCGCGCCGGAGAGCAGCAGCGCCGCGGCGTCGCTTTTCAACGGTGCGTGCAGGTCCGCATCGACCACACCGCGCGGCCAGTCCCTGCAGCCTTCGATGAGCTGCTCCACCTGTTCGGCGCCCATGTGGGTCGCGTTCAGCGCCGCGACATCGAGCTTCCGGGTGTCGATGAGCGGCGTGTCCTCGCTGCAGGCCACGGCATTGTGCATGCCGTAGGCGAACGCCGCTTCCAGCGAATGAGCGAATACACGGAACTGGCTCGCGAGCGGTGTGAAGTTCTGCTGATGCGTGGCCATGTGGAGCGACAACGGCAACAACGCCGCCTGGTCGTCGTTGTAGCTCGCGAACCTCAGCACGGCGGACAGATGACGCGTCGTGAATTCGAAGTCGATGGGCCGGCCCGAAGCCGCGTCGCTGACCATCGTGGGCTGGGGCTTGGCCGCGAGGCGCGCGCGCAACGCACGGTAGTCGGACATCGGATCGGTGAACGCCTTCGCGCATGCGGCATCAGCGGCGCACCGCGCGAGGATGCGCTCCAGCGCGCGCTCCGCGTCGATGGCAATGGCCGGGCCCAACACCACTTCCGGATCCACGACGCCGTCGAGGATCAAGGCGCGCGTGGCCTTCGGAAATCGCCGCGCATAGTGCTGCGCGACGCGCGTGCCATAGGAGTTTCCGAACAGATTGATGCGCTCGTAACCGAGCGCCTCGCGTACATCATCGAGATCACGCACGGCCACGCTGGTGGTGTACTGGCGGACGTCGGAGGTCTTCGACAGCGCAGCGAGGCATTTCGCGTTCTCCTCGGCGACGCGGATCTCCTCCACGCGATCGAACAGGTTCTGGTTGCCGTACTTGCAGTCGAGCCGGTGCGAACGGCCCGTTCCGCGCTGATCGAGCAGGATGATGTCGCGGTCGCGGCGCACGCGGTCGAAAGGCCCCGCGGCCGAGGTGTACAGATCCACGGCCGAGGTGCCCGGTCCGCCTGCGATCAGGAACAGCGGATCCGGCTTCTTGTTGAAACTGATGGCGGGAACGCGCGCCACGAAGAGCTCGATCTTGCGGCCGTCGGGCTCGTCGGGATTCTCCGAGGTGACGAAGGTGCCGCACTCGGCAGTCAGCGCCAGCATGCGAAAGGGATGTTCGAGACGGCAGGGCTTCAACGCGATGGAAGAAGCCGGCGCCGCCGCCGCGAAGCTTCCCGCTCCGCCGAGCACCGCCATCACCGCCCAAACTACGGCCCAACGTTCCCTCATGCGCCGCGCAGGATACACGGCTCAAGGAAAAGGGCGTGACCCTTGCGAGTCACGCCCCTCTGTCGGGTTCAGCGACGCCGAGTGTCAGTTCCGATCCTGACGATCATGCTTCTGGCGATGGATGCGACGGGACTGCTGATCGGCCTCGCGATGAAGATGCGCGCGTTCCCGCGCCGTCACTACGCCATCGGCCTCCGCACGCTTCTCCACGCGA
Organism: Pseudomonadota bacterium; assembly: GCA_046733635.1. Lineage (GTDB taxonomy): Bacteria > Pseudomonadota > Gammaproteobacteria > Steroidobacterales > Steroidobacteraceae > CADEED01. The sequence goes on along the minus strand of JBKPPO010000282.1, from coordinate 33,424 downwards.
TTGAGATGAACCTGCCCGGCGGCGAGGCGCCGCGTTTCCCGGGCCGTGAGTTCGCCGTTCGCAACGCCGATGACGATGCGCTCGCGCTGGTTCTGCTGCCGGGCGTCGTAACGGGGGGTGCCCGCCAGCACGGGCGCCGTCACGCCCAGGGCCAATACCGCGATCATGAGTGCCTTCTTCATCACGCTCTCCTGCATCTGCGCCGGAATTCGGCGTCGTACCTCAAACAACGGGCTGGCTGCGGTGGCGTTGACAGATGGGGGGAGCTACCATGCGCGCCTGTTAACTCTTTGATCTGGCGCGAATTCTGTGGCCTCGAACAGCAGCTTTGACGTAATCGTGATCGGCGGCGGACACGCGGGCACCGAAGCGGCGCTCGCGGCCGCGCGCATGGGCGCGCGCACCTTGCTGCTCACGCAATCGATCGAGACCTTGGGCCAGATGAGCTGCAACCCGGCCATCGGTGGCATCGGCAAGGGTCATCTCGTCAAAGAGATCGACGCGCTGGGCGGGGTGATGGCGCGCGCCGCCGATGCGGCCGCGATCCAGTCGCGCACGCTCAATGCCAGCAAGGGTCCCGCCGTGCGCGCCACGCGTGTGCAGGCGGATCGCCAGCTCTATAAGGCATTCGTGCGCCACGCGCTCGAGAATCAGCCGAGCCTCACGCTGTTCCAGCAGGAGTGCGGCGATCTCATCGTGGAGAACGAGGCCGTGCGCGGCGTGGTCACCGTCACCGGCATCGAATTCCGCGCGCCGTCGGTGGTGCTCACCGTCGGCACCTTCCTAGGCGGCCGCATCCACGTGGGGCTCGACAACTACGCGGGCGGCCGCGCGGGCGATCCGCCTTCGAACAAACTCGCCGAGCGCCTGCGCGCGCTGCCTTTCCGCATCGCCCGGCTCAAGACCGGCACGCCGCCGCGCATCGACGGCCGCAGCATCGATTATTCGACGCTCGCCGCACAGTATTCCGACGATCCGCGCCCGGTCTTCAGCTATCTCGGCCGCGAGAGCGACCATCCGCGACAGCTGCCCTGCCACATCACGGCGACCACCGAACGCACGCACGAGATCATCCGCGCCGCCACCGATCGTTCGCCGATGTTCACCGGCAAGATCGAAGGCGTGGGGCCGCGTTACTGTCCGAGCGTCGAAGACAAGGTAGTTCGATTCGCGGACAAGGCCTCGCATCAGATCTTCATCGAGCCCGAAGGCCTCGCTACACACGAGGTCTATCCGAACGGCATTTCGACTTCGCTGCCCTACGACGTGCAGTTCGAATTCGTGCGCACCATCCGCGGATTCGAGAACGCGCACATCACGCGCCCCGGTTACGCCATCGAGTACGACTTCTTCGATCCGCGCGACCTCAAGGGCTCGCTCGAGACCAAACTACTGCGCGGACTCTTCTTCGCGGGCCAGATCAATGGCACCACGGGATATGAAGAAGCCGCGGCGCAAGGCCTGATCGCGGGCATCAACGCCGCGCGCGCGACGGCGGACAAGGACGCGTTCATCCCGAAGCGCAGCGAGAGTTACGTGGGCGTGCTCATCGACGACCTCGTCACACGCGGCACGCGCGAGCCTTATCGCATGTTCACGAGCCGCGCCGAGCACCGGCTGCTGCTGCGCGAGGACAATGCGGATCTGCGCCTCACGCCCACCGGCCGCGCGCTCGGTCTCGTGGATGATGAACGCTGGTCATTCTTCGAAGCCAAACGCGAGGGCGCCGCGCGGGAGCTGCAGCGTTTCCAGCACACGCGCATCAAGGCCCACGAGATCCCCGCGGAATGGCAGGCGCGCGTGCTCGGCGAGTCCGCGACGCGCGATGCGCTGTCCGCTTTCGATCTCTTGCGCCGCCCCGAGGTGAGCTACGACGATGTCGTCGAGCTCATCGGCCCGATGGCCGCCAGTGGCGACGATCGCCTGCCGGCGCAGGTCCGTGTCCAACTGGAAGTCGCGGCGAAGTACGCCGGCTACATCGAACGCCAGGAAGAAGAGATCGCGCGCCATCGGCGCAATGAAGACACGCGCCTGCCCGAGGATCTCGATTACGCGCACGTGGCGGGGCTGTCCAATGAAGTCCGCCAGAAGCTCGCGCAGCTGCGACCGGCCACCGTGGGCCAGGCGGCGCGCGTGCCGGGCGTGACACCGGCGGCGGTGTCCATCCTGCTGGTGCATCTCAAGAAGTCGCACGCCGCCTGATGGGAACGTTGAACCGCCGCCACCTGCTGGCCTCCGCATCGCTCTCCGCTGTCGCTCTCGGTCTCGCCGCCTGTGGCAAATCCGAACCCAAGAACAAGTCCGCCACGCTGCTGCGCGGTAACGGCCCTGATCCGGATTCGCTGGACCCGCATCGCGCGCGGTCCACCGAAGCCATGATGGTGCTGCGCGATCTCTTCGAGTGCCTCACGCGGCTCGACGCGCAAGCCGCGCCCGCACCCGGCGCTGCCGAGAAATGGAGCGTGAGCGACGACGGCCTCGTCTACACCTTCACACTGCGCGCCAATCTGCGCTGGTCGAACGGCGAGCCTACGGTCGCGGAGGACTTCGCCGCGGGCCTGCGCCGGCTCGTGGACCCCGCCACGGCCTCGCAATATGCGCAGGTAGTGGACGTGATCCGCAACGCGCCCGACATCATCGCGGGAAAACAACCCGTGAGCGCGCTGGGTGTGGCCGCGCCGGACGATCGCACCGTGCTGATCTCGCTGAGCACACCGGCACCCTATCTACCAGGCCTGCTGGCGCATCCGTCGACCGGCCCGCTGCATCGCCCGTCGCTGCAGGAGCATGGCGACCGCTTCGCGCGCGCCGGCAGTCAGGTGTCGAACGGCGCGTTCGTGCTCACCGAGTGGCTGCAGAACAGCTTCATCCGCGCCGAACGCAACACGCACTACTGGAACAACGCGGCCAACAGGATCGACGCGGTGAAGTATCTGCAGATCGGCGACGAGAACGCGGAACTGCGCGCCTACCGTGCCGGCGAGCTGCACACCACGTACGTGGTGCCGCGCGGCCAGTTCGACTGGATCAAGCAGAATCTTGCGGCGGAACTTCACGTGAGCCCGCAGCTCAGCGTGTACTACTACGGCTTCAACCTGGATCGGAAACGATTCACTCCGAAGATCCGCCAGGCGCTCTCCATGGTCATCGATCGCGAACGACTCGCGAACTCGGTGCTGCGCGTGGGCGAGCTCCCGGCCTGGGGCTGGGTGCCGCCCGGCATCCTGGGCTATACACCGCAGACCTTCGAATACGCTTCGAAGACTCCGGCCGAGCGTATCGAGGCGGCGCGTGCGCTGCTCGCGGAAGAGGGCTTCACGCGCGAGAAGCCATTGAGCTTCGAGCTGCGTTACAACACGGGCGAAGTCCACAACAAGGTGGCCGTTGCCGTGGCGTCGATGTGGAAGGAAGCGCTGGGCGTGGACGCGAAACTCGCGGCGGTGGAATTCAAGTCGCTGTTCGCGGACGTGGAGCGCCGCGAGGTGGACCTGTACCGCCTGTCCTGGGTGGGCGATTACAACGACCCCTACAACTTCCTGCAGTACCTGAAATCCGATTTCGGCATCAATCTGCCGAAATACTCGAGCGCCGCCTATGACCGGCTCCTCGCCGAGGCTGCAAGCCAGACCGACGTCGCCAAGCGGCGCGAACTGCTCGAGAGCGCCGAGCGGCTGATGCTCGCCGACCACCCGCTGATCCCGCTTTATTTCTATGTGAACAAGCACTTGGTGAAGCCCGAAGTGCGCGGCTGGTATGACAACGTGATGAACGTCGTCTACTCACAGGACCTGTCTCTCACGCCAGACGTCCGCTGAGTCGTTCGAATCCGTCGGGCGCCGTCCGACAAACGCAGCCTTCGCGCTTCCGACACATTTCCGTCACGGCGCCGACATCCGGCCAACATGGCGTTTCCCGATGATTGCTTCACGCGGCATGGGGCCGCGGTCAAGGAGCCACCGTGAGAGACGCTACCGCCTCCCAAAGCTACGCGCCCAGCGCGTTCCTCTCCCTCGAATTCCTGGATGACGTCGACGTCGCGGATTGCGCCCTCGACGAACAGCTCGAGCAGCTCCACCGGCAATACGCGGCGGCCAGCCGCGCCGCCTCACGGGCGAAGTTCGAACTCGAGCTTCTGGAAGGCCGTGACGACATTCATACGCATGTGCTGGCCCAGGCAAAGCGCCAGCGCGCAGCGGCTGAAACCCGCTGCGCGCGGCTCATGCGTGCAATCGATGCGCTCGAAGAGCGCCTGGAGAACGACTGATGCGACGCTCTATCGAAGATTACCGCCGGGCGCTTTGCGCGGCGATCCAGGCCCGGGTCTCGGTCTCGAGCACCGACAACGGCAACGCACCACTGCCCAGGATCTGGTCGTGGAACGCGCGCACGTCGAAGGCGGCGCCCAAGGCCTTTTCGGCTTCGGCGCGTAGCGCCTGGATCTTGAGCTGACCTAACTTGTACGCGAGCGCCTGGCCCGGCCACGAGATGTAGCGGTCCACCTCGTTGACGATGTCCTGGTCGCTCTTGCCGGTGTTCTGCTTGAAGAAGTAGATCGCCTGGTCGCGCGTCCACCCGAACTGGTGGATGCCCGTGTCGACCACGAGGCGCACCGCGCGCCACATGTCGTAGTTGAGCTGGCCGATCTTGGAGAACGGATCGGTGTACAGGCCGAGCTCGTATCCGAGGCTCTCCGAGTACAGCGCCCAGCCTTCCACGAACGCCGTGTAACCCGCGTTGCGGCGGAATTCGGGCAGGCCCTTCAACTCATACGACAGCGCGATCTGCAGGTGGTGGCCCGGCACGGACTCGTGAGCCGTCAGGGCTTCGATCTCCCAGATCGGACGCGATTCCGGCTTGTACAGATTCACGTAGAAATTGCCGGGACGCGAACCATCCAGTGACGGAGGCTGGTAGTAGGCCGTCGTCGTGGTCGGGGCGCTGGCGGCCGGGATCGGACGGATGCCGAACGGCGTCTTCGGCAGTTTGCCGAACAGCTTGGGCAACTGCGGTTCGATCGCGCGGGCCGTCTTCTCGTACGCGGCCAGCAGTTCTTCCGGCGTCTTGTAGAAGAATCGGTCATCCGTGCGGATGAAGTTCAGGAACTGGTCGAGGTTGCCGAGGAAGTTGATGCCTTCGAGCGTCTTCTCCATCTCGGCGCGGATGCGCTTCACTTCGGCCTGGCCGGTGTTGTGGATGGCCGTCGGGGACTGGTTGAGCAGCGTGGTGTAGTGCGCCACGCGGTTGCGGTAGTACTGGTCGCCGTCCGGCGTGTCCTTGATGCCTACCGAGTCGCGCGACGCGGGTAGATAGACCTCGCGCAGGAACTTGTCGAAGCGCTGGTAGGCAGGCACGCCCGTCGTCGAGATCGCGGCCTTGGCCGCGGCCTGCAGCCGGTCCTTCTCGGCCGCCGGGATGCTGTCCGGCATCTTCTTGAACGGCGTGTAGAAGCCCGACTCTTCCGGATTCGTGACGAGCTGCGGCTTGATCTGCTCGAGCACCTTGTTGATCACGATGCGCGGCTGCGTCCGGCGTTCGGTCGCGCCCGTCTGGAGCAACGCGATCCACTGGTCGAAGAACACGCCGCTCGCGTTGATGCGCGCGATCCAGTTGTCGTAGTCCTTCACCGTCTTGAACGGCGCGAACTCGGCGACTTCCGTCAGGAGCTGCGGACCGTCGAACGTGCGGATGGCGTAGAGGTTCGCCTTGTACGTGTGCTCGTCGATGCGGCCCTTGATGTCGCGCTCGAAGAGGTCGTAGTTGAGCTGGTCGACCTTCTCGAGCTTTTCCTTGTTGATCTTGCGCAGCGCCTGCAGGCGCGTGAAGTTGCGCTTGTTGCGCTCTTCGAGCGCGAGCACGGACATGTCGGGGAGCTTGTCGTTGTAGCGCGTGTCACCCACCTGGGTGGCGCTGATCGGATCATCGGCGAGGTCTTCCTGCCAGACCTGGTCGAAGAGCTTCAACAACGGGGCGTTGGCGGGCTTCTTGGCGGCGAACGCGGGGCTGAAAATGAGTAATCCCGCGAGCGGGGCCAACAGAGAAATGGTTATGCGGCGCATGGCCGCGCATTTTTAGCTGCCCAAGCGCCGGGCGGCAAGGGGCTCGCTGCGAACGTGACCCATGCTGGGACGGAACCGCAGGAGCTGCACGTGGTCCACGTGGGTATCGCAGGAAATCAGTTTCACGTTCGTGTCGGCGAGAAAGGCGGAAAGGAAGCCTCGAACACCGTCGAAGCGTTCGCGCGCGCCCGGCAGATCCTGCACCTGGCCCACGACCTTGGCTTGCCAGTGCTGCGCACGCGGTTCGACTTTCCGTAGTTCGGCGAAACATCTGTCCAGTAGCAAAAGGTCGGTGGACAGCGTGGTGTCGGTGAGCTCCGGATCCTGCACGCGTCCCGGCGGCCCCACTCGCAAATGGATGAGCGCACCGGATTCGAGCACGGCGTCGTACAGACATAACGCGAAGGTGGAGTTCAGCTCGGCGACGAGGACGGCATCCGAGGTGACTACATCGAAATGGTCGGGCTCGACCCGAATTTCCGGAACGGAGGCTTCTGACACGGTGACCTGATACTAAGTCGGTTCAAGTCCAACGCGCCCGCTTCTATTGTCCATTTTTGTGGAGCCCGTTCTGTCGGGCTGGGGCTGGCTGCCGCTGGCTTCCCTGGCACCACGATCATCGCAGAGTCCCACGCATCGAAGCCATGTCGCGGGGCAGCTACGTGCGGATTTGGCGACCCTGAGCGTATGATCCTTTCGGCTAATAAAGCCGAACGAGGGGAAGGACATGGAACTGGGCACCTGGGCCGTCGGACTCATCGTCGTCGGCATCATCATCCTCGTCATCAAGACCCTGGTGATCGTGCCCCAGGGTTACGAGTACACGCGCGAGCGGCTCGGCAAATTCGCCCAGACCATGCCGCCGGGCCCGCATCTCATGATCCCCGTGCTCGACCAGGTGGGGCACAAGATCAACATGATGGAGCAGGTGCTCGACGTCCCGCGCCAGGAAGTGATCACCAAGGACAACGCGATGGTGGCCATCGACGCGGTGGTCTTCTACCAGGTGCTCGACGCTCCGAAGGCCGCCTATGAGGTGGCCAACCTGCGCCTCGCCATGGTCAACCTCACGATGACCAACATCCGCACGGTCGTCGGCTCCATGGACCTCGACGAAACCCTCTCGAAGCGCGACGAGATCAACCACAAGCTGCTGCGGGTGGTCGACGACGCCACTACGCCCTGGGGCGTGAAGTGCACGCGTATCGAGATCAAGGACATCCAGCCGCCCGGCAATCTCATCGAGGCGATGGGCCGGCAGATGAAGGCCGAGCGCGAAAAACGCGCCAACATCCTCGATGCCGAAGGCTTCCGGCAGGCGGCCATCCTCAAGGCCGAAGGCGAGAAGCAGTCGGTGATGCTCGCCGCGGAGGCCAACAAGGAAGCCGCGTTCCGCGAGGCCGAGGCCCGCGAGCGCCTCGCACAGGCCGAGGCGCGCGCCACGGCGATGGTGTCGCAGGCCATCGCGCAGGGCGACGTGCAGGCCATCAACTATTTCGTGGCGCAGAAATACGTCGAGGCTCTCAAGGAGTTCGCGGCCTCGCCCAACCAGAAGGTCTTCATGATGCCCGTGGAGTCCGCTGGGTTGTTAGGCGCGCTGGGCGGCATCGCCGAACTCGCCAAGGACGCCATGGCCAAACAGCCCGGCGGGCCGCAGGCACCGCCGCCGAATCGTCCGCGGCCGCAGGTGACGCAGTCATGAGCTACTGGCTCTCGCAGCTCGAGTGGTGGCACTGGATGGTGTTGTCCGTGATCCTCGCGGCCGCCGAAACCTTCATGCCGGGCGCCTTCGCGATCTGGTTCGCGGCCTCGGCCGCGGTGATCGGCCTGCTGCTCATCGTCATCCCGCTTCCATGGCAGTTGCAGCTCATCGGCTTCGCCGTGCTCGGCATGGTGGCGCTGATCCTCTACCGGCGGTATCTCAAGAACCACCCGGAGAAGGGCGAGCAGCCCAACCTGAATCAACGCGGCGTGCAGTACATCGGCAGCGAACTCGTGCTCGTCGAGCCCATCGAGCAGGGTTCGGGCAAGGCCCGGCTCGGCGATGGTGTCTGGAAGGTGTCAGGCCCCGAGCTTCCCGCCGGCGCGCGCGTGCGCGTGACGGGTGTCAATGGCACGATTTTGATAGTCAGTCCCGTTTGATCGGATCGTTCTAGCTAGACGGCGCAGGACGCGCCGCCGGAGGTCGCCATGCTTTCCGTGCAACAGTTGCTGGATCACAAGCCCCGAGGCATCCATTCCATAGGCCCGGACGAGCCGGTGCTGGCCGCGATCAAGAAGATGGCGGAACACCACATCGGCGCGCTGCTGGTGATGTCGGGCGAGAAGCTCGTGGGCATCGTCTCCGAGCGTGACTACGCGCGGAAGGTGGTGTTGCTGGGCCGTTCGTCCACCGAGACACCCGTGAGCGCCATCATGACGGCCAAGGTCATCGGCGTGAATCCCAAGCAGGATGCGCACGATTGCATGCGCCTCATGACGGAAAAACGAATCCGCCATCTGCCGGTGCTCAGCGGCGACCGGGTCGTGGGCATCCTCAGCATCGGCGACCTCGTGCGGGCGGTCATCGAGGAACAGGAACGCACGATCGCGGACCTCGAGACGTACATCCACGGATGAGTGGGGCACCATGCCTCCTGGCGGCCGGCGCCTGGCCCCCAACCGGGCCGAAGTATCTGGCCGAACAACGCAAATGGTTCGAGCTTGGGACGGATGACGTCGTCGCGCGAGCGGGGGTTGTCCAACCTTGATCCAGGCTGTCGGCGACGACCACCAACGGGGTTACGCCATCTACGAAGGGGTGTTCACTGCCGAGGAGATGAGCGCGCTCAACTCGGCGCTCGCCGAGTGCGATCTGCCACGCAGTCGTGCGGGCTCCCGCCACATCCTTTCCGTGCCGCCGATCAGGGCGCTCGCCACCGATACACGCCTGGTCGAGCTCGCCACTCACTGGTTAGGTCATCCGGCGCTTCCCTTCAAGGCAACGCTATTCGACAAGTCTCCGAGCGCAAACTGGCTGGTGGCCTGGCACCAGGACACGGCGCTGCCAGTGGAGGAACAGGTCGAGACTTCGGGATGGGGCTCCTGGTCCCACAAGCAAGGCGTTCTGTATGCACACGCCCCGGCATCTGCGCTCGAGCAGGTGATAGCGCTGCGTGTGCACCTCGATGACTCCACCACGGCCAACGGACCTCTCCGCGTGCTTGCCGGATCTCACGTGCATGGTGTGCTGGATGACGCCTCCGTGTCAGTCAAGGCGGCGCGGGCCGAAGTCGAGGAGTGCGTTGCCGTTAAGGGAAGCGTAGTCGCGATGAGGCCATTGCTGATTCACGCATCCTCGAAGGCAACGAACGATGCGCCGCGCCGTGTGCTGCACATCGAATATGCCGCCTCGATGGAATTCGGCGGGCTCCGCCTTCGAATCGCCTAGTCCGACGTGCTGTCGGCTAAAGCTGGCGCGATCCCGCGACCGTCACCGCGGTCACCGCACGGCCGACGGCGCTAACGTGAAAAGCCCCGTTCCCGAGGATCTCACGTGTTCGATTTCGATCGATGGCAATCGTGGCCGCTGTTCCAGAACTCCACCGAAGCGTGGCTGGTAGCGGGTGGCATCACCTCCGCGTCGATCCTCATCCTGCTCGTCGCCCGGATGTTGATCCGCCGGTATGCGGAAAAACTGAGCAAGACCGAGCGCCGCGAATTCCTCGAGATCCCGATGCTGGTGCTGAGCCGCACCACGCTGCTGTTCATCGTGACCGTCTCGATGTACTTCGGTTTGCGCTCGCTGGAGCTCGGAGCGCCACTCGGACGCGTGGTCGACTCGGTGATCACCATTTCGGCATTCGTGCAGTTCGGTTTGTGGGCCGCAGCCGCGGTGCACGCGTGGATCGAGCGGCGACGCATGAGCGCCGCGGACCGCGCGATGGTGGGATCGCTCAGCATCATCAGCTTCCTCGCGGGCGTGGTGATCTGGGCCCTGGTGTTGCTGGCGGCGCTGGACAACCTCGGCGTCAACATCACGGCGCTGGTGGCCGGTCTCGGCATCGGCGGCGTCGCGGTGGCGCTGGCGCTGCAGAACATCCTCGGCGATCTGTTCGCCTCGCTCTCCATCGCACTCGACCGGCCCTTCGTCGTCGGCGATTTCCTGGCGGTAGACACCTTCCTCGGATCGGTCGAATACATCGGCATCAAGACCACACGCCTGCGCAGCCTCGACGGCGAGCAGATCATCATGTCGAACAGCGACCTGCTGAAGAGCCGCGTGCGCAATTTCGGCCGCATGTCGGAACGGCGCGTGCAGTTCACGACGCGCCTTCACTACGCGACACCGGTGGATCTCATCGAGCGCGTGCCCGGCATCATCCGCGAGATCATCGAATCGCAGAAACTCACGCGCTTCGACCGCTCGCATTTCCTCAAGCACGGCGACGCGGCGCTGGAGTTCGAGACGGTCTACATCGTGCTCACCGCGGACTACAACCAGTTCATGGACATCCAGCAGACGATCAATCTGCAGATGCACCGGCGGTTCTCGGATCTGGACATCGATTTCGCCTATCCGGTGCAGAAGGTGATGGTGGTGCGGCCCGGCGAACACGACCAGGTGACCGAGGAGAAGGTGGAAGACAGGGGCCGCGCCACGGGGCGCGGGCACTGACTACTTGCGCCAGAACGTTGCGGTGAACAACACCAGCACGCTGAAGATCTCGAGACGGCCGATAAGCATGGCGAACGTGCAGATCCACGTCTGAGCGTCCGTCAGGCCTTCGAACGTCGTGGAGGGGCCCACCGCGCCCAATCCGGGTCCGAGGTTGTTGACCGAGCCGACCGCCGCCGCGAGGGAAGATACGAGGTCGAGGCCCGTCGCCAGCAATGCGAACGTGAGTACCAGGATGGTTCCGAAGTACAGGAAGATGAATGCGAGGACCGAATAGGCGACGCGATCCGGTATCGCCTGGCCGCCGATCCGGATGGGGATCACCGCATTCGGATGGACCAGTAGTTTGAGTTCGCGGCGGGCCTGGCGCACCAGCAGCAGAGTCCGGAACATCTTGATGCCGCCGCCCGTCGACCCGGTGCTGCAGGTGATGCAGCTCAGGAAGATGAGCCAGACCGGCAGGAACGCAGGCCACTTCTCGTAGTCCTCCGTCACGAACCCCGTGGTCGTCGCGATGGACACCACGTTGAAAACGGAATGCCTGAAGCCTTCGAGCGTCGTGGGATAGGTGCCGTCCACCCAGAGAAGCAGCGACGTCACCGCGATGGCCCCGGCCAGGACTATGAGAACGGCCTTGCCTTCGGAATCCTTGCGGTAGGGCGCGAGCGACAGACTCTTGAACGCCAGGAAATGCCGGGCGAAGTTGATCGCGGCAACGACCATGATGACGATGAGCACCACTTCGACCGCAAAGGACTCGAAGTAGCCCACGCTGACATCGTGGGTGCTGAATCCGCCGAGCGCGATCGCCGAGAAGCCGTGGCAGATCGCATCGAACCAGCTCATGCCCGCGATGCGCAGCGCCACAATCGCGACTGCCGTGATCGCCAGATACGTGAACCACAGCGCCTTCGCGGTCTCCGTGATGCGCGGCGTGAGTTTCTCATCCTTCACGGGGCCGGGCGTCTCGGCCTTGTAGAGCTGCATGCCGCCGACGCCCAGCAGCGGGAGCACCGCCACCACGAGCACGATGATGCCGATGCCGCCTATCCAGTGGAGGATGTGCCGCCACAGGTTGATGGACTGCGGCAGATCGTCCAGGTGGTTCAGCACCGTGGACCCGGTGGTCGTCAGGCCGGACATGGCCTCGAAGTACGCATCGGTGAAGCTCAGATCCGGCAGCGCGATCATGAGCGGGATGGCGGCCGAGCCGGACATCAGCACCCAGGAGAGCGTCACGAGGATGAAGCCGTCGCGCGGCTTGAGCTCGCGGCGGAACCGGCGCGTCACGAGCGCAAGACCGAGGCCGAGGCCCACGTTCACCGCGCCGGCGATCACGAAGTCCATGACGGCGCCGTCCTGCACCGCCAGCGACCAGACGATGGGCAGCACGTACAGCAGCCCGAAGAAGGCCATCATGAGCCCGAGCAGATGGGCGACGGCTAACAAGTCGGCGGTCTCTTCAGCGCCCGCCCGGACCGGAGAACAGGCGCTCCACCTGTTCCACGTGACGGCGATCCGACAGGAACACGATCACGTGATCGTCGTTGGCGATCTGGGTGTCGTGGTGCGCGATCATCACGGTGTCGCCGCGCACCACGGCGCCGATCGCCGCGCCTTCGGGCAGCGGGATCTCGCCGACCTTGCGGCCCACGACGCGGGAAGTCTTGTCGGTGCCGTGCACGACGGCTTCGAGTGCCTCGGCGGCGCCACGGCGCAGGCTGTGCACGCGCACCACATCGCCGCGCCGCACGTGCGCCAGCAGCGAGCCGATCGTGATGGTCTGCGGCGAGATCGCGATGTCGATGTTGCCGCTCTCCATGAGATCGGCATACGAAGGTTTGTTGATCAGCGCCATCACCTTCCTGGCGCCGAGGCGCTTGGCCAGCATGGCGGAGAGGATGTTGGCTTCTTCGGAGTTGGTGAGCGCGCAGAATACGTCGCAGCTGTCGATGTTCTCTTCGATGAGCAGCTCTTCGTCCGCGGCGTCGCCGTTGAGCACGATGGTGTTGAGCAACAGCTCCGAGATGCGCCGCGCGCGTTTGGGATCGCGCTCGATGAGTTTCACCTGGTTCTCGTTCTCGAGGCGGCGCGCGAGCTGCAGGCCGATGTTGCCGCCACCCGCGATCACGACGCGTTTGGCCGGCGCCTCTTCCTTGCGGATCTCGCCCATGAACTTGCGGATGTCGTCGCGCGCCGCGAGGAAGAAGATCTCGTCGCCTTCCTGGATCACGGTTTCGCCATCGGGCGTGATGCCGCGCCCGTCGCGGTAGATAGCCACGACACGGGCTTCGGTGTTCGGGTGATGTTCCTTGAGCGCCTTGAGCTTCTGCGACACCAGCAGGCCACCCTTGCGCGCGCGGATGCCGACGAGCCGCACGCGGCCGTCCGCGAAGTCGAGCACCTGCAGTGCGCCGGGAAACTTGATGAGCTGCGCGATGTATTCGGTGACGAGTTGTTCGGGGCTGATCCACACGTCCACGGACAACGCTTCGTCGGCGAAGAGTTTCGGATGTCGGGTGTATTCGGCGGAGCGGATGCGCGCGATCTTCGTCCGCGTGCGGTACAGCGTGTACGCCACCTCGCAGGCCATCATGTTGACCTCGTCGCTGGACGTGAGCGCAACGACGATGTCGGCGGATGCCGTACCCGCGGCTTCCAGCACCGAAGGGTAGGCCGCATTGCCGGCGACGGTGCGGATGTCGAGACGGTCCTGCAGGTCCCGCAGCACCTCTTCGTTGGTGTCCACCACCGTGACCTCGTTGGCCTCCTCGCGAGAGAGGTGGTAAGCCGCCGTGCGTCCGACCTGCCCGGCGCCGAGTATCACGATCTTCATGGGGGCGCTATTGTAGCTCCGCCGAATCGAAGTCCACGCCCTATCTGAGATCCCCCTTGACCGGCGCCAACAACACCCGCTCCTTCGCCGTGCGTTATTCCGAAGGAGAACCCCGGAAGGACCGGCGCAGCTCCTTCAATTCCCTCGGCCTGCATGGCGAAGGCCGGCTGATCGTGGACGACGACTTCCTGGTCTTCGCGGATTCCTCGGGCAACCTCGCACGGGCGTCGCGCATCCCGCGCGCGCAGGTGGCCAACGTCGACTACAACCCCGAGAAGTCGGGATTCGCGATCCGCACGCTCAAGGGCGATCAATACGTGGTCCTGTGGACGCACTCTCGCGAAGACGCCGAGGCGCTCTGGGCCTTGCTGCCGCAGGAGAAGACGCCGGAGTTCCTGGCCGAACGCGCGCAGGTCGAACGCTTCGAGAAGGCGATGGATCAGCTCGGCCGCCGCGCGCCGGTGACGCCCGTACTCATCGGGCTCAACGCGGCCGCGTTCCTCGCGATGATCTTCATGGGCGCGGACATCCTGCGTCCGTCCGGCGAACTGCTCGTGAGCCTCGGATCGAACTACGGTCCGCTGACCTGGAGCGGTGACTACTGGCGCTTGCTGACGAGCGCGTTCCTGCACGGCGGCATCATCCACATCGCGCTCAACATGTTCGCGCTGTACCAGGGCGGCAATCTCGTGGAGCGCCTGTACGGCAGCGGCCGGTTCACGCTCATATATCTTCTCTCCGCGCTCGCGGGCAGCGTGGCCAGCGGCTGGTGGGACCCGTCACGCAACAGCGTCGGCGCCTCGGGTGCGATCTTCGGTGTGTGGGGTGCGCTGCTCGTGTTCTTCGCGCTGCGGCGGCAGGATTTCCCCGCGCGGCTGTGGAAGAACATCGGCAGCAGCGCGCTGCTGTTCTGCGCGTATTCGCTGTTCGTGGGCGCGGCCAGTTCGATCATCGACAATGCCGCGCACGTGGGTGGTTTGTTGGCGGGCGTGGTGTCGGGCTGGTTGCTCGTGCGTCCGTTCACCGTGGAAGCTCGCACCACGCCGGCGCCCTTGCGCCTCGCGATCGCAGCGGCCGCCGTGTTGCTGCCGCTGCTCTGGCTGGCGCAGCCGCTGGTCAGCGCGGATGCCAATTCGCGTCGCGGCTACGTGCTCATGCTGCACGAGTTCGAAGCCGCGGATTACGAGTCACGCGTCCGGCAGGCCGAGATCATCCGCCTGCGGCGTGCAGACGAAGGCTCCGACACACTGGCCCGGCGATTCCGCGAAGAGGTGCTGGTGCCCTGGCGCCGGATTGCCTTGCCTGTGCTGGAAGCGCGCGATCTGCCCGCGGGCTCCGCCGAGGCGCAATTGCAGCCGCTGATCCGTGAATACATCCGCGCCAAGGAACGCGCGTTGTCGCTCACGGCGCTCGCGCTGCAGAGCGGCGACGCCGATGCTTTCGAAAGCGCGCAGCTCGCCTGGCAACGCGTGGGCCAGGCGGCCTCGAAGCTAGGGACTGACCGCAAGCCCGGAACTTGAGCGGGACCCGCGAGGTCGCAGTCCACATGAGACGCATCGGCCTCGGGTTGGGTTGCTTGCTGAGCGCCGCCGCGGTGTTCGCCGCGGAGCCCGTTGCCATCGCCACGCCGGCGGCAGCTGAAGCGCGAGCCGAGGCGCCAGCGCCGGCATCGGCGCCATCGCCCGATGAGAAGTCGGCCAAGTCGAACCTGCCGCTGGACCTGCGCATCGGCGACATCCGCGAATACATGTCCGTCGAGGATTTCCAGGCGCTGAGTGCGGATCGTCAGCCGGAACGGAATACCGTCGTCGTCGAGGCCCGCGCCGAATTGCTCGAAGTGAAAGAAGACCAGCCCGTACCGGGCGGCATCCTCGCGCCGTTCTGGGCGCTGGCGAATCCGACCCAGGCATGGCGGATCTTCCTGCCGGATCTGAAGCGGCCTGCCGACGAGCCGCCCGATAGCAAGATCCCGCCGCCGGTGTTCCGCTGGGGACCGTGACCGCGCTGCCCGCCGGGTCAGCGATGAGCGTTTATGGAATCCCGCAGATCTTGCGCGGCCTTGCGTGCGGCTTCAGCGAAGTCCTCGCCACCGCTGGCGTAAAGAATCGCACGTGACGAGCTGATCACGAGCCCAGCGCCTGCCGAAGTCTTGCCCGCGGCCATCACCTTGGCGACATCGCCGCCCTGGGCGCCCACGCCCGGTACGAGGAAAGGCAGATCACCGACGCGCTTGCGGATGTCCGCGAGCTCTTCGGGGTAGGTAGCCCCGACGACGAGCATGCAATTGCCGGCGGCGTTCCAGTCCTTCGCGACGGTCTCCGCCACGTGCTGGAACAGCATCTTGCCCGGCCCCACGTGCAGGTCCTGGAAATCCCGCGCGCCCGGATTCGAGGTGCGGCACAGGATGATCACGCCCTTGTCGGCGTGTTTGAGGAAAGGCTCCACCGAGTCGCGTCCCAGATAGGGGTTCACGGTGACCGCGTCCGCGCCGTACCGATCGAAGGCTTCCTGCGCGTACTGCTCGGCCGTGCTGCCGATGTCGCCGCGCTTGGAATCCAGGATCACGATGGCGTTCGGCGCGGTGGCCTTGATGTAGTCGATGGTGTGTTCGAGCTGCGTCTCGGCGTCGTGGGCGGCGTAGTGCGCGAACTGCGGCTTGTACGCGCAGACCAGGTCCCTCGTGGCATCGACGATAGCCTTGTTGAACTCGAAGATTCCGCCCGGCGCATCGCGGAAGCGATCGGGGAATTTCTTCGGCTCCGGATCCAGGCCGACGCAGACCAGCGAGTTCGTCGCCTTCCAGGCGGCTGCCAGCTTGGCGGAGAACGACGTGCTCATCTGACTACCTCGAGATATTCCAGCATCATGATCTTCACGCCCAGCGAGGCGAAGTTCACCTGGATGTTGGCCTGCGGACCCTGGCCTTCCACCTTGAGGATCACGCCTTCACCGAACTTCTTGTGCCGCACGCGCGCGCCGAGCTTCACGCCGGGCGCGAGTTCCTCGGTGGGGCCCTTGAAGCGCGCCGCGATCACCGGCCGCGCGATCTGGATGCGCGGCCGCACCTCCTCGATCATCTCCTCGGGGATCTCGTTGATGAACCGCGAAGGCGTGCCGAAGCTGTCCATGCCGTGCATGCGGCGCTGCTCGGCATAGGTGAGATAGAGCTGCTTCATCGCGCGCGTGACACCGACGTAGCAGAGCCGGCGCTCTTCTTCGAGGCCGTCCGGGTCGTTGAGCGAGCGCTGATGCGGGAACAAACCGTCTTCGAGGCCGGCGAGGAACACCATCGGGAACTCGAGACCCTTGGCCGTGTGCAGCGTCATCATCTGCACGCAGTCTTCCCAGGCTTCGGCCTGGCCTTCGCCCGACTCGAGCACCGCATGCGCGAGGAAGGCCTCGAGCGGCGGCAGCTTCTCTTCGTCCGTGTTCGTGACGTCGGGCGCGAAACCGCGCGCCGCCGACACGAGTTCGTTCAGGTTCTCGACGCGCGCCTCGCCGCGATCCGAGGCTTTCTCCTTCTTGTGGTGCTCCACGAGACCCGAATTGTTGATCACGTGGTCCACCTGCTCGTGAAGCTCGAGCCCGGCGATGTCGTTGCCGAGCTGATCCACGAGCTTGAGGAAACCATTCAACGCAGCCTCGGCCTTGGGGCCGAGTGAACCGGTGGCCACACATTGCGCGGCGGCATTCCACAGCGAGATGCTCGAGGCCTTGGCCTGCTCGCGGACCTTGTCGAGTGTGGTGTTGCCGATGCCGCGTGTGGGCAGGTTGACCACGCGTTCGAACGAGGCGTCATCGTCGTGATTGGTGATCACGCGTAGATAGGCGAGGGCATCCTTGATCTCCGCGCGCTCGAAGAACCGCAGGCCGCCATACACCTTGTACGGGATGCGGGCGGACATGAAGATTTCTTCGAACACGCGTGATTGCGCGTTGCTGCGGTAGAGGATGGCGATGTCGCGCCGCGCGCCGCCCTGGTTCACCCAGTCACGGATGCGGTTCATGACGAACTCGGCCTCGTCGCGCTCGTTGAACGCGGAGTACAGCTTGATGCGATCGCCATCGCCGCCGCTGGTCCAGAGATTCTTGCCCAGGCGGCCGGTGTTGTTGGCGATCAGCGTGTTCGCGGCCTTGAGGATGGTGCCCGTGGAGCGGTAGTTCTGCTCGAGGCGGTACATCTTCGCCGAAGGATAATCGCGTGAGAACCGCGTCAGGTTCTCCACGCGCGCGCCGCGCCAGCGGTAGATGGACTGATCGTCGTCGCCGACGATGAACGGCGCACCGTCCGGGCCCGCGATCAGCAATGCCCAGGCGTACTGGATCGCGTTGGTGTCCTGGAACTCGTCGATGAGCACGTGTTTGAAGCGGCGGCGGTAATGCGTGATCAGTGCGACGTTGTCGCGGCACAGCTCGTAGGCGCGCAGCAGCAGCTCCGCGAAATCGACCACGCCCGTGCGCTGGCACTGGGCTTCGTATTCCTTGTACACGCGGATCAGCGTGGCGCGCGTGGGATCGCCCGCGTCTTTCAACGTGCCGGGCCGATGGCCCTCGTCCTTGTTGTGGTTGATGAACCACTGCACTTCGCGCGGCACCCAGCGCGTCTCGTCGAGTTCCATGGCGCGCAGGATCTTCTTGATCAGGCGGAGCTGATCTTCGCCGTCGAGGATCTGGAAGCTCTGCGGCAGATTGGCTTCGCGCCAGTGGAGGCGCAGCAGCCGGTGCGCGATGCCGTGGAACGTGCCCACCCACATGGCGCCGCCGGGCACACCTAACAACCTCTCGATGCGCTGGCGCATCTCCGCGGCCGCCTTGTTCGTGAACGTCACCGCGAGGATGGAATGCGGCGAGGCGCCTTCGGTGGCGATCACCCAGGCGATCCGATGCGTGAGCACGCGCGTCTTGCCCGAGCCAGCGCCGGCGAGCACGAGCACGGGGCCCACGGGCGCGGACACGGCGGCCGCCTGGGCCTCGTTGAGGCCTTTGAGAATCGAGGAGGTGTCGTTCATGGGGGCGCGGATTTTAGGTGACATCGCGCGATTGCGCAGTCCCAATTTCCGCGATCGCAACCCGCTGATTTTCGGGAGGACTACAGCCCCGGCGTCGGTGGCACCGACGGCTCTTCCGCCTGCGCGTCGAGCTGACGCTTGTTCGGCGCGATGATCTTCTCGTCGAAGTAGTCGAGGATCGCCGCGACCAGCGCGAGGAACACGGGCCCCACCACGATGCCGATGGCGCCGAATGCGCCGATGCCGCCCACCACGCCCACGAACACCATGAACGCGGACACGGGCGCGTAACGCGCGACGAGGATGGGGCGCAGGATGTTGTCGGAAGTGGAGACGATCACGCCCCAGACCAGCATGAACGTCGCCATGCCCCAATGGCCCGTGGCGCCGAGGTACAACATGCCGGGTATCCAGACGATGGCCGCGCCGCCCGCGGGCAACAACGCGAGCAATCCCGCGAGCACGCCGAACACGATGGGTGATGGCAGGCCCGCGATCGCGAAGCCGATGGCCACGAGGATGCCCTGGCACAGCGCGGTGAGGCCGATGCCGTAGAACACGCCGCGCGTGACGCTGGCCAGGTGATTGAACAACTGCTCGCGATGTTCTTCGGGCACGGGAATCAGCCGCTGCAGCCGGTCGAACATGCTCGCGCCGTCGCGCAGGAAGAAGAACAGCAGGAACAACATGAAGAAGAACCCGGCGAGCGTGCCCAGCGCCGACAGCACGAAGCCGCCGCCCATGGACGCGATGTTCCGCAAGGAGGTCTGGGCGGCGTTGACCAGCCACTCCTGCAGCTCGGGCCCCGAGATCGAGAGTTGCTCGCGCGCGAGACGCGCGATGGGCCCGACCACCGGATAGGTCTCGAGGTTGGTCAGCATGCTGCCGTCGAAACGCAGGTTGCTCTGCTGGATGTACGCGATGAGCGCGCGCGCCTGGTTGACGAAGGCGAAGCCCAGCAACGTGAGCGGCGTCAGCAGCGCGAACGGCGTGAGCCCGGTGATGATGCCGGCGGCAGTGCCGCTTCGCCCTTTCAGCTTGCGTGTGAGCCAGCGGTGCGTGGGGTTCAGCAGGAAGGCGAGGAACGCGGCCCAGGCCATGGACCCGGCGAAGGGCTGCAGCACCAGCAGCAACCCATACAGCACCAGCGCGGCCAGTGCGACGAAGAAGGCTTTTGTGTAGAACTCCACGGGCACCTTATATATGAGTTCGCGATGACAACGCTGCAAACCTTGCGCGCCGACATCACCACCCTCGCGGTGGACGCCATCGTCAACGCCGCGAATACCTCGCTGCTGGGCGGCGGCGGCGTGGACGGCGCCATTCATCGCGCCGCCGGCCCGGAGCTGGTGGCCGAATGCCGGATGCTGCGAGGCTGCAAGACGGGCGACGCGAAACTGACCCACGGGTATCGGCTGCCGGCCCGATACGTGATCCACACCGTCGGGCCGGTGTGGAATGGCGGCGGCCACGGCGAGCCCGGCTTGCTGGCGTCCTGCTACCGACGTTCGATGGCGCTGGCCAGAGATGCCGGCGCGCGGACCCTGGCGTTCCCCAGCATCAGCACCGGGATCTATGGCTATCCGATCGATCTCGCCGCGAAAGTCGCGGTGGCGACGGTGCGCGCGGAGATCGCGTCGAGTCCTGCACTGGAATCTGTCACCTTCTGCTGCTTCTCGCTCGCGGACCTCGAGGTCTACCGGCGGGAGCTCGCCTATCCGGCCTAACAGGAGGGCCGGTTCTGGCCTATGCTTCGCGCACCGCGCGGTCAGAACAACAACACCAACGACAGAGCAAAGGGATGAGCAGCGTCGCGGATCTATATACCGAGCTGAAGACGGACGTGGTCGCGATCGCCGACCCGCTGTTCGAGCATTCCCGGACCAGCTTGCAGGGGCGCGACTTCTTCCTGCCGCATTCGGCGGTGCTCACGCCCGAGGGAAAGGTGAGCCTGCTCGGCGCAATGACCGGCTCGAAGGGCGGACACGCGAACGCCACCCAGGTCCTGCAGATGATCCACAAGGGCCTGCGCCAGATGTCGCGCGAGAAGGTGCTGGTGGCCGTGGGCGTGGCGACCCAGGTCACGCTGACGCGCGGCGAGCAGCCGATGACCGCGATCCGCGTGCTGCTGGAACACGAGCGGGGGCTCACGGTGGCATTGATGCTGCCATTCCACCGCGACGACGAGGGGCGCTACTTCTTCGGTGAGGCCTTCGTGACGCCGGCGGAGCCCGAGCTCAATCTCTGGATGCCGTTGCCGTAGATCCGCAGGTTGGCCTGGGGCAGCAACGCGTTGCGAGCGCCGGGCTCACCATGGGTCCGCCATTCGAACACCCGCGACACCGTCACCGTACTGGCCGAGCCACCCGGCGCGGGCGCCAGCCGCACGTAGGCCTCGACCAGCGGCAGCAGGCCGGGACCTTCGAGGGGTGCGATGACGTTGACGGGTTTCATGCGATGGCTCAGGTGGGCGCGGTCTTACCCGCGGGTGCGTCGGTAGTTCGAGCGGGCTTTGCCCGAAGGGTTCCCAGGAAAGAGCCGAGAATCACGAGCGGGAAGCCGATCGCCATGCCGATGGTCAGCGGCTCGTCGAGCACGAGCGCACCGAGCACGATGGCCACGGCCGGATTCACGTAGGTGATGACGGTGGCGCGCGCCGGACCCACCTCCGCGATCAGCGCGAAGAACACGATGAACGCGGCCGCCGTACACAACACGCCGAGGCCGATCACCGAGCCGATCGATGCGGCGCTCACCTTCTCCGGCAACAGGAATGGCGCGAAGGGTAGATAGATGGCGGTGGCGAGGATCAGCGAACCCGTGATCACGCCGATGGCCGGCACCTGCTTGAGCTTGCGGTCGATGATGATCGGCCCGATCGCGTAGCACAGCGCCACGACGATGGTGGCGGCGACGGCGCCGAAGTCGTCGAAGTGGATGTCGAGGCCGACCAGCAGCGCGACGCCGGCGAAGCCCAGCATGAGTCCGAACATCCGGCGCGGCTCGAGCTTCTCGTGACCGAGCTTCGTGACGATGAGCGCGGCGAACAGCGGCACCACGGCGATGAGCAGGCCGGCGGTGGAACTATTGAGACGCGTTTCCGCATGACCCAGCAACCACCACGGTAGACTGATCTCGATGAGCGTGAACGCCAGCAGCCATTTCCACTGCGCGAAGGCGGGCGCCAGCGCCTTGCGATGCAGGGCCAGGGGCAACAGCAACAACGCGCCGAGCACGGTGCGCGAGCACGCGACGACGAGTGGATCGATCTCGCCCACCGCGATGCGGATGAGCAGATAGGGCATGCCCCAGAGCAGGCCCAACGAGAGAAACAGTATCCAGCCGCGCTTCGACATCGCCGGATTGTATTGAAGTGGTGTGGCACAGGGTTAGAAAGGAAAGCTAATGCAGGCACAAGATTCGCTGACCAACCTCGCAGGTAAAGGAATCGGCTCAGGCATGCGCAGGCTGCTGATCGCGGCGATGCTGGCATGGACGGCCGTGGCGGCGATCGACGTGCGGGCGCAGGCTTTACCGGCGCAGACCATCCAGCTCGGTATCGCTCTGGAGAGCTTCGCGGCCGAAGCGGACAAGCAGTGCCCGAAGATGCGTGCGGCGATCGAGGCCGAGAAGGGGAAAGTCGACGCGAACAACTACTGGTTCCTGAAGGAGTACCAGGACAGCCTCTGCCAGTGCCAACCGGCGCGCGTGAAGGCGTTGATCGCCCAGCGTCCGGCGGCGGAACTCGGTGCGGCCGTCACGCAGCAGCAAGCCATGGAATACCTGATGAACCACGCCACCGCGCCCTGCCTGGGCAAGGTGTTCCGCGAGATGCTGGGCGGCAGCCAGTGCAAGAAGCTCATCGATCCCGGGGCCTGCGCCTGCATGGCGCCCGAAGTCGCGAAGATGGCGGATCGAGATCTTCTGCAGTCGGGCATCGCGTACAAGGAATACCGCGACGCCCTCGCGAAGTCCGGAACCGCGGAGTCCGCCCGGCCGGCCGTGCCCGCCGCGGCGGCGCCCCTGGTCAAACTGACCGAGCGTTGTTCGACCTCCAGGCGCTGATTGTCAAACCAGGCTGATCACTGAATCCGGCCGAGATGGCTTGTTGACCGAGCGCCGTGGGCGGAATCTCGTCCCATGGGTCTGGAATACATCGGAGTCGAGGAAGCCATCGCGCGCCAGGGATTGCGCATGGTGGTCGTGGGCAACGTGCCCAGCCCCTGGGGCGAAGCTGCGAAGGCCATCTTCCAGATCAAGAAGATTCCGTTCGCCGCGGTGCGCCTGCAGTACGACAACCCGGCGTTGACGCGCTGGGCGGGGCAGTTGTCCGGACCGGTCGCGATCTATGACAACGAAGTGCCGCGTTCCGGCTGGGCGGAGATCCTCATGCTCGCCGAGCATCTGCAACCGACACCCGCCTTGCTCCCGGCCGATCCCTTGCAGCGCGCGCAGGCGTTGAGCATCGCCGACAAGTTCTGCCGCGAGGGTGGTGTGGGCTGGATGCGCCGGCTGCAGCTGGTTCATGCCGGACTGCAGAAGTCCGGCGGCTTCGGTGATCGCGTCGCAAGTTACCTGGGCGGCAAGTACGGTTATGACGCCGCGCAGGCGGACAGCTATGGCATTCGCGTGCGCGAGCTGCTGCGTGAGATCGCGGCCACGCTGCGCAGTCGGCGGCGGGAGGGTCCTTACTACCTCGGCGCCACCTTGTCCGCGGCCGACGTCTACAGCGCGGCCTTCATGGCACTGTTCATGCCGCTGCCGGACATACACTGCGCCATGCATCCGGCTTCGCGCGCGGCGTTCTCCTGGCTGGACGATGAAACATTGGCCGCGCTGGATCCGGTGCTCATCGAACACCGCGACATGATGTATGCGCGACACCTGGAGCTGCCGCTGTCGCTGTGATCTAGTCTCGCTCGATGAGTCGAGTCCAGCGCCTGCCCGTACCCGCGAACGCCCTGCACGCCCACTACGGCCACGAGTCCGCGTACACGGATTGCTACGTCACTTCGCTCGCCCGGCCCGTCGTGCTCGCCGAGTTCGTCGAAGCCTTCTACACGACCTGGCTCTTCAAGCTCGAGCGCTGGATCCTCGCGTGGGCGGTCGGGAAGCCGTCGAGCGACGCGGAGGCTCGCCAGATCGCGCGCGGTGAGATCACACACTTCGCGGCCTGGACGCTGGAGGCGCGCGAGCCCGATCAATTGCTGATGTGCGACTTCATGGGCGCGACGCGTTCATGGTTCATGGTGGCGCCGGAGGGCGCAGGCACGCGGCTGTACTTCGGATCGGCCGTGACTTCGCGAAGGACCACTTACCGCGCGTTGCTGGGTTTCCATAAGCTGTACTCGCGCGCATTGTTGTCCGCCGCGCACGCGCGCCTGCGCATACCCCTTCCGAGGTAGGTAGGAATCGTCCGATTACCCGTTGGCAGATCGAACCGCTGACTTCACGATGCGTCTGAAGGATAAGAGGCGTTCATGTTCCGTCGCGGTTTCTATTTCTCCGAGCTCCTGCCGCTGCTCGTCGCGCTGGCGATGCTGGGCGCGGCCATCTTCGGCCTCTCCACGGGGCGCGTGCTCTGGGTGGCGCGGGACGATCTGATCCAGCTCGTGCACTACACGCAGGATCCAGGCCTGTTCTGGCTTTCCATCAGCTTGTACCTACTGGGCGGCGTCACACTCGGCATCATCAGTTTCCGCACGCTGCGCGGCTACTGAGTCACTTGACCGCGGGGTTCTCCGCGCGGGATTCCTCCAGCGCCCAGTCGATGAAGGTCCGCACGAGCGGGCGGCGGAAATGCGCCGCCGGCGCCATGAGGTAGTAGCTCCAGGGCGCGATCCAGCTCTCCTGGGTCACGCGCACGAGCTGGCCACGCGCGAGCAACGGAGCGACGTGCGGGCCCCGGCCGATGGCGATGCCCAGCCCGGCGATCGCCGCACCGACCAGCACCACGGAATCGCTGAACTGCGGACCGCGTCCGGCCGCGGCGGTAGATAGGCCGGCGCGCTCGAACCAGCCTCGCCAGCCGAGCCACGGCTGCTCGGGGTTGGCGTCGATGTCGTGCAGCAACGGATAGTCACCGAGCGCGGCCAGCGTGTCGGGAATGCGGCCCCCGCGGAACAGCTGCGGGCTGGCGACGGGAAACAGTTCCTCGCGGCACAGCAGTTCACCCTGCAATCCGCGCCCCGGCGCCGGCGCGAAGCGGATGGCCACATCGATGGCGTCGCGGCGGAAGTCGAGCACGGCGCGCGAGGTCTTGAGCACGAGGTCGATGCGCGGCGCGCGCTCGCGGAAGCGATGCAGCCGCGGCATCAGCCAGCCATTGGCGAAAGCCGCGAGTGTCGTCACGGTGACGAGGCCGTCGGCGCGTTTGGCCCGCAGCCGGGCCGTGGACTCGCCGAGCAGGTCGAAGCCGGCGGAAAGCTCCGGAAGATAGTCGCGGCCCTGGTCCGTGAGCGTGAGCCCGCGGGCGAGCCGCTGGAACAGCGTGCAATCGAGATACTGTTCGAGCCGGCGTACCTGCTGGCTCACTGCCGCCGGCGAAACGCGCAACTCGGCGGCCGCGGCGACGAAGCTGCCGAGCCGCGCCGAGGCTTCGAAAGCGCGCAATGCGTTCAGAGGTGGAAGTCGCCGGGCCATCGAGCGAAAGAATAACTTAGCCTCAGCGAAAAACCTTCCCCGTCGCGAGATCGCGCCGCGCGGCCGATACTGCGCCTCACAAACTCCGGGAGCGCACATGCATCTGTTCGATTACCTCGACTCGGGCAATGGCTACAAGGTGAGACTGCTGCTCTCGCAGCTCGGCATCCCCTATGGCTGGACGAACGTGGACATCGACAAGGGACTCACGCGTACGCCGGAGTTCCTCAAGCGCAATCCCAACGGGCGCATCCCCACGCTCGAGCTCGACGATGGCACCAACCTGTTCGAGTCCAACGCCATTCTCTGGTACCTGGCGGAAGGATCGCGATTCGTACCGGCCACGCAGCTCGGCCGCGCGCAGGTGCTCCAGTGGATGTTCTTCGAGCAATACAGCCACGAGCCTTTCGTCGCCACGCCACGCTACATCTGCCGGCATCTGCCCGCCGATCATCCGCGGCGCGCGGAATTGCCGGGCCGTCTCGAGAAAGGCCACGCGGCGCTCAAGGTCATGGAAGGGCATCTCGCCACGCGCCAGTTCTTCGTCAACGATCGCTACGGCATCGCCGACATCGCGCTCTATGCCTACACGCACGTGGCCCCCGACGGTGGCCTGGAGCTGGCTCCATATCCTGCCGTGCGAGAGTGGTTAGGCCGCGTGGCGGCCCAGCCCGGCTACGTCGCGCTGCTGACCCGGCCGAAAGCGGCAGCCGCATGAGTTCACCCGGGATGCTGGCGGTGACGCCTGTGCCGCCGTACTACGCGGTGATCTTCACCTCCACGCGCACGGACATCGACGAAGGCTACGGCGCCATGGCGGATCGCATGGTGGAGCTGGCGCGCGGGCAGCCGGGGTTTCTCGGGGTGGAGAGCGCGCGCGGCGCCGATGGCCTCGGCATCACGGTGTCCTATTGGTCGTCACTCGAAGCGATCGCGGCCTGGAAAGCCCATGGCGAACATCGCGTGGCGCAGTCGAGTGGACACCGAAAATGGTATCGACAGTTCGCGACGCGGATCGCCCGGGTGGATCGCGCCTATTCGGGTCCAAACAAAGGCGACGTACCCGCCGCGTAGTCCGTCGCCAGATCGCGACGTTGGGTTTTCGTCTGGCATTCCGGCACGCCAAAGGGTTGTGGCGCGGCGCATACCACGGCTAGTCTTGCGGCCCAGATTCCCCGCGCCCCGAGGGCCGCATGCGCAAATTCCTGTTCCTGAGCCCGGCGCAAAGATTCGGCGACTTCGCGCTGCTGCTGCTGCGCATCTTCGTGGGGCTTTTCCTGATCTGGGGCGTCTGGGACAACCTCACCGATCCCGCCCGCATGCAGGAGTTCGTCGAATTCCTGCGCAAGTTCAAGTTCTCCAGTCCCGAAATCCTGGCCCGCGTTTCGGTATACGTGCAGTTCATCGTGGGTGTGGGCTTCGTGCTCGGGCTGTTCACGCGTTGGGCGGGCTTGCTGTGCGTCGTCAATTTCATCGTGGCCATCGTTATGGTGGACCGCTTCGGCGGCATGCGCGGCGTTTTTCCTTCGGGCGCGCTCATCGGCATCGGCCTCTACCTCGCCACCTATGGCGCTGGTCGTTTCTCCGTGGATTCGGCGCTCAAGGCGAACGAAGTGCCGCGCGCCGCCGGGGGCGTGCGTCTCAAGAAGTGACGTGGCGCGCAACGTCGAGATCAAGGCGCGCATCGGGAATGTCACCGCGCTGATACCACGCGTGGCGCCGCTCGCCACCGAAGGTCCCGTCGAGATCGCGCAGGACGACACCTTTTTCCGCTGCGACACGGGCCGTCTCAAGCTCCGCGAGTTCGCGAACGGATCGGGCGAGCTGATTTTTTATCGAAGAGTGAACCAAGCCGGGCCCAAGGAGTCGTTCTTCATACGATCTCCCACTTCTTCACCCGAGACACTTCGTGAATCGCTTTCGCTGGCCTACGGACAAATCGGTCGCATCCGCAAGCACCGCACTCTCTTCCTGGTTGGGCGCACCCGCGTCCACCTGGACCGAGTGGAGGGCCTGGGCGATTTCCTCGAGCTCGAAGTCGTACTGGTGGACGGCGAATCCACGGACGCGGGCGTTCGGGAAGCGCGTGACCTCATGGATCGTCTCGGAATTGGATCCGCCCAGCTCGTGGAAGGGGCCTACCTCGACCTGATGCCGAACCGGTAGCGCTATGCTACCGGCCACGGAACGATCAGCGCGTGGCGGGGCAATACCCGGCACCAGGGGAGATCCATGAAGCCAACCTTTCTCACGCTGCTCATCGCGGCGGGCGCCTTCGGCGCGAGCACTATCTATCTGGCGACGCAGCTCAAGGACGAGCGCGACCGCGCCGACCTCGTCGAGGAGCAGACCCGCGCCCTGAATGCCCGCATCGCCGAACTCGAGCGGTCGCGCGCCGAGCTGGAGCAACTCCGTTTCGCCGGTGGCGCCGGCTTCCCCGAGGACACGCCTCCGCCCGGCGTCGCCGAGGCTCCCAAACCCGTGCTGTCGGAAGATCAGGCCCGGACCGGGACCGAGGATGCCGCGGGCAATCGCCTGGCTGCGCCGGGACCGATGGCGACGCCCGAGCGTTCCGAAGCGTTCCGGAAAATGATTCGCCAGCAGGCCCGCGCGAACAACAAACGCGTTTATGCGGATCTGGGCGCGAAGCTCGGGATCAGCCAGGAACAGGCGAACGCGCTGATCGACCTCATCACGGATCAGCAGGTCTCGGGAATGGAGCGGGCGCGCCAGGAGCGCCTCGGCGGACCCGAAGGTGAGTCCCGCGCCGCGAACCTGCAGGCCGAGCGCCAGAAGAATCTCGCCGAGGTCACGGCCTTGATAGGCGCCGACAAGGCCGAGCTCTACCAGGAATATCAGAAGCAGATGCCGGCCCGGCAGGAAGTGGAGACGCTCGCGCGCCAGCTCGAGGGCGGCGACATCAGCGCGCTGTCCAGCGATCAGCGCAATCGCATGGTCACGGCGCTCGCCGAAGAGCGCGAACGCGTGCCGCAGCCCAAGTACTCGGACAGCGGCTCACGCGAGGAATACATGGCCGCCATGTCGGAGTGGCAAGCGGACTACCAGGAACGCGCCAACTCGCGCGCGCGCAGCATCCTCAACGCCGACCAGCTCGACGCCTACAACGACTACCAGACATTCCAGAAGGAGATGCGCGCGCAGATGGAAGCTCGCCGCGCGATGCGTGGCGGCGACCCGGCCACGATGGGCGCCCCGGTCACCATGCCCCGCCCCTGAGCGTACGCCGGCCGCCGACGGCGGTATGCTGCGCGCTTTCCACAGGAGCGCTACATGCAACATCGCGGCAGCTGTCATTGCGGCAAGGTCACTCTCGAGTTCGAAGGCAACATCGACAGCGCGATCTCGTGCAACTGCTCCATCTGCGCGAAGCGCGGCAGCCTGCTCTGGTTCACTGCGCGCGCAGCGGTCCGGGTGAATGGCGAGAGCGAGCTCGCCACCTACACCTTCAACAGCCACAAGATCAAACACCGCTTCTGCAAGACCTGCGGCATCCTGCCTTTCGGTGAAGCCATGGATCCGCAGGGCAACCTCGGCATCGCCGTCAACATCCGAGTGCTCGACGATTTCGATTTCACGCAGGTCCCTGTGCATCCCTACGACGGAAAATCGCGCTGAATGGACCGCCGCCTGCTGCTGTGCGCGGCGATCGCGGGATTCCTCGGCGTGGCGCTCGGGGCCTTCGGTGCGCATGCATTGAAGTCGCGGCTGTCCGCCGAGATGCTGGCGGTGTTCGAGACGGGCGTGCGCTACCAGATGTACCACGTGTTCGCGATCCTCGCGGCGGCTTGGGCCTGGTCCCGCTGGGCCGCGCGGCCGTTCGCGATCGCCGGCGCGCTGTTCGTCACCGGGATCGTGGTGTTCTCGGGCAGCCTCTATCTTCTCGCGTTCACGGGCGTCCGGATGTTAGGCGCCGTCACGCCGCTGGGTGGCCTGGCGTTCCTGGCCGGGTGGCTCTGTCTCGCCTGGGGTGCGGCCACTAGACTTCGCACATGATGTTCTATGACTACTACGCCGATGTGCCCGAAGACACGTTGCGCGAGTTCGTGAGCCGCCAGGAGCTCGGCCGGCTCATCACGGTGTCCGCGCATGGCCAGCCGCACATCGGCCTCTATCCATTCGTGATCGCGGGCGAGTCCATCGAGATGCACCTGCATCGCCGCGACGAACAGCTCGAAGACCTGCGCGGCAACACAAGGTGCGCGTTCGAGGTCGACGAGATCCACGGCACCATTCCCTCGCACTGGACACATGCCACGAATGCCATGTTCGCCACGGCCTATCATCGCGTGGTCATCTTCGAGTGCGAGGCGGTGATCTCAGAAGACCACGGAGAACTCGCGGCCCAGCAGCAGCGGCTCATGGCGCACTATCAACCCGAAGGCGGCCACAAACCCGTGAGCGCGGAACACGCGATGTATCGCGGCCCGTTCGATGAGATCGCCGCGCTCACCTTGCACGTGCGCTCACGCAAGGTGAAGTGGAAGCTCGCGCAGAACCGGGATCGCGACACGCGGGAGAAACTGATCGCATCATTGCGGGCTCGCGGCCGTCCCACGGACGCCGGCGCCGCCGACGCATTGCAATGGACCCTCGATCGCGAGGTCTCCCGGTAGATCCATGCCGTGGACCCGCGCCACGCTCGCCTGGATGCTCATGATGCTGGCGGAAACCGGCCACGGCGTGGTGCGCGAGATCTTCGTCGCGCCCGTGATCGGCGCGCAGCACGCACGCCAGATCGGTGTGCTCACCGGGTCGCTCATCGTGCTCGCGATCGCCTGGCTTCTGGCGCGCTGGATCGATGCACGCAGGCCGCGGACGCAATACCAGGTCGGCGCGCTCTGGGTCGCTCTCACGCTGATGTTCGAGTTCGCGCTCGGCCGCGCCACGGGTGCGAGCTGGGCGCGGCTGTTCGCCGACTACAACCCTGCGCAAGGCGGCTTCCTGTTGTTGGGCCTCCTCGTGATGTTCCTCGCGCCGCGGATCGTCAGCGCCAGGCTCGTGAGGAAGCGCGCGTGATCACACACAAGGGCGGGTGCCACTGCGGCCGAGTGCGTTTCGAGGTGGATGCGCCGGCGGAGCTGTACATCGATGAGTGCAACTGCTCGATGTGCGCCCGGACCGGTTTCCTGCATCTCATCGTCACCGCCGATCGGTTCCGCATCACGCAGGGTCGGGAAGCCCTGACCGAGTACACCTTCAATACGCGCACGGCCAGGCACCTGTTCTGCTCACATTGCGGAATCAAGCCGTTCTATGTGCCGCGGTCCCATCCGGATGGCTGGAGCGTGAACGCACGCTGCATCGATGAAGGCACGGTGGTGTCTTTGAAGATCAATGCAATCGATGGCCGTCACTGGGAACAGCAGTATCCCGATGGCCGTGGCGAGTTCCTCGCCTGATCACCAGCGATTCCGCAGTTCGCGGAGCTTGATGAACACGGTCCGCGCATCGGGCATCTCACCCATCTCCGGGAAACGCTCGCGCAACCGCGCGATGACCTCGGGGTTCTGCAATCGGAAGAAGGTGTTGATGCGCTTTTCCTCACCCAACGTGGTGACGCGCGCATCTTCGGGCTTCACCGACTTCGCCACTTCGAGCAGCCGGGCCGCCTCGGCATTGCCGGGTTCGCGGTCCAGCGTGAATGCCAGGTTGTTCGCGAAGTATTCATGGCCGGGATACACGCGCGTGGCGTCGGCAAGTCGGGCGAGCTGGGCGGCGAAGGTCTCGTAGAGCAGCGCGGGATCGCCGCCGTTGTGGCAATTGCCGGCGCCGGCGTTGAACAGCGTGTCGCCGCAGAACAGCGCCGGCGCATCACCGTGCGCGAGCACGCACACATGCGACCGGGTGTGACCGGGCGTGTCGAGCACCTCGAGCTCCACCGTGCGGCCCACCCGGATCACGTCGCCGCGCGCGAGGCCCCTGTCCACTCCGCCGATCGCGCCCGCGGCTCCGGCGTGGGCCAGCACGCGCGCGCGCGTCGCGGCCACGACGGCGCCATTGCCGGCGGTGTGGTCGCGATGTTCGTGGGTATTCAGGACCTGCGTGATGCCGAAGCCGCGCGAACGCGCCGCCTCGAGACACTTGCCGGCATCCAGCGGATCGATGACCAGCGCGTCCCCCGTCTCCTCGCAGGCGACGAGGTAATGAAAATTCCGCAGCGAATTCGCGGCCCAGATCCTTTCGACGAGCATGGGAACGCTTTTACGCCCGCAGGGCTTCGTCGAACAGACCATGCTGCGGTCTGAGCGGCACGCGGATTCGCACGGTGGTGCCCTCGCCGATGATGGAGTGGATATCGACGCTGCCGCCCATGAGCTTGAGCCGCTCGCGGATGTTGAACAATCCGAAGCCCCCGCTGCGCGAAGGCAGGCGGCCGATCGACTGGACCTCGAATCCCACGCCGGGGTCGATGACGTCGAGCGTGAGCACGTCATCGTGGACCGCGCAGCGCACCGTGGCGCGCTTCGAGCGCGCGTGTTTCACCACGTTCTGCAGCAGTTCGCGCACTGTCTGGAACAGCAGCACCTGCACGGAGTCCTCGAGCGGCTTCGGGTTCCCGTCGTCTTCGACACTGACCGACAGCCGCTGCTGATCGCCGGCGCGATCCGCCAGCCAGCGCAACGCCTCGACGAGCCCGCTCTCGTGCAGGCCGGGTGGCGCGAGTTCGAACATGAGCGTGCGCGTCTGCGTCGTGGTATCGGCCAGCACCTGCTCCGCTTCGCCGAGCAGTTCCAGTTGCGCATGGTCCTGTGTCTTGCGCTTCAGCTCGGCGAGCTGCAGCGCCATGCCCGCGAGATTCTGCGCGGGGCCGTCGTGCAACTCGCTCGCGAGCTTGCGGCGCGCGCGCTCCTCCGCGAGCGTGATCTCGGTCGCCAGTGCGCGAAGCTGCGAATCGTGTTGTGCGAGCGCGCTCTCGGCTTCGCGCATCGCCGTCACGTCGCGGCCGCTGCCCCAGAACCGCAGCACGTGGCCTTTTTCGACGATGCCCAGCATCGAGATCAGCAATACGCGATCGAGGCCGTAGGGGCCGTGCACCACGTGCTCGATGTTGCGCACCTGGTAGTTGTTGCGCACGGCGTCGCGAATGCGGTCGATGTAGATGCGGGACCATGTCGGATGATCCGCGAGCCGCGTGCCCACGACCGGGCTTTGCGCGTCGCGGATTCCCAGCGCGACGAGAAACGCGGCGTTGCACTCGGCGACGTAGCCATGTTTGCGCACCCAGGCCACCTGGTCATCGGGCGGCAGCGATACGGGCATGGGCTCGGCGAGCTCGGTG
Source organism: Pseudomonadota bacterium (assembly GCA_046733635.1). GTDB lineage: Bacteria > Pseudomonadota > Gammaproteobacteria > Steroidobacterales > Steroidobacteraceae > CADEED01. The sequence goes on along the minus strand of JBKPPO010000282.1, from coordinate 924 downwards.
CGGAAAATCGCCTCGGAGCTGTTCGCCACGAATGCGCGATAACGTTCGTCGCTGCTGCGCGCGTTCGCGATGGCGGTGTCACGCTCGGCCATGACGGCCTGGAGCAGCAGCACCGGGAGCACGCAGAGCGCAAGGAAGGTCTGCAGTTGATACGAGCTGTCGAACGGACCGAAGCCGCGCGTGGTGGCGAGCGACGCGATGGCCACCGTGAGCCCGGCGGCGAGTGCGGTGCGACGCGGGCCGCTGAGCAACGCGATCCACACCAGCACCGGGTAGACGATGTACGGAACGTCGAGCGGTGACGTCGGCGATTCATGCGTGCGCAGGAAGACCGCGCCGAGCAGGGTGACCAGCGCGAGGAAAGCCGCGAGCGTCGCGCCGCGGCTGCCGCGCGTGGGACTCGACAGGGCGAACCCCGAGAAACCGACCGTGAGCACCAGCGGCGTCACGATGAGCGCACCCAGCAGGTCGCCGATCCACCAGTTCTGGACCTGCAGCCAGAACCCCGCGTCCTGCAGATGGGCCCCCACGCGCAGCGATACGGATACGAATGCGCAGGCCAGCGTCGACGCCAAAGCCGCCACCGCAAAGCACAACACGTGATTGAGGCGCGCGAACGAGATGGGTCCCCGGACGCCGAGATGCATGAGCCACACGCCGAGCAGCGCCGACAGGAACTTGATGGGGAACAAGAGGCCAGACAGCGAGAACGGAATGTCCGGCGCGAACCAGGTGTGGGCCGCGAGCTCCGCCACGTACGCCAGGGCGCCGATCGCCGGCCAGTAGCGCGGTGGATACAACAGGAGAAACGCGAACAGGGCGCCCGACGCGGGCCAGAACACGGCTACGCCCTGGGGCGCGATCAGCAGCGTGAGGCCGATGCCCACGGCGAGAAAGTGTAAGGGTGTGTAGACGGCCCCCGCC
>JBKPPO010000281.1:0-23585 GCA_046733635.1 Pseudomonadota bacterium | reverse complement strand
GGCTGGTGAACCTCTACCGGCTGCTCATCCCGCCGGCCCTTTTCGGCCTTTACCTGTATTTCGGCGCCAGCACGCCGATCGGCGGCGCCTCCCGGAACCTGTTCCTCTGGGCCTGTGTGGTCTATTTCGCGGCCGGCATCGCGATCGTCGTCGGCGGCCGGCGCCTGCTGCCCAATTTACGGGCAACCACGTTCGTACACGCCGCCGTCGACGCCGTGGCCATCAGCCTGCTGCTGCTCGCCAGCGGCGGCATCTCGAGCGGTCTCGGGATCCTGTTCGTCGTACCCGTGGGCGCCATGGCGCTGCTCGCGGACAGCCGCGACTCCTTCCTGCTGGCGGCGCTGGCCACGCTCGCGTTGCTCGCGCAGCAGGTCGGCGCGCATCTGACCGGCGAGGCGCAGTCCTATGACTATGTCGGCGCTGGCATCTTCGGCGGCATCGTGTTCCTGGTCGCGCTGCTCGCCTGGCCGCTGGCCAAACGCCTGCGCGATTCCGAAGCCACCGTTCGTCGACAGCAGGTGGACCTCGCGAACCTCGCGCAACTCTCGCAGTACATCGTCCAGAACCTCCGCGAGAGCATCGTGGTCGTCGATCACGAGAACCGGGTGCGGCTCATCAACGAATCTGCGGCGCTGATGCTCGGAGATCGCGGCGCTTATCCCGGCGCCTTGCTCGGCGAAGCTTCGCCGCAGCTTCTGTACCTGCTCGAGACGTGGCGTCAGCGCTCGGCGAATCCGGCCGCGCCTTCGCAGACTTTCGTTGCCGCCGATGGCGGGCACGTGATCCAGCCGCACTTCGCGCCGCTGGGCGGCACCGAACCCACGCCGGTGATCGTGTTCCTCGAGGACACGGAATTGCTGGCCACGAAGATCCAGCAATCCAAGCTCGCCGGACTCGGCCGCCTGTCGGCCAGCATCGCGCACGAGATCCGCAATCCGGTCGGCGCGATGAGTCATGCCGCGCAGCTGCTCGGCGAGTCCACGTCGCTCTCGGCCGAGGACAAACGGCTGACCGAAATCATCCGCACGAACGGCGACCGCGTGCGGCAGATCATCGAGAACGTGATGTCGATGGCCCGCCGCGAGGGCTCGCGGCCGGAACGCCTCGTGCTCGGCCACTGGCTCAACGGATTCCGCGACGAGTTCTGCGCCACCATGCAGATTCCTCCCTCGAGACTCACCATCTCCTCGCTGCTCGGCGACGTGGAGGTGCAGGTGGACCCCTCGCAGTTGCGCCAGATCGTCTGGAACCTGTGCGAAAACGCGGTGAAATACGGCGCGCAGGAGATCGGCGAGGACACCATCGAGCTGCGCATCGGACGTCTGGCTTCGACGGCGCGGCCCTTCCTCGAAGTGGCGGACCGCGGGCCCGGCATTGCCGCGCAGCATCGCGAGAAGATCTTCGAACCGTTCTTCACGGGCAACGAGAAAGGCACCGGCCTCGGCCTTTTCCTCGCACGCGAGCTCGCGCAGACGAACGGCGCCACGTTGTTGTACGAGCCGCGCACCAGCGGCGGCAGCCTCTTCCGCATCGTGTTCCGGGACCCGGAACGCTGGGTGGCATGAGGCCATGACCTCGCCGCTGGTCCTGGTCGTCGACGACGAGCCCGATCTCGTCGAACTGGTCACGCTGACACTCACGCGAATGCAGATCGCCACGCAATCCGCGGGCGACGTCGCCGGCGCCAAACGGCTGCTGAAGGCGCAGAAGTTCGACCTCTGCCTCACGGACATGCGCCTGCCCGACGGCGATGGCCTGGACCTGCTCGAATGGATGGGCGCGCACACGCCCGGTGTTCCCTGCGCCGTGATCACCGCTCACGGAAACGTCGAGTCGGCGGTGCGCGCTTTGAAACTCGGCGCTTTCGATTTCGTCTCGAAGCCGCTGGACCTGGGCGTGCTCCGCCGGATCATCTCCACGGCGCTCAAGCTCTCGCACAATGCCGAGCCGGAGATGTCCACGCGCACCGGCACGCAGATCATCGGCCACGCGGCCGCGATGGAGCGATTGCGCGAGATGATCCTGCGCGTCTCGCGCAGCCAGGCGCCGGTGCATATCTCGGGCGAGTCCGGCACCGGCAAGGAACTCGTCGCTCGGATGATCCACGGCTCGGGCCCGCGCGCCGACGGGCCTTTCGTGCCGGTGAACTGCGGCGCGATCCCGTCGGAACTCATGGAGAGCGAGCTGTTCGGCCACAAGCGCGGCAGCTTCACGGGCGCGGTCACGGACAAGGTGGGACTGATTCCCTCCGCCGAGGGCGGCACGTTGTTCCTCGACGAAGTGGCCGACCTCCCGCTGCACATGCAGGTGAAGCTGCTGCGTGTCATCCAGGAAAAGACCGTGCGGCCGATCGGCGAGCAGCGCGAGTCTCCCGTGGACGTGCGCATCCTCTCCGCGACGCACAAGAACCTGGGCGAACTCGTCGCGCAGTCGAAATTCCGCGAGGACCTGTACTACCGCATCAACGTGATCGAATTGCGCGTGCCGCCGCTGCGTGAGCGCGCCGAGGACATCCCCGATCTCGCGGATGCCATCGTTCGCCGCCTCTCGCGCCGGCTCGGCATGGAAGCGCCGTCGATCACGGCCGACGCGTTGGCGCTGCTTCGCAGCTTCAGTTTCCCGGGCAACGTTCGCGAGCTCGAGAACGTGCTCGAGCGCGCGCTGGCGCTCTGCAACGACGGCCGCATCGACGTGGGCGACCTGCAGCTTCGTGCCGTGCCGCGCCCCGACAACGCGCCGCTGCTCACGCCGGAAAGCGCCGCGCAGCTGCGCGTCGCCCCGTCTAACCACTCCGCCACCGCGGAGGCCGCACCGGCCGCCCTCGGCGAGCAGCTCGAAGACGTGGAGCGCGCCGCCATCGTCAAGGCGCTGGAAGCCGCGCGTTACAACAAGACCGCTGCCGCGAAGGCGCTCGGCATGACGTTCCGCGCGCTGCGATACCGCATCAAGAAGCTCGGGATCGAGTGACACAAAGTGACGCGCCACGTCACTTTGTGACGGAGCGCGGCGGTCAGCGTGTGAAATAGCCGACAGGACTACGTCAAATCGGCGGCAGGCTGGCAAATATCTGCCTGCGAATCAGATGTTTGTCCCTGCTAGTGTCGGACTGGCACGCAGCTTGCTCAATTCCCCGGCAACTGGCGTCGGCAAGGCGCCAAGACGCCAGAACAGTTTTCGTTTCTTTCTTCTCAGGAGTCTCTTCATGAAGTCGATGCAAAAGGGCTTTACGCTCATCGAACTGATGATCGTCGTCGCGATCATCGGTATCCTCGCGGCCATCGCGATCCCGGCCTACCAGGATTACACGACCCGCGCGCAGGTCACGGAAGGTCTGAACCTCGCGAGCGCCGCCAAGGCTGCGGTCTCGGAGAGCTACAGCTCGGCCGGCGCCTGGCCGGCGGACAACAACGCCGCGGGTCTCGGTGTCGCCACCGAAATCAAGGGCAAGTACGTGGACTCGATCACCGTGGCCAACAACGTGATCACGATCCTGTTCCGTAACGTCGCCCCGGTGTCGGAAGACCTCCGCGGTGACACGCTGACCCTGACGGCCGGCACGAGCGCCAACGGCGACATCGCCTGGCAGTGCGGCAGCAAGGCCATGGACGCGAGCCTCACGGCTGGCACGACGGCTTGGGCCGCCACCGGTGCCGGTGGTTCGGCTGATCAGAAGTTCCGCCCGGCCGAGTGCCGCGGCTAAGTTCTTCGCTGATCGAGCGATAGATCGGAAAGCCCCTCGCAAGAGGGGCTTTCTCTTTTGGGATCACGGTCACGCGAATGGCCTCGCGCGTATGCGACCATTGAGCTCAGATTTAACAATTGCCTGACTTCGGACTGTGAGTAGACTACCCGCAGCGGGATGGGTCGCTCGCACGTATCTACATGAATGACAACGCATCTTTAGCACTGGGAAATCGCTCGGGGCTCGGCGGCCTGCCGCAGCGTCTCGTGCAGGACGGCGTGGTCGAAGAAGCCGCCATGCTCACGGCGCTCCAGTCCGCCAAGGAGCGCAAATCCAGCTTCGTCACTCAGCTCATCTCGGCGGGCGCCGCACAGGCGCGTGACATCGCCGTCGCCGCCTCGGCGGAGTTCGGCGTGCCGTTGTACGACCTCGACTCCCACCAGGTGGATCTGGACGTCGTCAAGCTGGTCCAGGACAAGCTGCTGCAGAAGCATCGCTGCCTGCCGCTGTACCGCCGCGGCAAGCGCCTGTTCCTCGGCGTGGCGGATCCCACGAATCTGCACGCCATCGACGAGATCAAGTTCCAGACCGGCCTCGGCATCGAAGCCGTGGTCGTGGAAGACGACAAACTCCAGAAGGCCATCGACAAGGCCGCCGAGCAAGCCGATGCGGCCATGCCGCAGCTCGTCGATGACGAAGCCGGCTTCGACCTCGAGAACCTCGACGTCTCGGGCGGAGACGACGACGCGGAAGGCGGCGGCGTCTCGCGCGACGACATCGAAGACGCACCCATCGTGCGCTTCGTCAACAAACTACTGCTCGATGCCATCCGCCGCGGCGCGTCGGACATCCATTTCGAGCCGTACGAAAAGATGTACCGCATCCGCCTGCGCATCGACGGCATCCTCAAGGAAGTCGCGCAGCCTCCGGTGCAGCTCGCCATGAAGCTATCGGCGCGTCTCAAGGTCATGTCGCGCCTCGACATCGCGGAGCGCCGCGTGCCGCAGGACGGCCGCATCAAGATGAAGCTTTCGAAGACTCGCGCGATCGACTTCCGCGTGAGCACCTGCCCCACGCTGTTCGGCGAGAAGATCGTCTGCCGTATTCTCGATCCGTCCTCGGCGATGCTGGGCATCGACGCGCTGGGCTACGAACCCTTCCAGCGCGAGCTCTACCTCAAGAACCTCGCCAAGCCGCAAGGCATGATCCTGGTCACCGGCCCCACGGGCTCGGGCAAGACCGTGTCGTTGTACACGGGTCTCAACATCCTCAACCGCGAAGACACCAACATCTCCACGGCGGAAGATCCGGCGGAAATCAATCTGCCCGGCGTCAACCAGGTCAACGTGAACGCCAAGGTGGGTCTCACCTTCGCGGCCGCGCTGCGCGCGTTCCTGCGCCAGGATCCGGACGTGGTGATGGTCGGCGAAATCCGCGACCTCGAAACGGCGGAAATCGCCATCAAGGCCGCGCAGACCGGTCACCTGGTGCTTTCGACGTTGCACACGAACGACGCGCCGCAGACCATGACGCGTCTCGTCGACATGGGCGTGAAGCCTTACGCGATCGCCACGTCGGTGTCGCTCATCATTGCCCAGCGCCTGGCGCGCCGGCTCTGCTCGCAGTGCAAGGCCATCGTCGACATTCCGGCCGAAGCGCTCATCAAGGAAGGCTTCTCCGAAGCCGACGTGAAGGCCGGCATCAAGATCTACGGAGCCAAGGGCTGCAGTAGCTGCAGCGACGGCTACAAGGGCCGCTGCGGCATCTACCAGGTCATGCCCGTGACCGATGCCATCGGCCGCATCATCATGGAAGGCGGCAACGCCATCGACATCGCCGATCAGGCCACCAAGGAAGGCGTCTGGGATCTGCGCCGCTCGGGCCTGGAGAAGGTCAAGCAGGGCCTCACCAGTCTCGAAGAAGTCAACAGCGTCACGATTGAATAAGGATTCGGGAGCATGGCAACCGCAGTAGCGAGCTCGGGCAACAAGACGGTCAAGCGTGACGTCCCCTTCTCCTGGTCCGGCATGGACAAGAAGGGCAACCGCGTGTCGGGCAAGAGCCTGGCGCCGGATGAGGCGGCATTGCGCGCCGATCTGCGCCGCCAGGGCATCGCGGTCAATCGCGTCAAGAAGCAGGCTCAGGCGCTGCGATCCGGCGGCAAGGTCAACGCGGAAGACATCGCGGTCTTCAGCCGCCAGCTCGCCACCATGCTCGCGGCGGGCATTCCGCTCGTGCAGGCCTTCGACATCGTCGGCAACGGCAACGACAAGCCGTCGATGCAGAAGCTCATCCTCGACATCAAGGCGGACGTGGAAGGCGGTACTTCGCTGCACGAAGCACTGGCCAAACATCCGCTGTACTTCGACGATCTCTACGTGAACCTCGTGGAAGCCGGCGAGCAGGCCGGTGCGCTCGAGACGTTGCTCGACAAGATCGCGACCTACAAGGAAAAGACCGAAGCCCTCAAGAAGAAGGTCAAGAAGGCCCTCTTCTACCCGGCGGCCGTCATGGTCGTCGCGGTGATCGTCACCGTCATCCTGCTGCTCTTCGTGATCCCGCAGTTCGAAGACCTGTTCAAGGGTTTTGGCGCGGACCTCCCGGCGTTCACGCAGATGGTCATCAATCTGTCGCGCTGGCTGCAGGACAACTGGTACATCTTCTTCGGCATCATCGGCGGCGCCATCTACGCCTTCCTGCACTTCTACAAACGCTCCAAGGCGATGCGCGAGTGGATGGACAAGGCTTTGCTCAAGCTGCCGATCATCGGACCCATCATGTACAAGTCGGCCGTGGCGCGTTTCGCGCGTACGCTGTCGACGATGTTCGCCGCGGGCGTGCCGCTCGTCGAAGCCCTCGAATCGGTCGCCGGCGCCACGGGCAACATCGTGTTCGAGAACGCCGTGCTCAAGATGCGCGACGAAGTCGCCACCGGCCAGCGCCTGCAGCGCGCCATGGAGAACACCGGCCTGTTCCCGAACATGGTCATCCAGATGATCGCGGTCGGTGAAGAAGCCGGCGCGCTCGACACGATGTCGGGCAAGGTGGCCACGTTCTACGAAGCCGAAGTCGACAACGCCGTGGACAGCATGTCCTCGCTGCTCGAACCGCTCATCATGGCCGTGCTGGGCGTGCTCGTCGGCGGTCTCGTGGTCGCCATGTACCTGCCCATCTTCAAACTGGGCGCCGTGGTCTAACCCCAACTTCAACGCACAAACGAACGCCGCGACCATTTCTTCCGGAATGGCGCGGCGTTTTCGTTAGCCGACATGCAAACCCTCGACTACCTCGCCGCCCATCCCACGCTGTTCATCGTCCTGAGCGTCGTTCTCGGCCTCATGATCGGCAGCTTCCTGAACGTGGTCATCTACCGGGTGCCGGTCATGATGGAGATGGCCCTGCGCGCGGAGTGCGCCACTCTTTCTCCGGGCGACAGCGAAACGCCTGCTGCGCCCACGTTCAACCTCATGACGCCGCGTTCGCGATGCCCGTCCTGCAAGTCGCCGGTGACAGCCCTGCAGAACGTGCCCGTGCTGAGCTGGCTGGCGCTCGGCCGCAAATGCGCCAACTGCAAGACGCCAATCAGCGCGCGTTACCCGTCGGTCGAGCTCGCGACCGGTGTATTGACCGGCTTCATCGCCTGGCACTACGGCTTTGGCCTCACCACGCTCGCGGCGATGGCTTTCACCTGGATGCTCATCGCATTGACGATGATCGACTTCGACACGCAGTACCTCCCCGACTCCATCACCTACCCGCTGCTGTGGCTGGGCCTGCTGACGAGCCTCTCGCATCCGGTGTGGGCGGACGGCTCTGCGCCGCTGACGCCGCGCGACAGCATCATCGGCGCGGCCGTCGGTTACCTCAGCCTCTGGAGCATCTACTGGGCCTTCAAGCTGCTCACCGGCAAGGAAGGCATGGGATACGGCGACTTCAAGCTGTTCGGTGCGCTCGGCGCCTGGCTCGGCTGGGGCATGCTGCTGCCCATCATCCTGTTCGCATCCGTGGTCGGCGCCCTGTTCGGAATCGTGGTCATGATCCGCCAGCGAAGCGGCAAGGACACGCCGATGGCTTTCGGGCCTTTCCTCGCGATCGCGGGCTGGCTCGCGATGATCTTCGGTCACGGGGTCGTGACGCGTTATCTCGGGCTCTTCGCCCATCCGGGTTGAACGTGGCGATGCCCTACCGAGTCGGACTCACGGGCGGCATCGCCAGCGGGAAGACCACGGTGACCAATCTTTTCGCCGAACTCGGGGCCAGCATCGTCGATACCGACCTGCTCGCGCGCGAAGTCGTCGCGCCCGGCACACCGTTGCTCGCGGAGATCGCGACGCACTTCGGCCAGGACGTGATCGCGGGCGGCGCGCTCGACCGCCGGAAACTGCGCGACCGCGTGTTCGCGGATCCCGCGGAGCGCCGCTGGCTCGAAGCGCGCACTCATCCGGCGATCCGGCAACTTACCGATGAACGCTGCCGGGTCGCGGCGGGCCCCTACTGCATCGTCGCCATCCCGTTGCTCGTCGAGACCGGCGGTGCGGACCGGTTCGATCGCGTACTCGTCGTGGATTGTGATCCCGAACTCCAGGTGAGCCGGCTGATGTCGCGCGATGGCATCGACCGCGAGGCCGCGCTGCGGATGTTGGCCGCGCAGGTCTCGCGCGAAGAGCGGCTCGCCGCGGCCGATGACGTGGTCCGCAACGATGGCGATCTGTCGTCACTGCGCGACCAGGTCGGAGAATTGCATCGCGAATACCTTCGGGCGGCGAAGCAGCGCATCGCCGAATCGGCCCGTTCACCATCGGACAACGTCGGCACATGAGCCAGGATTCTCAAGACCCGAACGATCAACGGTTTACGCCGGGCGCCACGGTCGCGCAGAATAGCCCGATGGCGGAAGAAGCCCAGACACAGAGTGAGCCTGCGCCGGAAACGGCGCCGCTCATCTTCGAGCAGCCGCTCAATGAGCGGATGCGCACTTTCCTGCGCCTCGATTTCCTCTACAACCAGGCGCTGTATCACAACGAGATGCAGAGCCAGTGGGGCAGCCGCGCGGCCATGGGCAGCCTGCTCGACATCCTCGCGATCGCCGCGCGCGGCGACGTGCGCGCCGACGTGCAGAAAGAGCTCGAGCGTCATCTCGCGCAGCTCAACGTGTTCCAGAGCAAACCTGGCGTGGATTCGGCGCGCTTGCGCACCGTGATGTCCAACCTGCTGCGCCTGCGCGCGGATCTCGTCGCCTGTGGCTCCAATTATCTCGCCAGCCTCAAGGACTCGGAGTTCCTGTCCGCGATCAAACATCGCAGCGCGATTCCTGGCGGCACCTGCGAATTCGACCTGCCGGACTTCTTCTTCTGGCTGAACCAGGCGACGGACCAGCGCGCGCGTTCATTCAACGAGTGGTTAGCCACGCTGCGCCCGCTGTGCGACGCCATCGCGGAGCTGCTCTGGATCACGCGCCAGCACGGCAAGCCGCGCCAGGAGATCGCGCGCGCCGGCGTCTATCACATCACTTTCGAACGCGACACGCCGATCCAGCTCGTGCGCATCGCGTTGCCGGCGGGCTCGGGACTGTACCCGGAGACTTCCGGATCTCACTACCGCTGCTCGGTGCGATTGCTGGCCTGGAATGGATTGAAGGAACGTCCTCAGCAGACCGCCCAGGACGTGCCGTTCACTCTGACGTGTTGTACCTGAAACCCTGACTAGCTAGCCGGCGCCGCCATCCCCAGCGCGTTCGCCACGAAGCCGAACTGATCGGCGATATCCTCGATCTGCATCCACACCGGCTTGCCGGCGCCGTGACCGGCGCGCGTCTCGATGCGGATCATCACGGGGTTGGCGCATGTCTGGACGTGCTGCAGCTCGGCGGCGAACTTGTAGCTGTGCCAGGGCACGACGCGATCATCGCGATCCGCGGTCGTCACCAGTGTCGGCGGATAACACACGCCGGGCTTGACGTTGTGCACGGGCGAATACGCGCGCAGCGCCTTGAACTCCTCGGGATCCTCGGACAATCCGAGGTCGCTCGACCACTGGCGCGCGTTCGCGCTGGCGGTGTGATAACGCAGCATGTCGAGCACGCCGACACCGGGCAGCGCCGCGCCGAACAGGTCGGGGCGCTGAGTCATGGCGGCGCCCACGAGCAGGCCACCGTTGCTGCGGCCGAGGATCGCGAGCCGGCTGGGCTGCGTGTACTTCTCGCGGATCAGGTACTCCGCCGCGGCGATGAAGTCGTCGAACACGTTCTGCTTGCGCAGCTTCGTGCCAGCCTGATGCCACTCTTCGCCGTATTCGCCACCGCCGCGCAGATTCGCCACGGCATAGACGCCGCCCATCTCGAGCCAGGATTGGATCGCGGGACTGAACGAAGGCGAGAGCGTGACGTTGAATCCGCCGTAGCCGTACAGCATCACGGGACGATTGCCGTCGCGCGGCGCATCCTTGCGGCGCGTGATGAACATGGGGACACGTGTGCCGTCCTTGCTCGTGTAGAACACCTGCTCGGTCATGAACGGACCGAAGTCCGCCGGCACCTTGGGTGTGCGGAACTCGCTCACGGTGTTCGTGACCACATCCAGCCGCATCACGCGCGTCGGCGATAGATAGTCCGAGTACGAGAAGAAAGTCTCCGGATGGGTGCCGCTGCCCTGGAAGCCGGCCGCGGTGCCCAGGCCCGGGAGTTTCACTTCGCCGGCGAGCGCGCCGCCGGTCTCGAACAGCCGCACGAGACTGCGCGCATCGCGCGTGTACTCGACGACCACCCGGCCGCCGATGTAGTTCGCGTTGTTGATCGTGTAGTCGCCCAGCGGAACCACCGTGCGCCATTTCTCAGGCGAAGGATCGTTGGCGTTGACCGCAATCACGCGGCCGCGCGGCGCCTGGTTCGTGGTCTGGAAATACAGCTCATCGCCATTGGAGCCGAGGAAGTTGTAGAGCGCGTCCCATTTGACGAACAGCGGCTTGGGGCTCGAGCCCGGGGTGCGCAGATCGCGGACCATCCAGGCATTGGTGGCGTAGCCGTCGAACAGACCGATGATGAGATAACGGCCGTCCTCGGTGACCTGCACCGAAGGCACGCGCGTGGGGTGATCGGTCACTTGATAGACCAGCTTGTCCGCGGACTGCGGCTCGCCGAGCTTGTGGAAGTAGACGTCGGGGCGCCCGGCATCATCGCCGCGCGGATCGTCCGCTGCCTGATCCTTCTTGAGTGGATAGCGGCTGTAGTAGACACCCGAGCTGTCGCGCGCCCACGAGACCGCCCAGAACTTGCTGTACTTGAGCACCACGGGCAGATCGACGCCGTCGCTCACGCGACGGAAGTGCCAGGTGTTCCAGTCCGTACCGCCATCGGATAGCGCGTACGCGAGGATCTGCCCGTCAGGACTCGGATCCCATTGCGAAAGCGCGATGGTCGCATCGTCACGGTTGCCGTTCGGATCGACGAGCACGCGCGGCGTGGCATCGGGCGAGTCCGCCACGTACAACACGCTCTGGTCCTGTTTGCCGTCGTTGCGCAGGTAGAAGTACTTCCCGCCTTCGCGGCGCGGGATTCCGAAGCGCTCGTAGGTCCAGAGCTGCTTCAGCCGTTCGCCCAGCCACGCCCGTTGCGGCAGCCGCTCGAGGAAAGGCTGCGAGAGCGCGTTCTGCGCCGCGACCCAATCCTTCGTGGCTTGCGCGCCCGGATCTTCGAAGCCGCGATAAGGATCCGGCACCGACGTGCCGTGATATCGATCGACCACGTCGCCGCGTGGCGCGGCCGGATACGCGAGCTTCTCGGGCTGGGGATCATGGGTCGCGCGGGGCGCGGCGCATGCGGCGAGCAGAGTGATGCAGGCGCTCGCGACGCAGGCCGACAGGTAGCGAGGATTGTTGACCATCCCTAAACTCCCGAAATGAAATTGATCGGCAGTGTAACAAAGGGTTCGCGCGCGACTGTCCGTCGCGACGTATTTTCTTCTCGGTTCGGCGCAGTGCTCGCTGCCTGCGCGGCGTGGTTCGCCGCGGCACCCGTCCACGCGGAAAAGTTGCCGCTCGAGCGGCTGTTCGCCGCTCCAGATCTGAACGGTCCCGCGTTGCGCGGCGTGAAGATCTCGCCCGACGGCAAACTCGTGGCGTACCTGCGTGCGCGCGACGACGACAAGGACCGCTTCGATCTGTGGGCCTACGACATCGCGCAGTCGCGGCACCGACGGCTCGTGGATTCGCGCACACTCGCGGGCGCCGATGTCGCGCTGTCCGCGGACGAGGAAGCGCGCCGCGAGCGACAGCGAACGGCGGCGCTCTCGGGCATCGTGGAGTACAGTTTCGCGCCCGACAGCCGCCAGCTCCTGATCCCGCTGAACGGGGATCTGTACGTATACGACCTCGCGCGCAAGCCCGCGCAGGCGGTGCGTCGGCTGACGACCACCGAAGGTTACGAGACCGATTCCCGCTTTTCGCCGCGCTCGCACTTCGTGAGCTTCGTGCGCGATCAGAATCTCCACGTGATCGATCTCGCGAACGGCCGCGAAATCGCCGTCACCCGCGACGGCGGCGGACTCGTGAGTTACGGCATGGCGGAGTTCATCGCGCAGGAGGAGATGGACCGGGACACGGGCTACTGGTGGTCCCCCGACGAGCGGCACATCGCACTCACCCGTGTCGACGAATCGCCGGTCACGGAGGTGGAGCGATTCGAGATCCAGGCGAAAGGCGCGAGCATCGTCCGGCAGCGGTATCCGTCCACCGGCGAACCCAATGCGCGGATCTCGCTGTTCATCGCAGACCTTGCCTCGGACAGCCGCCAGCAGCTCGACCTCGGCACGGAGACGGACATCTATCTACCGCGCGTGGACTGGTTCGCCGATGGCAGCGCACTCGCCGTGCAGCGCCAGAGCCGCGATCAGAAGACGCTGGAGTTGCTGCGGTTCGACGCGCTCTCCGGCGCCGTCAGCGTGCTGCTCACCGAAAAGGCCACTCACTGGGTGCCGCTGCATCGCGAGCTCACGTTCCTGCAGAAGTCGCGGCAGTTCCTGTGGGCGTCCTCGCGTGACGGCCATCAGCACCTGTACCTGTACGGCAACGATGGCAGGCTGATCCGTCAGCTCACGTCCGGCGAATTCATGGTCGTTGGCGACGGTGCGGATCCCGCCGTACGAGCGGTGGACGAGAAATCGCGCCGCGTGTACTTCACCGCGAATCTGGAGAGCCCGATCGAACGGCAACTCTACTGGGTGTCGCTGGATTCACCGGGCGCGCCGACGCGCGTCACCACCGGCGCGGGCTGGCATGGCATCGCGATGTCCGCGGACGCACGAGTGTTCGTCGACTCGTTCAGCAGCGTCGAGACGCCGCGAAACGTCTGGCTCAAGCGAGCGGACGGCGCGCCGATCACGCCATTGCTCGCGAACACGCTGGACGCTGCGCACCCCTACGCCCCCTATGTGAGCGAGCACGTGTACGCTGAGTTCGGGACGCTGGAGGCGGAGGACGGCCAGCGGCTCCATTACAAGCTGCTGAAACCGCGCACGCTCGAACCGGGCCGCAGGTATCCGGTGCTCGTCGATGTGTATGGCGGGCCGGGCGTGCAACGCGTGACTAACACCTGGGGCAGCCTGTTCCATCAATACCTGGTGCAGCAGGGTTACGTGGTATTCGCGCTCGACAATCGCGGCAGTGGATTGCGCGGGACCCGCTTCGAGACTGCGCTCGGCTGGCGCATGGGACAGATCGAAGTGCGCGACCAGGTGCGCGGCGCGGACTTCCTGCGGAGCCTGCCGTTCGTGGATGGCAAGCGTATCGGCATCTTCGGCTGGAGCTATGGCGGCTACATGGCGCTCATGTGCCTGCTGCAGGCGCCCGATGCTTTCGCGGCCGGCGTCGCCGGTGCGCCCGTCACGGACTGGGCGCTGTACGACACGCACTACACCGAGCGCTACCTATCTACCCCGAAGCTGAATCCCGAGGGTTATCGGCTCGGCAACGTGCTCGAATACGCCGATGAGCTGCGCCGCCCGCTGCTGCTCGTGCACGGCATGGCGGACGACAACGTGCTGTTCGCGCACAGCACCGCGCTCATGAAAAAACTGCAGGACGCGCAGAAGCCGTTCGACCTCATGACCTACCCGGGCGGCAAACACGGTTTGATCCGCCAGAACGTCGCGGGGCTGCATGCGCACGCCAACATCGTGCGTTTCTTCGATCGCGAGCTGAAGTAGAAGGCGAGATTCCTCGTTTCCTGGCGACTGGCTCAGCCCTCGCGAGGTGAGCCCCGTCCCCGTTTCCTAGAAAACGAGGAATGTCCCCACTACAGCTTGATGCGGCCGCCGCCCGGAGGCGCACCCATGCCACCGGCTTCAGGCACGACGATGCGTGACGCCGCTTCGCGGCGCATCTCGCGCGCTTCCTCGATGGCCTGCTCGATCGCGAGCTTCACGGCCTCGGGAAATTTGCTGCAGGCATCTTCCAGCGACGTGGCTTCGAGTTCGAACGCGAGCGGCAACACACCCGCTGGCGTGAGGAGCTGGGTCTGGCCCGAGTACAACACCGGACGCGACGCATCCGTGTTGCCATCGCCGAGCACCGGCGTGAGACGTCGCAGCGTGCCTGCCTTTCGGTCCGTGAACGTTTCCTCACGGTAGAGCTGCGTGACGTCGAGTTTGATTTCGGGGATCTGGGGTTCTTGGGCCATGTGCGGCTTCCGGTGAATGGGGTTCAAAGAGGTGCGGCCGATGATACCAACTGCAATGCCGCGATGAACGGCTCGTCCGCCGGCAGCATTTTCTCGCCACCGAGCTCACTACAAGCCACCCACTTGAGCTGCTGGCCATCCAGCCCGCGCGGTTCTCCGGCGACGATGACCCCGTGCCAGAGCACGAGGTCCACGATGCGATCCGGGTATTCGTGCGCGAGCGTCATGACCTCCGCGTCCACTCTTGCTTCGACGCCGAGCTCCTCGCGCAGCTCGCGCACCAGCGCCTGGGTATCGCTCTCGCCCGCGGAGACCTTGCCGCCGGGAAATTCCCACCAGCCGGCCATGTGTTTGCCCGCCGGGCGTTCGGCGATCAGCACCCGGCATTCGGAGTCGAACAACGCGGCCGCGACGACTCGCAGCCGCGGTTTGTCACTCACGAACTACTCCACTCCCTCGAGCACGCCGTGGCAGTTCTTGAACTTCTTGCCGCTGCCGCAGGGACAGGGCGAGTTTCGGCCCACCTTGGGCGCGGCGCGCACGGGGCGCTGCATCTGCGGGGCCTGGGCGGGCGAGCCCTGGGGCGGTGCATCGCGCGCGGGCTCGACTCCGCCGCCGCCGAGCTGCGCCAGCGACGCGGCCTCGGCGTGCTGCAACTGCAGGGCGCGGTTGAGGCGCGCGCGGCGCGCTTCTTCCTCGCGCTCGAGCTGCTCGGGCGACTTCACCTCGATGTTGATCGACGCGAGGATCGTCACGGTATCGAACTTGATGCGCTCGAGCATGGATGCGAAGAGCTCGAAGGCTTCCCGCTTGTACTCGAAGCGGTAGTCCTTCTGCGCGTAACCGCGCAGATGGATGCCCTGACGTAGATAGTCCATCGCACCCAGGTGTTCGCGCCATTGCTGGTCGAGCACCTTCAGCATGATCTCCTTCTCGATGTGCCGCATGAGCGGCTCGCCCACGCGCTGCACCTTGGCGTCATACGTGGCGTCGATGGCGCCGAGGATGCGGCCGCGCAGCTCGGATTCCTCGAGATCGGGCTGATCCTTGAGCCACTGCGCCGGATCCACCTGGGTGGCGAAATTCTTCGCGATGCTGGCCGCGAGGCCGGCGAGATCCCAGGCTTCGTGACCCACGTTGGACGGCAGATGTGTATCGAGGATGCCGCCCACGACTTCGGCGCGGATGCCGCGCACGGCGTCACCCAGATTCTCGGCGCCCATGAGCTCGGTGCGCTGCTGGTAGATGACCTTGCGCTGATCGTTGGCCACGTCGTCGAACGTGAGCAATTGTTTGCGCACGTCGAAGTTGTGCGCTTCGACCTTGCGCTGCGCCTTCTCGATCTGGTTCGAGAGCATGCGGCTCTCGATGACCTCGCCTTCCTTCATGCCGGCCAGCGAGAGCAGGCGCTTCGTGCGATTCGGATCGCCGAAGATGCGCATGAGGTTGTCTTCCATCGATAGATAGAAGCGGCTCGAACCCGGATCACCCTGGCGGCCGGAACGGCCACGGAGCTGGTTGTCGATGCGGCGCGATTCGTGGCGTTCCGTGCCGACGATGTGCAGGCCGCCCGCCGCCAGCACCTTGTCGTGTCGCGCCTGCCAGTCGGCCTTGATGCGCGCGGCGGTCACTTCGTCGAGCCCGGCTTCGCCGGCGGCCTGGGCCGCGGCTTCGAGTTCGGCTTCGAGATTGCCGCCGAGCTTGATGTCGGTACCACGGCCGGCCATGTTCGTCGCGATCGTCACCTTGCCCGGCATACCGGCGTTTTCGACGATGTGCGCTTCGCGCTCGTGCTGCTTGGCGTTGAGCACGTCGTGCGCGATGCCGTTCTTCTGCAACACGCCGGACAGCAGTTCGGAGGTCTCGATCGAGGTGGTGCCGACGAGCACGGGCTGCTCGCGCTTCACGCAATCCTCGATGTCCTCGATGATGGCCTTGAACTTGTCGTTCTGCGTGAGATAGACGAAGTCCGGCATGTCCTTGCGGATCATCGGCCGGTGCGTCGGGATCACCACCACCTCGAGGCCATAGATCTGCATGAACTCGGGCGCTTCCGTGTCGGCGGTGCCCGTCATGCCCGAGAGTTTCTTGTAGAGACGGAAGTAGTTCTGGAAGGTGATCGACGCGACGGTCTGGTTCTCCGCGCGCACCTTCACGCCTTCCTTCGCTTCCACGGCCTGGTGCAGGCCATCGGACCAGCGGCGGCCCGGCATGGTGCGACCGGTGAATTCGTCGACGATGATGACTTCGCCGTTGCGCACGATGTATTCCACGTCGCGCTTGTAGATCGCATGCGCGCGCAACGCTGCGTTCAGGTGGTGCATGAGGCGGATGTTCGAGGGATCGTAGAGGCTCTCGCCTTCGCGCAGCAGCCCGGACTCGAGCATCAGCTTCTCGACGAGGTCGTGGCCGGCCTCGGTCAGATGTGTCTGCCGCTGCTTGAGATCGACGGTGTAGTCGCCCGGACCATCTTCGACTTCCTGCTGCGTGAGACGCGGCACCAGCGTGTTCACGCGCACGTACAACTCGTCGTTCTCTTCGGCGGGACCGGAAATGATGAGCGGCGTGCGCGCTTCGTCGATGAGGATCGAGTCGACTTCGTCGACGATGGCGAACGTGAGCCCGCGCTGCACGCGATCGTCGAGCGAAAACGCCAGGTTGTCGCGCAGGTAGTCGAAGCCGAATTCGTTGTTGGTGCCGTAGGTGATGTCGCAGCGATAGGCGGCGCGCTTCTCGGTGGGATCCTGCTGGTTGCGGATCACGCCGACGGTGAGGCCGAGGAAGCGGTAGATGGGTCCCATCCACTCGGCGTCGCGCGCGGCCAGGTATTCGTTGACCGTCACCACGTGCACGCCTTCGCCCGGCAGCGCATTCAGATAGGCCGCGAGCGTCGACATCAGCGTCTTGCCTTCGCCGGTGCGCATCTCGGCGATGCGGCCGTCGTTCAGCGTGAGACCGCCGATGAGCTGCACGTCGAAATGCCGCATCTTCATCGTGCGACGCGAAGCCTCGCGAACCACGGCGAAGGCTTCGGGCGCGATGTCGCCGAGCTTCTCGCCTTTCTTCAGCCGCTCGCGGAATTCATCCGTCTTGGCGCGCAGCGCCTCGTCGCTCAATGCCTGCAGCGCAGATTCCAGGGAATTGGCCTTACGCACCGTTCCTTCGTAACCACGGACGATGCGTTCATTGCGGCTGCCGAAGAGCCGCGTCAGGAAATTGAGCACTTGGAAATCCTTGAGGGAAACTTCAACGCAGACAGCAACTTAGGGCAGCTTGCCGCCAGCGGGCCCGGTATTCTACGGATAGACCTGAGCCTGCGGAACAGGTTTCCACCCCTGACCTGTGGCGAAACGGTATGGGGCCGGAAAACGCCCAATAAAGGGCCTGAAAGCCAAAGCCCCGCGAAGCGGGGCTTTGGATGGATCGGGCTCTGGCCCCTTTTGCTGGGAAATGGGGAATGTCCCCATTTTCCTCAGCGGCCGATGAAACTCAGAGGATCGATCTGGCGGCCGTCCTTGAGCACCTCGAAGTGCACGTGGGGACCGGTCGACCTGCCCGTGGAGCCCACGTACGCCAGCGTATCGCCACGCGCCACGGTGCGGCCGACGTTCACGGCCAGGCTGCGGTTGTGGCCATACCGCGTGACGAGACCGTTGCCATGGCTGACTTCGACCAGCGTGCCGTAGCCGGTCTTGTCGCCGGCGAATGTCACGACGCCCGCGGCCACGGCGATGACGTCCGTGCCTTCGGCGCTCGCGAAATCGATGCCCTTGTGGAAGGCCTGGTGGCCCGTGAACGGGTCCTGGCGCTCGCCGAAATACGAGGAGATATGGCCTTCGCGAACCGGGCGGCCGTCGGGCCGGATCTGCTCGTCGAGCTTCTTGGAGAGGAGCGCATTCTCGAGCGCGGCGAGCTGGGCATCGCGCGAGGAGATCTTCTGCTCCAGGCCGTGCAGCAGCGAATTGAGGTCCGGGGCCTGCATGGCGGCGCCGATATCGGATTCCGGTCCACCGATGGCCGGGGTGCTCTCGAAGTCGAATTCACGGCGGTCGATGTTGGCCATCGTAGTCAGCCGCTTGCCCAATGCATCCAGGCGGATCACGTGGGCGTTCATCTGACCGATACGCATGGCGACCGCGTCCACGCGGCGCTGCAGCTCGGCCTTCAATTCCTTGATTTCGGCCTGCTGCTCCGCCAGCGTCGCGCTCCACGTCGAGACGCCGCTACGGGGACCCGATTTGCTCTCGCCAATCTTGAGTCCGAGGCTGAACGCGGCAGAGAGGATGGCCACCACGACAGCCGCGAAAGCGGCCACCGCCAGGGGGTGTCCGAGATTGAAATGCCTCGCTCGACCTTCGCGGCGCGAGAAGAAAATGATGTTCATCGCGCGCCCGGTTCCTGGAACTTAGAAGGCTGATACATCAAAGGCTTGCACACTGCTGGCACCCTCTCTCTCCGGTCCCTATAAAGGGGGCTGTCCGTAAAACCCGTAAGGCCAGCAGGCGCGAAACTATGCCCAAAAGACCCCATCGAGACAAGCAAGCGGTCCGTCCCCGATCACCGACAACAGCCCGCGACTTAATCTCGACGCGTCTACCTGCTTTGGTTCAGCGTGCCCTGTCGACGCCCGAGACGTCCGAGTGGCACGTCGCAGTAATGGACGCGTTGGGGCCGGATCTGGCCAATAAGGTAAATCGCTGCAGCCTCGATAGAGGAACACTTACGGTGGTCGCGGAGTCCTCCGCCTGGGCCACCCGCATGCGGTTCGCGCTCGCCGAAGCCATGCCGCAGATCGCGTCGGTCACACCGGATTTCCGCGAGCTCGTGGTCCGCGTGCGCCCGCGCCGGCCGGCCACGCGCTCCTGACCGCTTCAGATCTCGCCCGTGCCGAGCAGGTCCGCGGCGTAGTTCGCGGCTCGCGCCGAGAGCGCCATGTAGGTCAGCGAAGGATTCACCGTTCCCGTCGAGGCCATGCAGGAGCCGTCGGTGATGAACAGGTTCTTGACGTCATGCGCCTGGTTGCGGCCGTTGAGCACCGAGGTAGCCGGGTCGCGGCCCATGCGCGCGGTACCCATCTCGTGCACGGCGCTGCCGGGCGGTTTGATGGGGCCGAGCGGCGCCACATTCTCGAATCCCGCGGCGATCAGCATCTGGGCGGCGTCGCGGTTGGCGTGCTCGGCGATGCGCCGTTCGTTCTCGCCGAAGGTGCAGTCGACGTGCAGCAACGGAAGTCCCCAGCGGTCCTTGCGGAAGTCATGCAGCGTCACGCGATTCTCCGCGCGCGGCAGCATCTCGCCGAAGCCGATCAGCTGCATCTCCCAGCGGCCGGGATGACGAAGCTGCTTCTTGAGAGCCGCACCCACTCCCACCTCTCGCGCGGCGCGATCCCAGGTGCTGCGTCCCGAATATCCCTGGAAGCCGAATCCGCGCACGAAGTCCACGTCGTCCTGTCCGGCGAGATTCACGTAGCGCGGTAGATAGAAGCCTGTGGGCCTGCGTCCGTAGTAGTAGCGATCGAGGAAGCCCGGGTGCGTGCCGGTGGCGCCGATGCCCGAGATGTGATCCATGAGATACCGGCCCACCGCGTCCGACCGGTTCGCGAGGCCGTTGGGAAAGTACTCTGACTTCGACGTCAGCAGGACCTGCGTGGTCCCGAGCGTCGATGCGCACAGGAACACCAGGCGCGCCTGGTAGGAACGCGCCTCGCCCGTCTTCGCATCGATGACGCGCACGCCGGACACGCGCCGTTTGGCATGGTCGTAATCGAGGCGTTCGACGATGGCGTCCGTGACGATGGTGAGATTGCCGGTTTTCGCCGCCGCCGGCAGCGTGGCCGACAATGACGAAAAGTACGCGCCGTAACCGCAGCCGCGCTCGCAATGGTGACGGAGCTGGCAAGGTCCGCGTCCCAGCGCGATGTGCTCGGGCGTGGGGGCAGTGAGGTTTGCGCAGCGGCCGGCCGTGATGCGGCGCGCGGGAAAATCGGCCTCTATCTTCTTCTTGAAGGCCACTTCGAGACAGTTGAGATCGAGCGGCGGCAGGAACTGCCCGTCGGGAAGCTGCGGCAGTCCTTCGTTCGCACCCGCGATGCCCGCGAAACGCTCCACGCGGTCGTACCAGGGCGAGAGATCCGCGTAGCGAATGGGCCAGTCGACACCGTGTCCATCGAGTTTGTTGGCCTGGAAGTCGAGTTCGCAGAGACGATACGTCTGGCGGCTCCAGTTCAGCGAACGGCCACCCAGGTGATATCCGCGAATCCACGCGAAGGGCCGCTCCTCCGGCGTTTCGTAGGGATGTTCGCTATCCCGTACCCACCACTGCTTGGTCGCTGAATTGAACGCGTAGCTCGTGCTCTGGACCGGATAGTGCTTCGCGATTTCATCCTCCGGGACCTTGCCGCGATTCGGCAACTCCCAGGGCGCGGCGAAGTCCAGATAGTCGCTCTTGTGCTCGACGTGACGGCCGCGCTCGATCACCAGCGTCTTCACGCCGCGCTCGCACAGCTCCTTGGCCACCCAGCCGCCGCTGATGCCCGAGCCCACGACTATTGCGTCGAAATCCATGAGGGGACCTGCGCTCAGACGGCCGTCGCGCGCCCGATCTCCGAGAACGGGACGCAGCTACGCCATGCGCCTGGCACGAGTTCATAACGGAGTTCCTGGGTCGCGCCTGCTTCGGACTGGTAGTAACCCGCGAGCACGAGGTACTTGAACTTGGCGTAGGCCGGCTCCTGCCGCATCACCCGGTCTTCATCGAAGCTGCGCATCACCTGGTAACGGCGATCGGGCGGCAGCTCGAGAAACGCGGCGCCGAACTTCTCCCAGGCATGACGCTCGATCGCGTCGATCACGCCCGTGATGTCGGAACGTGAAGCGTTCGACCCCCACTCCGCGAGCATCTCGCGGATGAAGACCGGCACACCGGCCGCGATCGCACCGGGCGTATCGGTCTGCGGGATGATGGATTCACAGATCTGTTCGAGCAGCGCGAACTGCTCGGCGCTCAGCGACGGGCCGGAAGCGCCCGGCTTCTCCGAGGTCTTGCGCGGAAAACGCGAAAGCGCTGCCGCGCCGCCCAGGAGCACAACGGCTCCGAGCAGCAACGCTCGCCGATTCACGGGTTTTTGCGCCTCGTCCGACAACGATCACTCCGCCAAGGACCCCTTTCCGGGGTTGCCCCGATATCGGCCAGAATGAAGTCAAATGCAGCCGCAATACGTGCGACGCATCAAACTATTGCGGGGAGTCGAAAGCGAACTACAAGCGAGCGGCAAACCTTTGCCGCCGCGCGCGCCGATTCCTAGATCAGCGAGCCGACGGGAACCGGCGGCGGCTGCACGTATGCGATGGGCGCGTCCGCGGGCTTCTCGAACGTGACGGCTTCCCAGGTGGATTCGTCCGCGATCAATTTGCGCAGCAGGTTGTTGTTGAGCTTGTGGCCCGACTTGTAACCGCTGAACTCGCCGATGAGGCTGTGTCCGAGGAGATAGAGATCGCCGATGGCGTCGAGGATCTTGTGCTTCACGAACTCGTCCTCGTAACGCAGGCCGTCTTCGTTGAGCACGCGAAAATCATCGAGCACGATGGCGTTGTCGAAGCTGCCGCCAAGCGCGAGGTTGCGCGCGCGCAGCATCTCGAGGTCGCGCATGAAACCGAAAGTGCGCGCACGCGAGACTTCCTTCAGGAAGGACGTCGTGGAGAAATCCATCGAAGCCTTGTTGCCGCGACGCTTGAACAGCGGATGGTTGAACTCGATTTCGAAGTTCACCTTGAAGCCGTCGAACGGGCGGAATTCCGCCCACTTGTCGCCGTCTTCCACGCGCACACGCTGCTTGATGCGCACGAACTTCTTCGGCGCCCGCTGATCTTCGAAACCGGCGGACTGCATGAGGAACACGAACGGACCCGCGCTGCCATCCATGATCGGCACTTCGGGCGCGCTCACGTCCACATGCGCGTTGTCGATACCGAGGCCCGCGAACGCCGAGAGCAGATGCTCGACGGTCGAGACGCGTGCTTCGCCATCGATCAGAGTGGTCCCGAGCTGGGTGTCGCCCACGTTCAACGCATGAGCGCGGACTTCCGCCTGCGGATTCAGATCGGTCCGGCGGAACACGATGCCCGTGTCGGGTGGCGCAGGGCGCAAGGTCATGAGCACCTTCTGGCCACTGTGCATGCCGACGCCCTGGGCGCGAATCGAGTTCTTGAGTGTGCGTTGTCCGAGCATCTGTACTGTCCTCTACGCCGGGGCTCATTTAATGAGGTGCCGGGGTAGCGCCGCAATCATTCGAAGGAGAGGTCCCGACGAACGACGGCGGCACGGGGAGCGTTGACGGCCCATCGGGGTGGATGGACCGCCGCCGTGCCCCCAAAAGGGGCGCTACCCTAACACACTCCGTGGCTTCCGCCGCGGGGCATACCCCCGCGGCCAGCCACGAATCATCAGCTTCAGTCGGCCTGGCGGCGCAGGAAGGCGGGGATGTCGAGGACATCCTCCGATTCCGTCACTCCGTGCAGGCCATCACCCACGGCGCGCTGACGCTGCACCGCCGGCTTGTCGAGAGCCGCGTAGTCCGCGGCCGTCAGCGGACGGCGGGGCACCACGCGCATCGGCGGCTCCTGGGCCACCGGCTGCTGGGGCGCCTTCTGCAGCGTGGGAACTTCGCGGCCGAACGGGGAGCGGCCGGTCGCCACTTCGGGGCGGCCCAGGCCGGTCGCCACGACGGTGACGCGCATTTCATCCGACAGCTCCGGATCGATGACGGTTCCCACGACCACGGTGGCGTCGTCGGAGGCGAACTGCTTCACGATCTCGCCCACCTGCTGGAACTCGCCGATCGAGAGATCCATGCCGGCGGTGACGTTCACGAGGATGCCGTGCGCGCCCGACAGGTTGATGTCCTCGAGCAGCGGCGACGACACGGCCATTTCGGCCGCTTCCTTCGCGCGCATCTCGCCGCGGGCCACACCCGAACCCATCATCGCCATGCCGGTTTCGCTCATGACCGTGCGAACGTCGGCGAAGTCCACGTTGATGAGGCCGGGACGCGTGATCAGTTCCGCGATGCCCTGCACCGCGCCCTGCAACACGTGATTGGCGCTCTTGAACGCATCCAGCAGCGTGGTCTTGGCGCCGAGCACCGTGAGCAGCTTCTGGTTCGGGATCGTGATCAGCGAGTCCACGTACTTGCCGAGTTCCGACAAGCCATGGTTCGCGACCAGCGTGCGCTTGCCG
>JBKPPO010000280.1:0-6657 GCA_046733635.1 Pseudomonadota bacterium | reverse complement strand
CTCAGGATCACCGAGGCGAGCCCGGGCTCACATTTCGTCTGGGAAGTCGTCGATGGTCCGCCGGAGTGGATCGGTTCGAAGATCCGCTTCGATCTCAAGCAGGAAGACGGCTTCACCATCATCGTGTTCAGGCACGAAGGCTGGAAGGAACGAGGCGAGTTCATGCACCACTGCAGCACCAAGTGGGCGACGTTCCTCATGAGCCTCAAGGCCTACGCGGAAACCGGCGCGGGACAGCCGAGCCCCGACGACGTTCGCATCGGCAACTGGCACTGACTCACTGGCGGCGGATCCACTCGGTGGCAACCGTGAACGTCTGATCCATGTTGTCGTGCCCCAGCCCGGAGAACAACACATGATCGTATCGATGGCCGCGAGCCCGGAGTTGCTGGAGCTTCGCGATCGACAGGTCGACGGGCACGCTCGAATCGTTGTCGCTGAAGATCCAGAGACCGGGGATGGATAGTTTGGCGAGGTCCTCCGCCGCGTCGGTATCCCGGCCCAGGAAATGCGGCCAGATATATTCCTGCGTACGCGCGCGCAGCGCCGCTGCATACGGCGGCGCTGTCGCGCCCTCGTCCGAAGTGAATTTGCTGTAGATGTCTTCCTCACTGACCTTGCACACCGGACCGCTCCATGACACGAGGAACTTCACGGCCGGATTCCGTCGTGCCGCGAGCGGTGCGATCCAACCCGCCTGGCTGATGCCCGCGAGTCCTAGGCGCACGCCTTTCAACGCGGGATCCCCGGCGAGCCGGGTCACTGCCGAAGACGCGTCGTCTGCGAGCAGCAGCAGATTCTTTTCGCTGACGCTTTGAGTGCCTTCGTATCGGCCGCCGGATTTCCCGACACCGCGTTTGTCGTAGACCAGTGCCGCGATGCCGGCCTCGGCGAAACGCCGCGCCCAATGCAGGCTCCGCTCCTGCTTGCCCGAGCCGTGAATGAAAACCACCGCTGCGTGGATAGGCCCTTCCGGCAGGACGATGGAGCCCGACAAGGTGGCGCCATGACTCTCAAAGTAGACCTCCTGGGCCTCGGGCGCCGCATTCGCCGCGGGAACGAAGGAGATCAGGCCTAGCCACAGGATCGTCTGACGCATGCGCATGAGATGCGGGTACGGTCGGACGGGTTTGAAATCCGTTCGCCCGATTTCCAGACCGTTCGCCACGGCGTTTCGACCGCTCGACATGATTCCGCTTCCGGCGAAGCGCACGACGTTAGTCTGGAGCCGAACCTGTCGAGGAAACCATGAAACCTGCTATCGCCGCCGCATTCTCCGCTGCCTGCTTCTCGATGATGACGGTCGCCGCACCGACGCCGCTGCTCATCGAGAACGTCACGCTGATTTCGCCGGAACGGCCGCGGCCGGCGGGAAATCAGCATGTGCTGATCCGTGACGGGCGCATCGTCGCCGTCAGCGACGAGCCGATCAGCGCGCCGGGCGCGCAGCGCCTCGACGGCGCCGGCAAATTCCTGACTCCCGGCATCACCGATGCGCACGTACACGTGTCGGATCCGATCGGCGTGCCGTTCGCCGCGGGCAACGCCGAGCTCGACGCGCTGAGCCGCGACTTCTTCGAGCAGCAGCCGCGCAGCTACCTGTACTTCGGCGTCACGCAGGTGCTCGACACGGCGAACCGGCCCGAGCGCGTGAAGGAATTCGCCGCGCAGCCGCTGCACCCGGACATCCATCGCTGCGGCGCCATTCCGGTGGTGGACGGCTATCCACTCGTGTTCGTCGACAAGGAGATCCGCCACAAGGTCTTCGACGACTACATCTACGAACCCGCGAACGCGGCCAAACATCCATTGCCCGCGGGCGCGAACCCCGCCGAACACACGCCCGAAGCCGTGGTGGCGCGTGTGGCCGCGAGCGGCGCCATCTGCGTGAAGACTTCGCTCGAAGACGGCTTCGGCGACGCCACGGACTGGCCCATCATGACCGCGCAGACCTTGTCACGGCTGCGCGCCGCGACGAAGGAACACGGCCTGTTCCTCGCCGTGCATGCGAACGCGCTCGATATGCAGCGGATTGCCGTGGAAGAAGGAGTGGATCTGCTGCTGCACGGAATCTGGAACTGGAACCAGCTCCAGAATGAACCGGGGATCCCGCCGGCGGTGGCCGCGCATCTGCGCCGCGTGTACGACAAGAAGATCGGCTACCAGGCCACGCTGCGCGTGCTGCCGGGCGTGACGGACCTGCTGGATCCGCATCTGCTCGACGATCCCGTGCTGAAGAAGGTGGTGCCACCGCGCCTGCTGGCCTGGTACCGGACCGAACCCGCACAGTGGTTCAAGAAGATGGTCTTCGGCCCCGACGCGGACCCGGCCGCGATGCGCGCCCGCCTCGCCGATGCGAATTCCCGTTGGGAGA
The DNA here is from genome assembly GCA_046733635.1 of Pseudomonadota bacterium. Lineage (GTDB taxonomy): Bacteria > Pseudomonadota > Gammaproteobacteria > Steroidobacterales > Steroidobacteraceae > CADEED01. Next base: position 4,283 of record JBKPPO010000280.1, on the reverse strand, counting down.
CCTCCGAACACGGCATGCGCGCGCTGCGGCAGTTGTACGAGCTGGGTCAACCAATGTTGTTAGGCAGCGATACGCCCTCGGCGCCCACCTACGGCAACCAGCCCGGCTACGACACCTACAAGGAAATGCAGCTCATGGTGCGGGCCGGAATCCCGCTTCAAGCGATCTTCGAGGCCGCGACCCTCAACAATGCTCGCCAGCTCCGGCTCGACAAGGACTACGGCACCGTCGAGCAGGGCAAGATCGCGAATCTGCTGCTGCTCGACGCCAACCCCTTGGCGAGCGTCGAAGCCTGGACCAAGATCGACAAGGTGATCCTGCGCGGCCAACCCATCGACCGGGAAACGCTGGCCGCGGACGCGAAACGATAGGGAACAGGCTTGGGTTATTGGGCGCTGCAGATACTCGGCTGGGGGTTCTACTTCTACGCGCAGGCGTCGGGCGAAGTCATCTTCGCCTCGCAACCCTGGGACAAAGCCTCGTTGCTCTGGGGCGGTGTGAGCCTCACGGGAGTGGCGCTCACGCAGGGTCTGCGATGGTGGTTGGGACGCCGGCAGTGGCTCGCGTTGCCGCCGCGGGCGCTGATCTGGCGCATTCTCGCCGCCACGGTCGTGATCGCCCTCGCCTCCCATGCCGCCACGATCGCGCTCTCGCAAGCGGTGTATGACAGCACCGTCGCGCCGCTGTACGCCAGCTTCTATGAACGCCTGCTGCCGCACCAGCAACTCCGGAACCAGCTCATCTTCACCTTGCTCGTCTACGCGGGCTGGGTGGCCATCTACCTGAGCTTCGCATCGTTGCGTCATCGGTATCGTGCCGATCTGCGCCAGGCGCAACTCAGTGAAGCCCTGCGATCGGCGGAGCTGCGGCTGCTGAAGTCGCAGCTCAATCCGCATTTCCTGTTCAACTCGCTCAACGGCTTGCGGTCGCTGATCGCGGACGAGCCGGATCGTGCGCGGGATGCGGTCACACACCTGGCGCGCATGTTGCGATACTCGCTCGCCTCGGGCGAAGAGGACCTGGTATCGCTGGAGCGCGAGCTCGAGATGGTCGACGACTACCTTGCGCTCGAATCCCTGCGGTTCGCGGATCGGCTGCGCGTGGAGAAGGACCTCGACGCGGCCGCGCGGATCGCGCGGATTCCCGCCATGCTGCTGCAGACGCTCGTGGAGAACGGCATCAAACACGGGATCGCCCCCCTCAAGGACGGTGGCACGCTGAAGATCCATGCCCGAATGGCGGATGAGGAGCTGTTGCTGCAGGTAGTGAATCCCCGGCCGGATCCCGCCGTTCTCATCGAGAGCAGCGGCGTCGGCCTGCGCAACGCCACGGAACGGCTGCGCCTGTTGTTCGGCGCGCGCGCTTCGCTGCGTCTCGACCTGGACCAGCCCGGCGTTGCCATCGCCAAGCTCAGGCTGCCCGCATGAAGGCGCTCATCGTCGACGACGAACCCCTGGCCCGGCGCGAACTCCGACGGCTGCTGGACGCGTTTCCCGCCGTGCGGATCGTCGGTGAGGCGGGGAACGTCGATGAAGCCCGCGAGCGAATCGCAGAACTCTCGCCGGAACTCGTGTTCCTCGACATCCAGATGCCGGGTGGCGGCGGCTTCGACCTGCTGGCGCAGCTCGATCACGTGCCCCGCATCGTCTTCACCACCGCTTACGACCACTATGCCGTGAAGGCCTTCGACGTGAACGCGCTCGACTACCTATTGAAACCCATCGAGCCGGAGCGACTGGCGGCCGCGATTCGCAAATTGCGGGCGTCGCCCGCACCGCCTTCCGCACCACCAACGGACTCGCTGGATCAGCTCTTCGTGAAGGACGGCCCGCGCTGCTGGTTCGTGCCCTTGCGCGAGGTCAGCCTCATCAGCGCCGAAGGAAACTACGTGCGCCTGAGCTGGGGTCGGGAACGCCCGCTGCTGGGCCGCTCGCTCACGGCGCTCGAGCAGAAGCTGGACACGAAACGTTTCTTCCGAGCGAACCGCGCGCAGATCCTCAACCTGGACTTCATCGACAAGGTGGAGCTCGGCGACGGCGGCCGGCTGTACGTGCAGCTACGTGACGGATCCGAAGTGGAGGTCTCTCGCCGGCAGGCGCGTGAGTTCCGAGCCCGTGCCGCTGTAGGATGATGGCGCGCGCCGCGCTTGGCCGCGCGGCGGATTGCTAGAGTGCTCGCATGAGCGCAATCGAAACACACACGCTGCGGCTTTCCGGCGGTTCGAAGCTTGCGTTCTTCACCGCGGGCGAGCGCAACGGGCCGCCGCTGCTGCTGGTGCACGGCCTGCCGAATTCCTCGCGGATGTTCCGTGACCTCGCCACGAGACTCGCCGATGTCGCGTACGTGATCGCACCGGACCTGCCCGGCTTCGGCGCGTCCGAGCCGCTCGCCTCCCCGTCCTTCGACGCCATCGGCGAGGCCTTGCGCGAACTGTTGGAACATCTCGAAACCGGCCCGCGCCACCTCTATCTACACGACTATGGCGCTCCCGGCGTATTGCGCCTCGCGATGCGGGCGCCCGACCAGGTGCTGGGGCTGATCATCCAGAATGCGAACGCCCATGACTCCGGCCACGGCCCGAACTGGGCGGACACACTGGACTTCTGGCGTCATCCCACGCCAGAAAACGAAGTCAGGGCCACCGCGCACCTCACGCTCGAAGGCACACGCGGCCAGTATGTCGACGGCGTACCGCCGGACATCGCCGCGAAGATCCCGCCTGAACTCTGGGAAGAGGACTGGCGAGTGATGAGCCGGCCCGGCCGCATGGAAACGCAGCGCGCATTGCTGCGCGACTACGGGCGCTACATCCAGCGATTCGGCGCCATTGCCGACTACCTGAAGACGCATCAGCCGCCGGCGCTGCTGCTCTGGGGACGGCACGACATCTACTTCGACATCGCGGAAGTGGTGTCGTGGATGCGGGACCTTCCCCGCATGGAGGCCCACGTGTTCGACGCGGGCCACCTGATGCTCGAGACTCACACCGCCGAGGCGGCGCCCGTGCTGCGGGATTTCATCATGCGGACGTCGGCTCGCCGATGCGACGCGAATCGCACCGGCGAGACACTCAGAAGTTCACGCTGATCGACGCCGAGAACGACGTGCCCATGTCGTACTTGTTGTAGTAGACGATGTTGCCGCCGCGCTCCTGGAACTCCTCGTACCCGTTGCCGAACAGATTGCGGGCCTCGAACTTCGCTTCGAATTCCTGCTGGAAGAAGTTGAGGCCCTGTCGCAGCACGAGGTCCACGCGCAGCCCCGGCGATTCGTAGATGTCCGGAAGGCCCGCCGCGCCACGGCTGGTCACGCGGTCGCTCGCATAGGACAGCAGGATCGTCTGCTGCGAGAGCCCGCCCGCCTGCTCGAGACCCAACTGCAGGTTCACGAGGTGATTCGACTGACCCGTGAGCTGGCTGCCATCGCGGAAGAAGTTGCTCGCCGGCTGCGTGGTCGTGCCATACACGTTCACCGTGTCACCGGCGCCCACGCCGATCTTCGAATCCGTGTACGTGTAGTTGGAGATGACCACGGCGCGGCGCGACGCGAAGAACGCCGCGCTGGACAAGGTGTCGAGCGGGAAGAACTTCGTGAGCTCGAGCTCCGCGCCGTACAGCGTGGCCTCGGGCGCGTTCGCGAAGCTGGTCTCGGGCGTGTTGTCGTTGAAGCCCGTGAACGCCTCGATGGGCTTGTCGATCTTCTTGTAGAACGCCGCCGCGGACAGGTGCTGGTCCGAGGCGAAGTACCATTCGAATCGGCCTTCCGCATTCACGAACTCGCTGTCGGTGAGCAGCGGATTGCCGCGGTAACGCCGGTTGGATTCCGGGTCGTAGTAGCTCTGGAACATGAGCTCGCGGAATTGCGGACGCGCGATGGTCTTGGAACCGTTGAGGCGCATCTGCATCGTGTCGCTCAGGCGCCAGGTGAGCGTGGCGCCGGGCAATACGTAGTCGTTCTCCAGGTGCGTGGCTGCGCCCGAATTGGTCAGCGTATCGAACACCTGCAATGGACGCACATCCTGCTCACCGCGTTCGTGACGGGCGCCGAAGGTCAGGTCCAGCGATCCGGTGAGCTCGGCCTGGAACTGCAGATAGGCGGCGTGCGTGAGCAGCTCGGCCGCGAACGCGGGATCGGTCTCGGTGGTCTCGACCAGACCGATACCGAAGTGATCGATGACCGCGGGGCCGAGAAGATAATCGGGCCGCAGCGTGGCCACGGCGGTGGGAAACGTCGACGGCGCCACGATCTGGAACTCGCGGCGCTCGGACTCGCGCTGCGTCTGC
>JBKPPO010000279.1:0-5567 GCA_046733635.1 Pseudomonadota bacterium | reverse complement strand
GCCGCGCGGGTACTGGCTCTCCGCCGCGCGCTCTAACACTCGCGCCACCTGGTTCGTGAGCAGGATGGCGAGCAATACGCCGGACACCGAGACCCAGCTGATCAGGACTTCTCGCAGGATGTAGCGATCGAGTATCCGCAGCAACAGCGTATTCCGTGGGACTTGAGTTACACTTCGCGACCTTAAAACACCGCCGCATCCGCCACAACAGAGCGTGAACATGCAGTTCGAAACCTGGACCCAAGGGCTCGCCGAACTTTCCATCGATTGTGTAGCCGTCGGCGTCCATGACGACGGCGAACTCTCCCCCGAAGCCAAGGCGCTCGACCTGCGCTGCCGGGAAAAGATCTCGCGCTTCCTCAAGCGCGGCGACTTCTCGGGCAAGCCCGGCGAATCCTGGCTGCTCTCCGATCTCGACGGCGTCCGCGCGGAGCGCGTGTTGCTGATCGGCCTCGGCCCGAAGTTCAAGGAAGGCGGCGAACTCACGCGCAAAGCCTGGCGCCGCACCGTGGTCACGGCCATCTCGGCGGTCACGCGCACGCGCATCACGGCGCTGGCGCTGGCGCTGCCGCGCCCCGCCGCCAAACTGCTGTCGGACGAACGCCTGGGTCGCGCCGTCGCCGAGATCACGGGACACACGCTGTACCGCACGAACGATCTCAAGAGCGCCAAGAAGCCGCGGCCGCACGCGCTCACGCGCGTCGTGGTCGCAGCGTCCGCCAAATCGGCCAAGGCCCTCGAGCAGGGCTTCGCGCAGGGTTCGGCGCTCTCCGCGGGCACCACGCTCATGCGCAACCTGGCCAACCTGCCGGGCAATGTCTGCACGCCCACCTATCTCGGCAAGACGGCGGAAGACCTCGCGAAGTCTTACAAGTCGCTGCGCGTGAAGGTGCTGGGGCTGCCCGAGATCAAGAAAGAAAAGATGGGTTGCTTCCTCGCCGTCACACAGGGCAGCGAAGAACCACCACGTTTCCTCGTCATCGAGCACAAACATCCCAAGGCCAAGGGCGCACCCGTGGTGCTCGTGGGCAAGGGCATCACTTTCGATACCGGCGGCATCTCGCTCAAGGATCCGCCGACGATGGACGAGATGAAGTTCGACATGAGCGGCGCCGCCTGCGTGCTCGGGACGATGAAGGCCGTGGCCGAAGCCAACTTGCCGCTCAACGTGGTCGGCCTGGTGGCCGCCTGCGAGAACATGCCTGACGGCCGCGCGGTGAAACCGGGCGACATCGTCACGAGCGCGGCCGGACTCACGGTCGAAATCCTGAACACCGACGCCGAGGGCCGGCTGGTGCTGTGCGACGCCCTCACCTACGCGCGGCGCTTCAAGCCCGACGTGGTCATCGACATGGCCACGCTCACGGGCGCCATCGTCGTCGCGCTCGGGGTGCACCACACGGGCGTGTTCTCCAACACCGACGCGCTCGCGAAAGAGCTCGTGGATTGCGGCCTGAGCGTGGACGATCGCGCCTGGCACATGCCGCTCACCGAAGAATACGGCGAGCAGCTCAAGAGCAACTTCGCGGACATGGCGAACGTCGCGGGCCGCGATGGCGGCTCCATCACCGCGGCCGCGTTCCTCGGCAAGTACACGGGGGGCCTCACCTGGGCGCACCTCGACATCGCCGGCACGGCCTATCAAGGCGGCAGCGCCAAGGGCAGCACCGGGCGCCCGAGCGCGATGTTGTTCGAGTACCTGCTGCGTCGCGCAGCGGCGCGTTGAAGATTTGGCGCCGCGCGTCGACTTCTACCTGAGCGAAGAAGCCGGTGAGGCGGCGCGCCTGCGCCTCGCCTGCCGCATCACCGAGAAGGCCTATCTCGCGAAGCAGAAAGTGGTCTGCTACAGCGACGACGCCGCGCTGCTGCCGCGCTTCGACGAACTGCTCTGGACCTTCGGCGACGGCAGCTTCGTCCCGCACGACGTCGTGGCGACCGAAGGGGCGGCCTGCGAGGCGCCGGTGGCGCTAACTACCGGCCCGCTGCCGGCCGGCCATGCCGACGTGCTGATCAACCTCGGCAGCCAGGTGCCGCCGTTCTTCGAAAAATTCGCGCGTGTCGCCGAGTTCCTGGATGCCCGCCCGGAAGTGCGCGGCGCGGGCCGTGAACGGTTCAAGGTTTATCGCGGCAAGTCCATCGAGCCGCAGACGCACAATGTGTAACGGGGCGAACGAGGCCGTTCGCTACCTCCCGCTGCCGCTGGCCGGCGTCGACGCGATGACGGCGACGACCGCGAGATCTTTCCCGAGGCACACCCACGATCAGTACGGCATCGGCATCGTCGATGCGGGCGGCCACGATTCCTGGAGCGGGCGCGGACGCGTCGAAGCGGGGCCCGGCACTTTCATCTCGGTGAATCCGGGCGAAGTGCACGACGGACATGCCGTCGGGAAACGCACGCGCAGCTGGCGCATCGTCTACTTCGATCCCGGCACGATCGCCGGCCTGCTCGCCGACATCACCGGCGCGGAGCGGGAGTTCGAGTTCACGCAGCCGGTGTTCGGGGATCGCGGCCTCCTTGCGGCGTTCGAAACCCTGTATGCGCAGACGAAGCCGGGGGGCGGTGATCCCATGGCTTGCGAAGCCGCAGCGCTGGGCCTGCTTTCCGGACTCCGGGCGCACTCGACCTCGCTTCCCAAATCTGGCTCCCCCGCCCCGGCCGACGTCCGCCGCGCACGCGACCGCCTCGACGCCGAGCCCCAAGCCGCACATACGCTCTCGGAACTCGCGGCCGAGTGCTCGTTGAGCCGCTTCCAGCTCCTGCGCGCTTTCACGCGTGCCTTCGGCCTGCCGCCGCATGCCTATCTAGTTCAACGGCGCCTCGCGCTGGCCCGGCGGCTGCTGCGCGCCGGCGCCACCCCGGCCGACGCCGCCGCCCTCGCCGGTTTCAGCGACCAGAGCCATCTGACGCGCCGCTTCCTGCGGCAGTTCGCGGTCACGCCGGCCCGATACGCGCGGCACCGCTAGCTGCAATTTCGTTCAAGACCCGCGCGGCGCAACCACACAGACTGCCGCGCATGCGAACACTCCGCCCGTACCGCGACGCTGATTTCGCGGCAGCACTCGACATCATCAATGCCGCAGCCCAGGCCTACCGGGGCGTGATTCCAGCGGATCGCTGGCATGAGCCCTACATGCCCGCAGACGAGCTTCGTCAGGCGATCGCGCAAGGCGTGAGATTCACGGTCTGCGCAGAGGACTGCGCCCTGCTCGGAGTCATGGGCATCCAGCAGGTCCGCGACACCGACCTCATACGGCACGCCTATGTGCGTCCAGGGCTCCAGAGGGGCGGCGTGGGATCGCTGCTGATCCGTCATCTCGTGGAGCAGGCTGACCGGCGGCTGCTCGTCGGCACCTGGGCCGACGCAGCCTGGGCCATCGATTTCTATCGCCGCAATGGCTTCGGCCTCGTCGGCTCGCCCCGCGCCGGGGAACTGCTGCGCGAGTACTGGGGGATCCCGGAGCGGCAGGTCGAAACGTCCGTCGTCCTGGAATACCGGGAGCCACGCCGATCCGTATAATCCCGGCCCTTCATGGACAAGGCCTACACCCCCGGCGACATCGAGCGCCGCATCTACGAGCGTTGGGAATCTTCCGGTGCTTTCGCGCCCGGAGGCGAAGGTTCCGCCTACTGCATCATGCTGCCGCCGCCGAACGTCACCGGCACGCTGCACATGGGCCACGCATTCCAGCACACCCTCATGGACACGCTGACGCGCTGGCATCGCATGCGCGGCGATTCCACGTTGTGGCAGCCCGGCACGGACCATGCGGGCATCGCGACGCAGATGGTCGTCGAGCGGCAGCTCGCCGCGGAAAAGCTCAGCCGGCATGACCTCGGCCGCGAGAAATTCCTCGAACGCGTCTGGAAGTGGAAAGGCGAATCCGGCAGCACCATCACGCGGCAGATGCGCCGCCTGGGCACGTCGGTGGACTGGTCGCGCGACAAGTTCACGATGGACCCGGATCTTTCGCGCGCGGTCACGGAGGTGTTCGTCCGCCTGCACGACGAAGGCCTGATCTATCGCGGCAAACGCCTCGTGAACTGGGACCCGGTGCTGCTCACGGCCGTGTCGGACCTCGAGGTGTTGTCCGAGGAAGAGAACGGTTCGCTCTGGCACATCCGCTACCCGATCGTTGGCGAAGGCGCCGGCGGCCGTGGCCACGTGGTGGTCGCCACCACGCGCCCGGAGACCTTGTTAGGCGACACGGCCGTGGCCGTGAACCCCGATGACGAGCGTTACCAGGGGCTCATCGGCAAACAACTCGAGCTGCCGCTGACCGGCCGCACCATCCCCGTGATCGCCGATGCGTACGTGGAGGCCGGCTTCGGCTCCGGCGCAGTCAAGATCACGCCGGCGCACGACTTCAACGACTACGAGATGGGCCAGCGGCACTCGCTGCCGCAGATCAACATCTTCACGCCGGACGCGAAGCTCAACGAAAACGCCCCGGCCGCCTATCGCGGCATGGACCGCTTCGAGGCGCGCAAGAAACTCGTGGCCGAGCTCGAATCGCTCGGCCTCATCGAGAAGATAGAGCCTCACAAGCTCAAGGTCCCGCGCGGCGACCGCACCAATGCCGTGATCGAGCCCTATCTCACGGACCAGTGGTACGTGAAGATCGCGCCGCTCGCCGAGCCCGCGCTCAAGGCCGTGGAAGACGGCCGGACGAAGTTCGTGCCCGAGAACTGGTCGAAGACCTATTACGAATGGATGCGCAACATCAAGGACTGGTGCGTGAGCCGCCAGCTCTGGTGGGGGCATCGCATCCCGGCCTGGTACGACGAAGCCGGCGGCATCTACGTGGGCCGCGACGAAGCCGAAGTCCGCAAGAAGCACTCCCTCGCACCCAGCGTGAAACTCACGCAGGACTCCGACGTCCTCGACACGTGGTTCTCCTCCGCACTCTGGCCCTTCTCCACGCTGGGCTGGCCGGACACGACGCCCGAGTTGAAGAAGTTCTATCCCGGAAGCGTGCTGGTGACGGGCTTCGACATCATCTTCTTCTGGGTCGCCCGCATGATGATGATGGGGCTCAAGTTCATGGGCGACGTGCCCTTCAAGCACGTGTACATCACCGGCCTCATCCGCGACGAGAACGGTGAAAAGATGTCCAAGGCCAAGGGCAACATCATCGATCCCATCGACCTCATCGATGGCATCGCGCTCGATGCGCTCGTGGCCAAACGGACCAGCGGCATGATGCAGCCGCATCTCAAGGACAAGATCGAGAAGGCCACGCGCAAGCAGTTTCCTGACGGAATGGCGTCGTACGGCACGGATGCGCTGCGTTTCACGTTCGCCGCGCTCGCGGGGCCTTCTCGCGACATCAACTTCGATCTCGGCCGCGTGGGCGGCTATCGCAACTTCTGCAACAAGCTGTGGAACGCGGCCCGCTTCGTGCTGATGACCGTGGAGGGTCCCGAAGGCCAGGAGAACCCGGGCAAGGCCAGCGGCGATCTCGTCGGTGAAGCCGATCTATCCGTGGTCGACCGCTGGATCGTCTCGCGATTCACGGACACGCTCGCGAAGGTGGATGACGCCCTCGGCGAGTACCGCTTCGAC
>JBKPPO010000278.1:0-5147 GCA_046733635.1 Pseudomonadota bacterium | reverse complement strand
TGCGTATCCAGTGTCGCGGATGCGGGAGCGCTGTATGGACGCTCCGGAACCGCCTATATAAGGTGCCGCCATGCCACTCCCCCAGTTCCATCCCGCCGTCCAGGCCTGGTTCGCGCGAGCGTTCCCGCAGGGCGCGACTCCCGCGCAGCTCGAAGCCTGGCCCGCGATCGCCGGCGGTGGCCACGCGCTGATCGCCGCGCCCACGGGTTCGGGCAAGACTCTGGCGGCATTTCTCGCGGCCATCGATTCGCTGGCGCGCGAAGGCGCGGCGGGCGGGCTCCAGGACTTCACGCGCGTCGTGTACGTCTCGCCGCTCAAGGCGCTCTCGAACGACATCAACCGCAATCTCGAGGAGCCGCTGGCGGGCATCTCCGCCGAGATGCTGAAGCTCGGCTCGCGCGCCCCGCAGATCCGCGCGGCCGTGCGCACGGGTGATACCTCGCAGACCGAGCGCGCGATGATGCGCCGGACGCCGCCGCACATCCTCGTCACCACGCCCGAATCTCTCTATCTACTTCTGACCAGCGCCTCGGGCCGCGAGATGCTGCAGACCGTGCGCACGGTGATCGTGGACGAGATCCACGCCGTGGCGCAGAGCAAGCGCGGTGCGCACCTCACGATCACGCTCGAGCGGCTGGCCGCGAACGCCACTCAACCCGTGCAGCGCATCGGCCTGTCAGCCACGCAGAAGCCGATCGAGGAAGTCGCGCGGTTTCTGGTCGGGAAGAAGGTGCAGGGCAGCGGATCTCGTGATTCCCGCCCGGGGCAACAAGCGCTCCCGCTCGAAGTTCCGCAGGAATCACGAGATCCGCTGCCCGGCGCCTTCTCCAACATCACCATCGTCAACTCCGGCCACATCCGCGAACGTGACATCAACCTGGTGATGCCGAGCGCACCGCTGGACGCGGTGATGTCGGGCGAGGTCTGGGCCACGGTCTACGACCAATTGGCGCAGCTCATCAACGACCACCATACGACGCTGATCTTCGCGAACACGCGCCGCATGGTCGAGCGTGTCTCGCGGCACCTCGCCGAGCGCCTCGGCGAAGAACACGTGGCCGCACATCACGGCAGCCTCTCCAAGGAAACCCGCTTCGACGCCGAGCAACGCCTCAAGGCAGGCCAGCTCAAGGTCATGGTCGCCACCGCTTCGCTGGAGCTCGGCATCGACATCGGCGACGTGGAGCTGGTCTGCCAGCTCGGCACGCCGCGCAGCATCTCGGTGTTCCTGCAGCGGGTAGGCCGCGCGAATCACTCCGTGGGCGGCGTGCCCAAGGGCCGCCTGTTCCCGAGCAGCCGCGATGAGCTCGTCGATTGTGTTGCGCTTCTCGATTCCGTACGTCGCGGCGAACTCGACCGCCTGCACATCCCCGAGCATCCGCTCGACGTGCTGTCGCAGCAGATCGTGGCGGAAGTGTCCGCGCGGGAGTACGGCGAAGACGAGCTCTTCGATCTCATGCGCGGCGCGTATCCGTACCGCGATCTCGAGCGCAAGGATTTCGACGCCGTCGTGCGCATGCTCGCCGAGGGCATCGACACCAAGCGCGGCCGCCGCGGCTCGCGGCTCCTGGCGCAGACGTCGGGCGGCGCGATTCCCGAGATCGCCGACTACCGCGTCATTCTCGATCCGGACGACACGTTCGTCGGCACGCTCAACGAGGATTTCGCGATCGAGAGCCTGGCCGGCGACGTGTTCCAGCTCGGCAACACTTCGTACAAGATCCTGCGCGTGGAGACCGGGCGCGTGCGCGTGGAGGACGCCAAGGGGCAGCCGCCGTCGATTCCGTTCTGGCTCGGTGAAGCGCCCGCGCGCACCGACGAATTGTCGGCGTCGGTATCGCGGCTTCGCGCCGACATCGAGGCCATGCTGCCCGAGGTCAACGCCGAGACGCTGGCGCGCGCCAGGGACGTGATCGAAGCCCGTCATCACCTGCCGCGCGCCGCCGCGCAGCAGCTCGTGGATTACCTGGGCGGCGCGAAGGCCGCGCTCGGCAAACTACCCACGCTCACCACGCTGGTGTTCGAGCGGTTCTTCGACGAAGCCGGCGGCATGCAACTCATCATCCATGCACCCTTCGGCGCGCGGATCAATCGCGCTTTCGGGCTGTCGCTGCGCAAGAAGTTCTGTCGCACCTTCAACTTCGAGCTGCAGGCGGCCGCGACCGAAGACGCCATCGTGCTTTCCCTGGGGGAGACGCACAGCTTCGAACTCGCGAGCGTCGCCCGTTTCCTCAACAGCAAGACCGTCGAAGACACGCTGATCCAGGCCATGCTGGATTCGCCCATGTTCACGGCCCGCTGGCGCTGGAATGCCAGCATTTCGCTCGCGATCCGCCGCTCGTCGGGTGGCAAGCGTACGCCCCCGCAAGTGCAACGCATGGCGTCGGAAGATCTCATCGCCGTGTTGTTCCCCGACCAGATCGCCTGCGCGGAGAACCTCAGCGGTCCGCGCGAGATCCCCGACCATCCGCTGGTCAAGCAGACGCTGCACGATTGCCTGCACGAAGCCATGGACATCGACGGCCTCAAGGCGCTGCTCACGGGTCTCGAGACCGGCGCAATCGAAGTGGTGGCGCGCGATCTGCCGCAGCCATCGCCTTTGGCGGCCGAGATCCTGACCGCGAGGCCCTACGCTTTCCTGGACGACGCGCCCCTCGAAGAACGCCGCACCAACGCGGTGTCCCAGCGACGCTGGCTGGATCCCGAGACGGCGGCCGACATGGGCAAGCTCGATCCGGCGGCCATCAGCACCGTACGCGAGCAAGCCTGGCCCGACGTCACGAACGCGGACGAGCTGCACGATGCGCTGCATGCCACGGGCGTGATCACGGTCGAGGAGGGCGAGCGCTCGGGTTGGACGCGGCATCTCGAGGCGCTCATCGATGCGCGACGCGCGACGCGCGTGCGCGCGAACGGACGCGAGTTCTGGGCGTGCGCCGAATGCCTGCCGCTCGTGCTCGCGGTGTACGACCAGGCAGTGCTCGATCCACCGGTCAGCGCGCCGGCCGAGAAGGCGAACAAGATCTGGCAGCGCGAGGCGGCCATCACCGATCTCGTGCGCGGACGGCTGCAGAGCCTGGGTCCGGTGACCGCAGGTGAGCTCGCCGACACGCTGGCGCTGCCGATCCCGGAGATCGGTATCGCGCTCGTGGAGCTCGAAGGCGAGGGCTTCGTGCTGCGCGGGCGATTCACGGACGAAGCCACCGCGCCCGAGGCCATCGCCGCGGGCGACGCCTCGCTCGAATGGTGCGAGCGCCGCCTGCTGGCACGCATCCATCGCTACACCATCAAGACATTGCGCGCGGAGATCGAGCCGGTCTCCGGCGCCGACTTCATGCGTTTCCTTTTCGAGTGGCACGGGATCACGCGCTCGCCGAAGCCGGAGGGCGTGGAGAGCCTCGACGCGGTCATCAAACAACTCGAGGGGTACGAGGTGCCGGCTGCCGCGTGGGAAAGCGACGTGCTCGCGGTCCGGCTGCACGACTACGATCCGCACTGGCTGGACAGCCTCTGCCTGTCGGGCCGCGCCTTGTGGGCGCGGTTGCAGCCCGCGAAATCGATGAACGCCGCGCCCGTGCGCACCACGCCCGTGGCGCTCGTCACGCGGCGCAATTGGTCGCTGTGGAATCAGCTCGCCGCCTCGCCCCGCGACGAGATGCAGCTCTCGCACGGCGCCCGCGCGCTGCACGACTATCTACGTGAACACGGCGCCAGCTTCTTCGACGATCTGGTGAGCGGCACCCGGCTGCTGCGTGCCCAGGCCGAAACCGCGCTCGGCGAACTCGTCTCCGCGGGGCTGGTGAATGCCGACAGCTACTCCGGCCTGCGCGCGCTGCTGATTCCCTCGGACAAGAAGCGTCAGCTCGTCGCGCGCCGGCGGCGTGTCGCCTTGTTCGGCCTGGAAGATGCCGGCCGATGGAGCCTGATCCGCAAGGCGAAGCTCGCGAACGAAGCCGAGGCCCTGGAGCAGGTGGTCGAGATCCTGCTGCGGCGGTATGGCGTCGTGTTCCGCAAACTGCTCGAGCGCGAGGCCGACTGGCTGCCGCCGTGGCATGCGTTGCTGCGTGTCTTCCGGCGCCTGGAAGCGCAGGGCAAGATCCGCGGCGGCCGCTTCGTCGCCGGCATGAGTGGCGAGCAATACGCGCTGCCCGACGCCGTCTCTGCGATGCGCGCCGTGCGCAAGCAGGAAGCGCGTGGCGATCTGGTGTCGCTGAGCGCCGCTGATCCGCTGAACCTCACCGGCATCATCACGCCGGGCGCACGCGTCGCAGGCCTCACGAACAATCGCGTGTTGTATCGCGACGGCGTCCCGGTCGCGGTGCGCGCCGGGGGGCAAGCGGATTTCCTCGTGGAGATGGAGCCCGGGAAGGAATGGGAAGCCCGGCAGGCCCTTCTGCGTGGAAGCATACCGAGCGTGCCGTCCCCGACGCGTCCGTCCTGAAGGTACTCACCCGGCATTGAACGACGGCCCGGGCCGCGTGTCGGATATGCTCGGACGAAACCCACGAGGTCGTCATGAGCAGTCCGGCGCGCAAGCTCCTGCTGATTCCGCCATCCGCGTTCGCCGTGTTGTGTTTGTGCGGCGCAGCCAGCGGCGATCTCGTGATCCATGAATGGGGCACCATCACCACGGTGCATGCGGCCGACGGCACACCGGCCGGCGAGCTCAACCGCATCGACGCTGCGGATGTCCTTCCGGATTTCGTGCACCGGTACGAACCCGAGAGCACGCGTTTCGGTGATCCGAAGAAGAAGCTCATGAAGGCGCCGCTCATCCCGGGCCGTCCGGATGTGACGATGCGTCTCGAGACGCCGGTGATCTACTTCCACCCCGGCGGCAAGCACCACTACGAAACCCCCATCGACGTGCGCGTGAGATTCCGCGGGGGTGTCATCAACGAGTTCTATCCGGATGCGGAGGCGGGCGTGAAGCTCGATGTGCCGCGCATCGCGGACAAGCGCCAGGAAGGCCTGATCGCGCCCGGCTGGACAGGCGAGCTCCTGAATAATTACGTGGTGGGTTCGCTCACCTGGAGGGGTGTCAAACTACTCGACACGGTGGTGGCCCCGCTCACCAATGATCCCTTGTGGACCGCGCCGCGGGAGGTGCAGGCCACGAGCGTGTTCATTCCCGAGGTGGGTGAGGG
>JBKPPO010000277.1:0-11375 GCA_046733635.1 Pseudomonadota bacterium | reverse complement strand
GCGTACTGCTCTCGATCCCTGCGGGCATGGGTATGGCGCGAGCCGCCCGCCCGGGTCCGGATCGCGTGGGCATGGGAACGGTGCTGTTCCGCAATCGCTTCGTGCAGACCAAGCCGAAGACGATGAGCGAGATCGCGAATCCGCTGACGCTTCTCGACGTGCCTGCGTACTACCGCGATCGCTTCGGCATCCGGCACCTCGAATTCTGGAGCCACCACTTCGAATCGCTGGATGCCGGCTATCTGAAGGAGCTGCGCGGGCGCATCGAGTCCGCGAAGGCGCAGCTCATCAACGTGCAAGTCGACGCGTCTTACGATCTGGCGAACACGAACGAAGAGGAACGGCAGAAGAGCCTCGAGACGGTGCGTCAGTGGATAGACGCGGCCGCTTCGCTCGGCAGCCGCGCCGTACGCGTCAATCCGGGCAAGGGCAGTGGCTCGATCGAGAAGAGCATCGCCTCGATGAAGGAAGTGAATCAGTACTGCAAATCGAAGCGGCTGCCGCTGCTCACGGAGAACCACTTCGGCATCGAGATGAATCCCGACGTGCATCTGCAGATCCGCGAAGCCGCGGGTCCCGGCAACTTCTACACCCTGCCGGACTTCGGCAACTATCCGGTCGAGACCATGTGGGAGTCGCTTGCGAAGATCCTGCCGTACGCCTATCTGATCTCCGCCAAGGCCGTGGACTTCGACGCGCAGGGTAAACACGTCTCTTACGACTTCGACCGCTGCGTGCAGCTCTGCGAGCGTGCCGGCTTCAAGGGCATGTACCTGGTCGAGCAGTGGAGCCGCAAGGACCAGGACCTCGACACCGAAAAGATCGCGGAGTGGCTGCTGCAGCGGGTGCGCGCGAACATCTGAGTCCTGAGTCCGGCGCACCCGCGTGCCGTCACAGGTTCATGCCGCCCGATACCTCGATGCGCTGCGCATTGATCCAGCGGTTCTCGTCACCTAACAAGGCCGCGATCATCGGACCGATGTCTTCGGGTTCGCCCACGCGGCCGAGCGCCGTCGCGTTCGCCACCGCCTTGTTGTATTCGGGGTTGTCGCGTACTGCGCCACCGCTGAAATCGGTGGCGATCGCTCCCGGCGCCACCGTGTTCACTGCGATGCCGCGGGGGCCGAGTTCTTTCGCGAGATAACGCGTCAGCACTTCGATCGCGCCTTTCATGGACGCATACGTCGCATAACCCGGATACGAGAACCGGGCCAGGCCACTGGAGGTGTTGATGATGCGCCCGCCATCGTTGATCAGCGGCAACAGTTTCTGGGTGAGCAGGAACGGGCCCTTGAAGTGCACGCGGTACACGTGATCGAGCTCGTCTGCCGTGGTGTGCTCGATCGGCTTGTGGTGTGCGTCGCCCGCGTTGTTCACGAGGTAGTCGAATCGGGAGGCCCCGAGCGTGGTCAGTGCCTGGCGCACTCGGGCGGCGAAGCCGTCGAAGGAGGCGGCGTCGCCGATGTCGAGCTGCAACGCAATCGCGTGGGCGCCTGCCTCGCTCGCGAGAGATTCCACCTTGCGGGCCTCCTCGACATTGGAGCGGTACGTGAAGATCGTGCGGACGCCACGCCTGGCGAGACTGAGCACCGTGCTTCGGCCGAGTCCGCGGCTGCCGCCGGTGACGATCGCGATGGGGTTCGAGCGGTTCATGGGTATCTCCTGTTTGAGGTGAACCCAGCCTATTGGTCGGCCATCAATTGATAAACCAGCCATTCCTAGAACAACTGTTCATGTGATATGAACAGTAGCCATGAACACGCTGGAAGCCATGCAGGTCTACGTCCGGGTCGCCGAGCAGGCGAGTTTCACGCGCGCCGCCGAAAGCCTCGGGTTACTGAAGGCCACGGTCTCGCAGGCAGTGCAGCAGCTCGAGACCTCCCTGGGAACGCGGCTGCTCCACCGCACCACGCGCAAGGTGCAGATGACACTCGATGGCCAGAGCTATTACGACCGTTGCAAGGAACTGCTCGCGGACGTGGAGAGTGTGCAGACGATGTTCCAGCGCAGCGGCGAAGCGCTTCGCGGCCGCTTGCGTGTGGACCTGCCGAGCCGGCTCGCGCGCAACCATGTGATCCCCAGGCTCCCGGAGTTCACGCGCGCGCATCCGCAGATCGAGTTCGAGCTCAGCACCACGGATCGACTCGTGGACCTGGTGCAGGAAGGCTTCGACTGCGTGTTGCGCGTGGGCGCGCCGCGCGATCCGCAGCTCATTGCACGGCCGCTCGGGCGCGTCGCCATCAAGAACTGCGCCAGTGCGGACTATCTACGTCGGCGTGGCATCCCGCGCACACTCCAGGACCTCGCCAACCACGATCTCATCCATTACGCGCCCGTGCTGGGCAGCAAGAGCGATGGCTTCGAATATCCTGTGAACGGCGGCTACCAGCAGATGCCGATGAGCGGATCCATCGTGGTGAATTCGTCTGACGCCTACCACGCCGCATGCCTC
Source organism: Pseudomonadota bacterium (assembly GCA_046733635.1). Taxonomy (GTDB): domain Bacteria; phylum Pseudomonadota; class Gammaproteobacteria; order Steroidobacterales; family Steroidobacteraceae; genus CADEED01. The sequence goes on along the minus strand of JBKPPO010000277.1, from coordinate 8,923 downwards.
GCGGGTTTCGGGTTGATCCAGGCGCCCGAGATCGGCGTTCGCGAGTCTCTCGCGAGCGGCGCGCTCGTCGAGGTGTTGCCACAATTCCGCCCGGAATCCATGCCAGTCTCGCTGTTGTACGCCCACCGACGGAATCTGCCTAAGCGGGTGAGGGTGTTCATGGACTGGCTGGCCGACGTGCTCGAGCCGGTCCTGGACGGGAACGATGTCGCGAACCAGGGGTCTTCAGTTCCATGAACGAAAACATCAAGTGGATGGCGGGCGCGGTGGCGGTGGTCGGGCTGTCGATCGGTGCCGTCGTGTATTTCTCGGGTCGCGACAAGGCGGCGGCGCCGGAGGAAGCGCCCGTGGCCGCGGCGCCTGCGGAGCCGCCTGCGCCCGAAGAGCCCGCGATCAAACATCCGGTGCCGGCCAACGATCCGGCGGACGCGATGCCACAACTCGCGGAAAGCGACGGCGCCATCAGCGGCGCGCTGGGCGCGCTCATCGGCAAGGAGTCGCTGGAGCAATTCGTCATCACGAAGGACCTGGTGCGTAACGTCGTCGTCACGATCGACAACCTCACCACCGAGAAGCTCGCGCAGCGCGTGCGTCCGATCAAGCCTGCGCCGGGCGTGCTCGCGATCGGCGGCACGGAAGAGGCGCCGTTGCTCGACGCGGCTAACTACGAGCGATATCAGGGCCTGGTCCAGCTCGTTCAGACCACCGACACGAAGACACTGGTGGCCACCTACCAGCGTTACTACCCGTTGTTCCAGGAGGCGTATGAGTCACTCGGACATCCGCCCGAGTACTTCAACGACCGATTGATCGAAGTCATCGATCACCTGCTGGCTACCCCCGAGGTGCAGGGCCCGATCGCGCTGGCTCAGCCCGGGCTGCTGTACCAGTATGCGGATCCGAAGCTCGAGTCGCAGTCGGCAGGGCAGAAGGTGCTCACGCGCATGGGCAATGACAACGCCCGCGCGATCAAGGCCAAACTCACGGAGTTGCGCGCCGAGCTCGTCGCGCGGCCGCAGGGCTAGCTACCGACGGGCTTCACCGCCGCGGCCGCGCGCTTCGCATTCACGCGAGCGGTGTCGGTATCCGCCGCGCGCGCCAGCGCCACGCCCATGCGCCGCTTCTTGAATGCCTCCGGCTTGCCGAACAGCCGGATGGCGGCGCCCGGTATCTTGAGCGCCTCGTCCACGCCTTCGAATGCGATGCCTCTGGCTTCCATGCCGCCGTAGATCACCGCGCTGGCCGCGGGCGTGCGCAGGGTGGTGTCGACGGGAAGTCCCAGGATCGCGCGGGCGTGCAGCGCGAACTCGCTGAGATGCTGGCTCTCGAGCGTGACCAGCCCCGTGTCATGCGGCCGCGGGCTCACTTCGGAGAACCATACCTCGTCGCCTTTGACGAACAACTCCACGCCGAAAATGCCGAGTCCGCCGAGCGCATCCGTGACCTGCTTCGCGATGTGCCGTGACGTCTCGAGCGCCTTCGCGGACATGGGCTGCGGCTGCCACGATTCCACGTAATCGCCGTCCACCTGCACGTGGCCGATGGGATCGCAGAACGACGTGCCGGCCGCGTGGCGCACCGTCAGCAGCGTGATCTCGTAGTCGAACTTCACCTCGCCTTCGACGATCACGCGTGGCTGCTTCACGCGGCCGCCCGACAACGCGTACTCCCAGGCCTTCTCGACACCGGACGCATCCTTGATCTTGCTCTGGCCCTTGCCGGATGAAGACATCACGGGTTTGACGAAGCACGGGAAGCCCACTGCGTCGGCGCCCCGTTGCAGTTCCTCGAGCGTGGAGGAGAACGCGTACTTCGAAACCGGCAGATTCAATTCTTCCGCGGCCAGGCGGCGGATGCGCTCGCGATTCATGGTGACGTGCGCGGCCTGCGCCGTGGGGATCACGCGCGCCAGACCTTCCGCGTCGATCTTCACGAGCTCATCGGTGGCGATGGCCTCGATCTCCGGCACGATGAGATGCGGCCGTTCCTTCAACACGAGCGCGCGCATGGCGGCCGGGTCGGTCATGTCGATCACGTACGCGCGATGCGCCACCTGCTGCGCGGGCGCATCGGCGTAGCGATCCACGGCAATGACCTCGACGCCCAGGCGCTGCAGCTCGATCACCACTTCCTTTCCGAGCTCGCCGGCGCCGAACAACATGACTCGTGTGGCGGACGGGGAAAGCGGGGTGCCGATGCGCATGTGAGGTCTCCAGAAGGAGGCGCGAGGATGGCGGAGACCTCGGGGAATCTCAAATGCAACGCAAAAAAAAGGCCCGCCCGCGGGGGATCGCCGCGGGCGGGCACAGGGTTCCCTCTCAGAACTTGGCTACGGCCGAGAGGAAGTACGAGCGACCAAGGACGTCATACGTGGCCGGGAAGGTGTTGCCACCGTTCTCCGTGGTTCCGCCATAGTCGTTGCCGACCACGGGCGCGCGTTTGTTGAAGATGTTCTCCGCTCCGAAGCGCAGCGTGAGCTTCTCGAAGTCATAGCTCACGCCGAGGTCGAAGTAATCGAACGCCGGGATCTCGGGCACCGCGTAGTCGGAAGCCGGCGCTTCGCCGCGCGCCACCGAGTCCTGCCGCACAGAGTCGAGATGCCGCCAGCGGATCTGCGCGCCGAGCGGCCCGCGGGTCCAGTGGGTGGTCTGCACCCAGCGGATCTTCGGATCCGGACGCAGGCAGATGTTGCCCACGAGGCCCGCGCACTCATACAGCGGACCGGTGTCCGTGAAGCGCAGGTCGGTCTTGAGTTGCCGTGTGAGATTCACGTTGAGCCCGAGATCGCCCCACGCGCCGAGACCGAACGAGTAGTTGGCCAGGACGTCGATGCCGCGCGATTGCAGGAAGCCGATGTTGCGATCACTGGCATCCACGCCGGTGTCGAGGCCGCCGTTCAGGCCGCCCGAGAGCGGATTGCGGTGGATCAGCGAGCAGAAGAAGTTGCTCGTGCTCAGCCCGGGGTTCTGGCTCTCCTGGAAACAGGCGTCGAGGATGGCCTGCTCCGGTGTCTGCAGGATGGCCTTGTCCACCTTGATGTCGAAGTAGTCCACCGACAGCGTGAACTTCTCGAGCGCCTCGGGCTGCAGCACGAAGCCGATCGTCACCGTCTCGGAAGACTCAGGCACCAGGTCCGGATTGCCGCCCGAATAGTTGTTGATCTGGCTCGAAATCGGATCCGGCACCGTGCCCGCCTGCAGGCGCGCGAGCGAGGCGCCCGTCGCGATGCACAGCGCGCGCAGCGCGGCGTTGCCGGGATCGGCCACTTCCGCCGGCGTGAAGTTGCTCGACGAGCAGTAGTCGAGCGTGGCATCGCCGGTGCCGTTCGTCCGCGGGTCGCCGATCTCGTTGAGGTTCGGCGCGCGTACCGCCTTCTGGAACATTGCGCGCAGGCGAAGGTCGGCGATCGGCGCCCATTCGAGTCCGGCTTTCCACGCGGTGGTGTCGAACTCGTTCTCGGCCTGCAGATCGGGCACGGCGTTTTCGTACTTCGAACGGCGGATGCCCGCTTCGATGCTCAGACTCTCGAACGCAGTCTTGTCCGTGATCAACGGCAGCTTGAGTTCCGAATAGGCTTCCTGGATCTTGATGCGCGCGGTCAGCGGCTGGGACTGGCCGAAGCCCGGCGCGGCTCCGGCCGCGTAGTTGGCGTCGGGTCTCGCGCGGCCTTCCTCTTCGCGGTACTCGAGACCGAACACCACGGCGCCCGGCGCGCCGGCGGTCGGGATGGTGAAGGGCAGGTCGCCGCTCACGAAGCCGCCGCCGACCAACTGATCGGTGGTGTCGTTCTGCTGCAGATCGAGGCGGATGAACTGACCGGCCTCCACGGAAAGATTGCCGGGGCCGAACAGGTTGGCGGGAACGCAGCCGTCCGAGTCATCGGAACAGACGATGTTGCCGCTGGCGTCGGTGACGGCCAGCAGCGCCTGCTGCACGCGGTTCACGTTGATGTCGTTGATGAAGCGCTGCGTGCGCGCGGTGCGGCCCTTCTGCAGGAAACCTTCCCAGTTCCAGCTGCTCTCGCCGAAATTGCCGCGAAGGCCGGCAACGCCCTGATAGGCGGTGTTCTCGTAGATGGAGTCGCGCGTGCCGAGCTCGACCGTGCGGCGGCCGAAGGCCAGGTTCACGAGACCATCGCCGTCGTCATCCGCGCGAGCGAGCACGGCGCGCGATTGCGCGTTGAGGAACGGGTTGGTGGCGTAGTTGATCTCGAACGGGAAGAAGAATGTGCCGCTGGGCGCGATGATGGTGTTCACGCGGCTGTTGGCGAACGAGAAGCGCGAGAAGAATTCCACGTTCTCGCTGACGCTGTAGTCGCGGAGGATCGTTGCCGTCCATTGCTTCTGCGGCGCCTGCAGCAGGTTGTACGGATTGAAGTTGAAGCCATGCGTCGCGCCGACGTAGGGCACGAGATTGCCCGAGGCATCCCAGGTGTAGTTGCCTGCGGGTTGGCCGCCGCCCGCGGGAATGCCCTGCACGGTGCCGCCCGCGTTCGTGCCGCTGCCCGAACCCGCCGAGAGCGTGGACGAGGAGAGCACGCTGCTCGACCAGTCGCGCTGGCCCATGGTCACCGCGTCCTGCTCCACGTATCCGGCGTTGAACACGAGATGGCCCTTGCCGTCATCGAGACCCACGCCGAGCGTGAGGTCGAATCCCTTGCGTGTGCCGTCGCCCTTTTCGGTCTGTCCGAAGAATACGCCGGTCTCGAGGCCTTCGAAGTCGTCGCGCAGGATGAAGTTCACCACGCCCGCGATGGCGTCGGAGCCATACACCGCCGACGCGCCGCCGGTCACGATCTCCACGCGTTCGATGAGCGCGGCGGGGATCATGTTGAGATCCACGTAGCCGTTGGAGTCATAAGGCACGAAACGCTTGCCGTTCACGAGCACCAGCGTGCGTTCCTCGGCGAGGTTGCGGAGGTCGAGCGTCGCCGCGCCTTCGTTGCCGTTGTTGGTGTTGCCGCCCACCGCGGGAACGAGCTGCGGCATGTCGCGGAGGAATTCCTCGGCGTTGGTGGTGCCGGCCATCTTGAGCTGATCATTGGTGATCACGGTCACCGGACTGCCGGCTTCGAGGTCGGCGCGCTGGATGCGCGAGCCGGTCACGACAATCGTGCTGAGCCCGTCGCCCGAAGCTTCGGATTGCTCCTGGGCTTGTACGCCGAGTGAAGCGGCGCCGGCGAGCGCGGTCAGCAACGCGCGCCGGACGGCGCGGGTCACGGGTTTCATAGGAGACATGGCAAGATTCCTCCGCATTTGTTTCGTAGGCCGGCGACCCCTTCGTTGGCCGTTGTGCGGCGGCGACAAACTAGCTAGTCCGAGCGCGCCGCCACGGCGCCGATGCCGGCTGTGTTCGGTGCGCCGAGAATAGGAGCGCCATTTGTGTACTTTTGTGTTTTGTGACGAGCCGGTGTACTCCACCGATGAAGCCGGACACTCGCGTGACGAACTGGCCACACACGTCGGACCGCGGGCGGGACATCACTTCTTCGCCGATCCGCGTCGGTTGCGCGTCGAATCGGCGCGGCGGAGCCCGGCGCCTGTTGTGCCGTCACGTCACGTCATGGGAAAAGCTACCGGGGAGTCAGGGCTGCGGTAGACAGGCGCCGCGAAGCAGTTGCGTGATGGCGCCGGCCCGCTCGCGGCTGGACACCAACCGCTGGCCGCGCTTCAGCGTGAAAGCGTAGGAGCCTCGCCCGGCGCGCTCCACGAAGGACACCTGCCGCAGATTCACCACCAGGCCGCGCTCGATCCGCAGGAATGCCAGTGATTCCAGCAGCCGCGCGAGCTCGGTCAGCGTCTGGCGCGTGAGGTAACGGTCCATGCCGACATGCAGCGTGACGTAGTTGCCTTGCGCCTCGAGGTAGTCGACGGCTTCCGCGTCGATGAAGTGGACGCGCCTGGCGCGCTCGGCGATCAGCCGCAGTCCGGCCGGGCGGGTAACGAACCCGGGCGTGTCGCGCGCCAGCTCGAGCGCCTCGCCTTCGGCGCCCAGGACCTGATCGTTGGTGTTCCCTGATGTTCCCATGGCTAACTACCGAATCCGGCGCGTCATCGCGCCGGTGACCTTTCGGGTGATGTGCCGCCCCCCTGTGGGCGTCGGTGAGTTTGATGCAGGAGCACGCGCAAGGGTTCCGTCGGTTGCGGCGAGGCGAGCGACGAGCCGTTGCCGTCCCGGACTCAGGTCGTCGCAGCCGTCGAACTGTTTACCTCGCGCGTAGCTCCCACGCGTCCCAGGGATGGGCGCCGCGTTTCCGGGACGGGCGGAGCACATGCCTGTGCGGAATCTGTGCCTTCCATACGGTTAGTTCGAAAAGGGGACGGCCGGGACTAGAGTCGCTGCGGGCTTCGGGGCCGTGAGCCAGCGAACGGTGTTCCCCCTCGAACGATTTCCTGCTCACGCTCCCGACTGCCCACCACACCATCAGGAACGCTCGCGCACCCGTCAGCCGCGGCTGACAACCCCTTTCGGCGATCCTGCTTCTCACCCTTCTGAGAGACCGCCCGCCCGCACTTCCGAACGTCGTTTCGGCGCGCGCCGGGTGACAGCATGGCCACATGAGGAAGTGGTTAGCGTTACTGGTTTCATCGATGCTCTTCGCGCCGTGGGCGGCCGCAGAACAGCCGGGGTTCTATGGCATGTTGCGGGCGCGCGATCTCACGCCTTTCGGTTATCTGCGCCTCGACATGCGACCGGGATTCACGGGCGCTCAGCCCGCGGGTACATGGACCTTCGAAACGGACTTCGCTTATCAGAACACCTGGGCCACGAGCCCCGAGGTGGAGAAATACCTGAACTCACTCGAAGGCCGTCGGGAACTCGGGCCTGCGGAGTTGCAGGCGATTCGCGATCTGCCGGGTGAGAACTATCTCGTCGACCTCGAGCTCGGGCAGGTGGACCTCGCGGTCAACTACCAGGTGTCCGAGCGCTGGGGCGCCTACATGATCCTGAGTGGCGCGAGCTTCGGCGGCGGATTCCTCGACAGCACCATCGAATCGTTCCACGAGCTCATCGACGCGCCGCGATTCGGCCGGCCCGCCGCGGGCCGCAACGACTACAACGTGCTGTTCGACCTGAAATCGAGCCAATACGCCACCTTCGAGGCGCCCAGCCGCGGGGGCCTTCTCGACCCCGTTTTCGGCGTGCGCTACACGCACAACTTCGACGACGCGCGCTGGCGGCTGACGGCCGAGTCCGCGGTCAAGGTGCCGCTGGCCGACAAGTCGAGCGCCCTATCTACCGGACGCATGGACGTGGGAGCGCAGGTGAGCCTGCAGCGGTTCTCGGGCAAACATGCCTTCTATCTCAACGCCGCCGCGGTGTACTACGCGGGCATGAGCAGCTTCGTGACGGAGCCTTCGCGCGTGTTGCCCACGCTCGTGGCGGGCTACGAACGACGCATCACCGGCCGCACCAACTTCATCTTCCAGGGTTACGTGAGCCGCAGTGTGTACGAGCGCGAGCAGACCGACCTCAGCGAGCTCCGTGGCACCAAGATCCAGCTCAGCGCGGGCGTGCATCATCGCCGCGGTCCGCACCTGTTGACCTTCGCCATCACCGAGAACATCGGCAACATCAACAACACGCCGGATGTCGGGCTGCAGATGGGATGGTCGGTGAACCCGGGGTGGTTGTGATTTGAGGTATCCTCGCGCCGCATGAACGGCGCTGGAATCACCTATTGCCTGCTGCTCGTCTGCCCGGATCGCAAGGGCATCGTCGCGGCCGTGGCCAATTTCCTGGCGGATCGGGATGCCTCGATCGTCGAAGCCAAACAGTTCAACGACCACCTGACCCAACGCTTTTACATGCGTGCCGTGTTCACCGCAGCGGGTCCGCGTTTCCCCACGCTCGAGGACTGCCGGAAACAGTTCGCCGGACTGGCGGACAGGCTCGAGATGTCCTGGCAGATCGAGGACACGGCCGAGAAGATTCGGGTGCTCATCGCGGTTTCGAAGCTGGGTCACTGCCTCCAGGACCTGCTGTATCGCTGGCGCTCCGGGGTGCTGCCTGTGGACGTGGTCGGCGTGGTTTCCAACCACGAAGACATGCGCGGGCTGGTCGAATGGCATCAGGTTCCGTTTCACTTCCTGCCGGTGTCGGCGGCGAACCGCGAATCGCAGGAAGCCCGCCTGCTGCAGATCTTCAGCGAACTCCGCGCCGACCTGCTGGTGCTCGCGCGTTACATGCAGATCCTCTCCAACGAGAGCTGCCGGGTGCTCACAGGCCGATGCATCAACATCCATCATTCCTTCCTCCCGAGCTTCAAGGGTGCGCGTCCCTATCATCAGGCCTATCAGCGCGGCGTGAAGATCATCGGCGCCACCGCGCACTACGTCACGCAGGACCTCGACGAAGGTCCCATCATCGAACAGGCCGTGGAGCGCGTGGGTCATGAACACACGCCCGAGCGGTTCCAGGAGATCGGCCGCGACCTCGAGGCCATCGTGCTCGCGAGGGCGGTCCGGTGGCATGCTGAGAGACGCATCCTGCTCGACGGCCAGCGCAGCGTGATCCTGAGCTGATCGCCGCCACGGATTTATGCGCGCCCGCGGGGAGAGCTGCTTCACGCAGAAAGCGGTCTCCCGCCTGTAACTTCGACCCGGGTCGATGCTAATGGCGGACTGATCTAACAGCCTTGCCGTGCGCATCCAGTATCGGGGTCAATGATGTCATTAGGGTAAGCGCGTGCGCCACGCGAGTGGTGCGCGCGAGCGCGCCGGAGCCGATCGCGGCGAGTGGTTAGTCGGCGGCCGCGGCCGGGCGATTGGCCCGGGCACGTTCCGGGCGGAGGGCGACATCGACGCTGACTTGCAGTTCCCTCGCGTCGAATCCCTGGCTGCCGTAACCATCCTCTATCCGGATGTTGTCGAGCGTGATGGTGTACTCCAGCACCCCGATCTGAACGCTCTTCGACGTGCGC
>JBKPPO010000276.1:0-3300 GCA_046733635.1 Pseudomonadota bacterium | reverse complement strand
CGTATTCGCGGCCGGAGTTGATGCCCACCCATTTCTGGCCGCGCACGAGCAGGTTGCCGTTGGAGAAGCGCTTGGCCACGGTCACGGTGATGTAGCCGTCGAGTTTGTTCGACTGCGTGGCGGCGCCGTTGCCGGCGAACTGCGATTCATTCCCGAGGGAAGCTTCGAGCAGCGGGGTGCCATTGCGCGTGATCGGACGTCCCAGCACCGTCGGGCCCGTGAGCTCGGCGCTCGTGGACTTGTTCGCAGTGGTGGTGGCGCTCTTCTCCGCCTCCGTGCTCTCGGCGAGCACCACGGTCAACGTGTCGCCTACGTTGCGTGCGGTGACGTTGTTCCACAGCGAAGTCTCCGTGCCCTGCGCGTAGATCGCACCCGGCATGGCCTTCGGTTCGTTACCCATGACCTCGGGCCACGACGGCTCGAACTCGTGGCCGCCGTCCTCCTGCAGCGACGCGCAGCCCGAGAGCAACACGGCGCCGGCCATGACGAGGGCGAGGAACAGGGTCCGGGAATCTTTACGCATGTGAGTAGCTAGTATCAGAGCTGGTTGTTGACGTATTCAAGCATCTGGTCGGCGGTCGAGATGGCCTTGGAGTTCATCTCGTACGCGCGCTGCGTCTCGATCATGTTCACGAGTTCCTCGACCACGTTGACGTTCGAGGATTCGAAGAAACCCTGCAGCGTGGTGCCCATGCCGTTCGAGCCGGGCGTGCCGGTCTGCGCTGGGCCGCTGGCCGCGGTTTCGACGAGCAGGTTCTCGCCCAGCGGCTCGAGGCCGGCGGGATTGATGAAGTCGGTGAGCTGGAGCTGGCCGACCTGCACCGGCGCGGCCTGCGCGCCCACGCGCACCGACACCACACCGTCGCGCGAGATCGAGATGCTCTGCGCGCCGTCGGGGATGCTGATGCCCGGCTGCACGATGTAGCCGCTGGACGTCACGAGCTGACCCTGCGCGTTCAACTGGAAGTTGCCGTCACGCGTGTACGCCGTGTTGCCGTCCGGCAGCTGGATCTGGAAGAACCCGCGGCCTTCGACGGCGAGGTCCAACGCGTTGTCGGTCTGCGAGAAGTTGCCCTGGGTGTAGATCTTTTCCGTGGCGACCACGCGCACACCGGTGCCGAGGTGCACGCCCGACGGCGCCTGGGTGTCCTGCGACGTCGCGCCGCCGACCTGCCGCACGTTCTGGTACAGCAGATCCTCGAACACGGCGCGGCCTTTCTTGAAGCCGGCGGTGCTGACGTTGGCAAGGTTGTGCGAGGTGACGGAGAGACGCGTCTGCTGCGCGTCCAGTCCGGTCTTGGCGGCCCAAAGTGCGGGATTCATGAGGATCTCCTGGGAAACTGAGTAACCGAGACGCATGAGCTGGGCCGCCGCGGCGCCGTTTTCCTCGGCGGTGCGGATGGCTTTCACCTGCATCTCGAACTGGCGCGCGAGCTCGATCATGTTGACCATGGCCTGCGCGGCATTGACGTTGGAGGACTCGAGCACGCCCGAGCCCACTCGTACCGTGGCGTCGGCGACGGCATCGCTGCCGTCCTTCTGGCGGAACAAACCGTCTTCGCCGCGCGCCATCTGCTCGGCGGGCGGATTCACGAGCTTCAACCGGCCGATCGTGGCGGCGGCGTCGGGCGTCTGGCCCTGCGCAACCACCGAGATCGAGCCGTCACCCGCCACGAACAGCGAGCTGTAAGGCGGAACGTTGATCGGTCCGCCGTCGCCGATCACCGGGCGGCCGGTGGCGGTGACGAGCTGACCGGTGGGATCCACCTGGAAATCGCCGGCGCGCGTATAGGCTTCCTTGCCGTTGGCGTCCTGCACCGCGAACCAGCCGTCCCCATTGATGGCGACGTCGAGATCACGGCCGGTCTGCAGCATCGCGCCGCTCTTCTCGTCCCAGCCCACGGTGCCGTTGGTGGCGTACACGCGCGAGGCGTAACCCGAGCCGTCGACGGCGCGGCTCTGGAACGCCGCGAGGTCCGCGCGGAATCCCGTGGTGCTCACGTTCGCGATGTTGTGGTTGTTGACGGTCTGCGCGCGGAGGGTTTCCTTCGCGCCGGTCATCGCCACGTAGAGCATGCGGTCCATGGTCGGTTCCTAACTATTAACGCAGGTTGATGATGGTCTGCGTGATGGAGTCGGCCGTGCTGATCATCTGCGCGTTCGCCTGGAAGTTGCGCTGCGCGGTGATCATCTGCACGAGCTGCTCGGTCACGTCGACGTTCGCGCCTTCGAGCGCGCCCGACTGCACGAGACCGAAGCCGGAGTTGCCGGCCTGGCCGCGCAGCGCCTGGCCCGACGCAAAAGTCTCGGCCCACTGCGTGCTGCCGAGCTGCTGCAGGCCCTGCGGGTTCGCGAAGTTCGCGATCGCGACCTGGCCCAGCGCCTGGGAGTTGCCGTTGGTGAATCGGGCCTGCACGATGCCCGTCTCGTCGATGTCGATGCCGATCAGGCGGCCCGTGGTGAAGCCGTCCTGCGAGACCGAACCCACCGAGAACGTGCTGCCGAACTGCGTCGACTGCGACAGGTCCACGGTGATGTTCATGGGCGCGGCGCCCGTGGTCGGGTTGAACGTGGGGAACGGCAGCAGGCCGCCGACCGGCGTCTGCAGGATGCCGGTGTTCGAATACTGCAGCGTCTGCACGGCGCCGGTGTCGTTGCCGTCGACGAAGAGGCGGGCTTCCCACTGGTTGGCCACCGCCGTCTTGCTGAAGTACATCGTGCCCGTGTGCGTCGCGCCGAGCGAGTCGAACAGCGTCAACGACGTGGCTTGCGTGAAGGTGTTCGGGTTGTTGGCATCGAACGGAGCCTGGAGCGGCGCCGTGGCGTTGCCCGGCAGGTTGAGCACGTATTCCACCGTCGCCGTGGCGGCGGGCGCGGAGTCCGTGGTCACGAGGCGAAGGTCGGCGAGACCGCCGGTGTTGAAACCGCCCGCGGGCAGCGGCGGGTACACCTGCACGCGCTGCTGCTGGGCATTCACCACGTAGCCGTCACGGTTCATCTGGAAGGCGCCGGCGCGCGTGTACGAGAGCGCGCCGTTGTCGGAGAGCACGAACATGCCCTGCCCGCTGATGGCGAGGTCGAGGTTCGAATCGGTGAACTCGACGTTGCCCTGCGCGAACTGCTGGGTGATAGCGTTGACGCGCACGCCATTGCCGCTCTGCGTGTTGGACGTGCCCTGCAGCGACACGGCGTAGAGGTCGGCGAATTCAGTGCGCGAGCCCTTGAAGCCCGCAGTCTGCGTGTTCGCGATGTTGTGCGCGGTCACGTTGAGGTCGGACTGGGCGGCGTTGAGGCCCGAGA
>JBKPPO010000275.1:0-3616 GCA_046733635.1 Pseudomonadota bacterium | reverse complement strand
ATCGAATACCGGCCGGGTTTTTGCGAAGCAAGCCAGGCGGCCGCACGGATGGCTCCCCGGGCAAAAATCCCGCGGTCCGTAGCCTCGTGGGTGACGGTCAGGCGCTCCCCCGGGCCCGCGAACCAGACCGTGTGCGAACCCACGATGTCCCCGGCGCGGATGGACGAGATGCCGATCTGGCCGTCGACGCGCGCGCCCTGCCCCGTGCGACCCGACACGACATCCTTGCGCGGATCGAGGCCGCGTCCCCGCGCGGCGCTCTCCGCGAGCGCAAGCGCGGTGCCCGAGGGCGCGTCGAGCTTGTGTTTGTGGTGCGCCTCGGAGATTTCGATGTCGAAGCTGCCGGGCAAGGCCTGCGCGGCCAGTTGCACCAGCGCCTGCGCCACCGCCACTCCGATCGAGGTGTTAGGCGCCACGAGCACGGCGATCTCGCTCGCGGCATCCGCCACGAGCGACTCGAAGTCGGCGGCATGTCCCGTGGTGCCGATCACGATCGGAATGCGCGCCGCGCGGCACGCCGCGATCGCGCGTGCGCTGAGCTCCGGACGGGAGAAATCGATGGCCACCTCGGCGCGCGAAAGATCCGCGGCCGGCGCATCCGTCACGCGAACGCCGATCGCTCCGGCGCCCGCGATCTCGCCGACGTCGCGTCCCACCGATTTGCTGCCCGTGGAGGAAATCGCCGCGACCACCTCGAGCGATTTGTCGGCGAGGCCTGCGCGCACGATGGCGGAACCCATGCGGCCGGTGGCGCCGAACAAGATGGCTCTGGTCATTGGACTCCTTCGCGTATCGGGATCGAGTCGCGGAAATATACCCGAGCGCGGACTCATGCGAGACTCGCGTCATGATACGCATCGGCATCCTGGGCGCCGCCCGCATCGCTCCTCGTGGCATCGTCACTCCCGCGAACGACACGTTGGGAGCGGAAGTCGTCGCCATCGCCGCCCGCGACCTGGACCGTGCGCGGGACTTCGCGGCCCAGCACTCCATCCCGCTCGCCTTCGGTAGTTATGCCGAACTCATCGCACGCGATGACGTGGACCTCGTGTACTGCGCGCTCCCGCCCTCTGCGCATCTCGAATGGTGTCGCGCCGCGCTGGAAAGCGGCAAACACGTGCTCGTCGAGAAGCCATTCGCGAACAATGCGCAGGACGCCGCCCAGATCGTGGCCGCGGCGCGCGCCGCCGGACGCTACGCATTCGAAGGCATGCATTATCGCTTCCACCCGCTGTTCGAACGCGCGCTCGGTTTCATCCGCGGCGGCATGATCGGCAGGCTCGAACACATCGAAGCCACTTTCAATGCCGATCTCCCCGACACGCCGGGCGAGCTGCGGTACATCGAAGCCCTCGGCGGCGGCGCACTCATGGACCTGGGGTGTTACTGCATGCACTGGATCCGCACGGTCGCGGGTGAAGAACCCACGATCACGGGTGCGCGGGCACGTTGTGGAATTCCGGGGGTCGATCTCGACATCGAGGCCGAGATGGCGTTCACGAGTGGGCCCACGGCCATTCTCAAATGCTCCATGCAACCTGAGGATGGCGCGCTCTTCCGGAGGCTGCGCGTGACGGGCGCGAACGGCGTGCTCGAGATCGAGAATCCGGTGACACCGCACGCGGGCGCCACGCTGTCGATCGAGGCGCCGAACGCGCCGATGCCGCATCTCGTGTCCGGGGGCGAGACCACGTTCCTTTTCCAGTTGCGGCATGTCGTCGAAGTCATCGAAGGCCGCGCGCAGCCGCTCACGGGCGGCGATGACGCCATCGGCAACATGCGCGCCATCGACGCCATCTACCGGGCCGCCGGACTCCGCCCGCGCGGGCTCACCGGCTGAGAGCGCGGTTGGCCGCGCGTTTCATTCTCGCGGTCGATCAGGGCACCACCAGCTCGCGCACGCTGCTGTTCGATTCGCAGGGCCAGACGAAGGCCCTGGCGCAACGGGAGTTCACGCAGCATTTCCCGCAGCCGGGCTGGGTGGAGCACGACGCGCGCGAGATATGGACCACGCAACAGGCCACGCTGCTCGAGGCGCTGGACCGCAGCGGCGTCACGCCGCGGGACATCGCAGCCGTGGGCATCACCAACCAGCGCGAGACCACCGTGCTCTGGGAGCGAGCCACGGGCCAGCCCGTCGCCCCGGCCATCGTCTGGCAGGACCGCCGAACCGCCGCGGCGTGCGAAGCGCTGCGCGCCGCAGGCCATGAGCCGGATATCGCCGCGCGCACCGGCCTGCTGCTCGATCCCTACTTCTCGGGCACCAAGCTGGCCTGGTTGCTGGATCACGTCCCGGACGCGCGCGCGCGAGCGGAGAAAGGCGAACTCGCGTTCGGCACCATCGACAGCTGGCTGTTGTTCAAACTGACGGATCATCAGCGCCACGTGACGGACGCCACCAACGCCAGCCGCACGTTGCTCTACAACCTCCGCACCGGCGATTGGGACCCCCATCTACTCGATCTGTTGCGCGTTCCGCGAGCCTGCCTGCCGCAGATCGTGGACTCCTGCCTGGATGGCAGCGCCGCGATCTCCGTGAACATCGGCGGCGCGCGTCTACCCGTCTGCGGCATCGCGGGCGATCAGCAGGCGGCATTGTTCGGCCAGGGCTGCACGCGACCCGGTATGGCCAAGAACACCTACGGAACGGGATGTTTCGCGCTCAGCTTCACCGGCAGACAGCCGCAATTCTCGACCCATCGCCTGCTGACCACTGTCGCGTCTCGCCGCGGCGGCGTTTGCGACTTCGCGCTCGAAGGCGGGGTGTTCATGGGCGGCGCGACGGTGCAGTGGTTGCGCGACGGCCTCGGCATCATCCGCAGTTCCTCCGAAGTGGAAGCCCTTGCGACCAGCGTGCCGGACAGTGGCGACGTCTATCTGGTGCCGGCATTCGCCGGCCTGGGCGCACCGCAGTGGGACGCCGCCGCACGCGGCACTTTGATAGGCCTCACGCGAGGCAGCACGCGCGCCCACGTGGCGCGCGCGGCCATCGAAGCCATCGCGTTCCAGACCGCCGATCTCATCGAGGCCATGCAGCGCGATTCGGGTCAGGCCTTGTCGGAGCTGCGCGTCGACGGGGGCGCGGCGCGCAACGATCTGCTCATGCAATTCCAGGCGGATCTGCTCGGAGTGCCGGTGCTGCGCCCCGTGAACACCGAAACCACGGCGTTCGGCGCCGGCGCATTCGCGGGCCTGGGCGCCGGACTCTGGCAGTCCACCGAAGAACTGGGCGCATTGTGGCGGCTCGACAGGCGATTCGAGCCGGACATGAGTCGCGATGAGGCGCAGACGCGGCGCGCGCGCTGGCACCAGGCCGTGGAGCGTTCGCGAGGATGGGCGTCGTGATGCGCGCCTCGGGTCGGCTGCTGGTGTTCATCACGGGCTGCATGGCAATCGCGACAGGCGCGGGCTGGTGGTGGCAGGAACGCGAGACGCGTCACTTCATCTCCGAGGACGATCGCGCATTCGTGGCGTCGTTCGCGCCGCCACCCGCGAGGGACTCGCCCACGACTCGGGCAGAGCTCGACGAATTGCTCGCGCTGCAGGCATCGCGCACGCCCGCACAGGTGGCCGTGGCCCGCGCCGATCGCAAGACCGAAGTCTGGCAGTTCTATGC
>JBKPPO010000274.1:0-5860 GCA_046733635.1 Pseudomonadota bacterium | reverse complement strand
GCACTGCGGCGATCCTGAAGGCGGTGCGCGCCATCAAACGCGGCTCGTTCGCCAGCTATGGCGAAGTCGCGCGCCGCGCAGGACTGCCCGGGCGCGCGCGCCTCGTGGGGACGGTGTTGCGCGAGGCGGGAGCCGAAACCCGGCTGCCCTGGCATCGCGTGACGGGAGCGGGCGGGCGCATCGCGTTTCCCGCCGGTTCGCGCGCGGCGCGCGAGCAGTTGCGGCGACTGGATCGTGAAGGCGTGAAGGCGCGCGGCAATCGCGTGGTGCAGAAACCCTCGGCCGCGTCGGCGCGCACGCTCGACGCGTTGCTCTGGAAGATGTGAGGAACAGCAAGGTGCCCGATCGTTACGTGGTTTTCTCTCATGGAAAGGACGCCGGCCCCTGGGGCGTCAAGATCACGGCGCTCGCGGGAAATGCCCGCAGCGAAGGATATGAAGTCGAGTCCGTGGACTATCGCGGCATCGACGATCCGCGCGAGCGCGTGAACAAGCTCGTGGAGTTCTGCAAGGAACTCAAGGGCGATCTCGTGCTCGTGGGTTCGAGCCTCGGCGGTTACGTGTCCGTGGCCGCGGCTTCGCTGCTGCATGCGCGCGGCGTGTTCCTCATGGCGCCCGCGCTCACGATGCCCGGCCTGCCGCCGCTGCGCGAGAAGCTGCTCGATTGTCCGGCGACGATCGTGCATGGCTGGAGGGACGACGTGGTGCCGGTCGAGCAGAGCATCGAGTTCGCGCGCCGTTACGGCTGCTCGCTCCATCTGCTCAACAGCGATCACCGGTTGCAGGACGAGGTGCGTTTCCTCAAATACCTGTTCGAGTACTTCCTGATCTCGCTCGACCTGCCGCAGGACGTGTCGTGAAGGAGCGGGGACAGATTCATTTGACCACGATGTCGCGCGAGATCGTATGCAGATGAATCCGTCCCCATCGCATGGATGAACTCTCGCAACTGATCCAGCGAGCGCAGGCCGGCGACGAAGGCGCGCGCGAGCGATTGTTCGCAGTGGCCTACGACGACCTCCGTGGACAGGCGCGTGCGCAGCTTCGCGGCGGTGGCCGCAACACACTGCTCGACACCACGGTCCTGCTGCACGAAAGCTTCCTGCGCTTCCAGCGCGCCGGCAGGCTCGCGGGCACCGAGCGCGGCCACTTCTTCGCCTATGCCGCGCGCGTGATGCGATCGGTGATCGTGGACTTCGCACGGCAGCGTCAGGCGGAGCGCCGCGGCGGCGACGCCGTGCACCTGCCGCTGGATGCGCAGCTCGCCGAGAACCTCACCGCAGGCGAGGACGAGGTCATCCAGATCAACGACGCGATCGAGGCTTTGCAGAACGAGGATCCGCGCCTGGTCCAGGTGGTGGAGATGCGCTACTTCGCCGGCATGACCGAGCAGGAGATCGCCGAAGTCCTGGGCGTCACGGACCGCACCGTGCGGCGGGATTGGGAAAAGGCCCGGCTGTTGCTGGCTTCGATGCTTCGATAACCATGTCCGGTGACGGCATGCCACTGCGTCTGTACCGGTAATGCCGATCTCCGCTTCCCATTGGAAACGCCTGAGTCCGCTGCTGGACGAGGCGCTCGATCTGCCGCCCGCCCAGCGCGCGGCGTGGCTTGCGTCGTTGCCCGTCGAACATGCCGACCTGCGGGATTCCCTCGGCGAACTGCTCTCCAACGGCAAGGCCATCGAGACCGACGACTTCCTGACGCGGCTCCCGAGCTTCAGCGCGGCGCCGCAGGCGCTCTCGCTGGACGTGGGTTCGGTCGTCGGCCCCTACCGCCTGCTGCGTGAGCTCGGCCATGGCGGCACTTCATCGGTGTGGCTCGCGGAACGTGTCGACGGCAGCATCCAGCGCAAGGTGGCGCTGAAGCTGCTGCACCTGGGCCTCGTGGATCGCGCCATCGGCGAGCGCATCGAGCGCGAACGCGACATCCTCTCGGGCCTCGAACATCCCAACATCGCGCGTCTCTACGACGCGGGTGTCGACGATCGCGGCCGGCCGTACCTCGCGCTCGAATACGTCGAGGGCGTGGCCCCGGATGAATACAGCCGCACGCACCGGCTGGGGCTCGAAGACAAGCTCCAGCTGTTCCTCAAGATCCTGCGCGCCGTGTCGTTCGCGCACGCCCGGCTGATAGTCCATCGGGACCTCAAACCCAACAACATCCTCGTTGCCTCGAACGGAAACGTCTGCCTGCTCGACTTCGGCATCGCGCGCCTGCTGCTGCCCGAAGGTGCGGCGCGAGTGGCTCACACCGTGGTGGGCGGAACTGCGCTCACGCCCGCGTACGCCGCGCCCGAGCAGTTCACCGGACAGCCCGTGACCGTCGCCACCGACGTCTATTCATTGGGCGTCATCCTGTACGAACTACTCACGGGTGCGAGTCCGTATTCACCCGCGGGACATTCGCTGGGCGCCTACGAGCACGAGGTATTGCACGTCGAGCCCGCGCTCATGAGCCGGACGGCGCGTCCTTCCGAGTCCGCCCCGCTGCGCGGCGATCTCGACGCCATCGTGGCCAAAGCGCTGGAAAAGCAGCCCGGCGACCGCTACCCCTCGGTGGAGGCCTTCGCCAATGACATCGAGCGGCATCTCGACGCGCTTCCCATCGTGGCGCGCCCGCGCAAGTTCTCGTACGTGGCGCGCAAGTTCCTCAGGCGCAATGCCGTGCCGCTGTCGATCGGCGCCGCCGTGCTGCTGCTGCTGTCCGGCGCGCTCGGATTCGCGGCGTGGCAATGGACCGTCGCGGAACGTCAGCGCGCCATGGCCGTGGAACGATTGGCCTACGCCACGGCGGCGGAGCAGTTCACGTCGACGGTGCTCATCGAAAACATACAGCCCGGCCAGTCGCTGTCCTTCGAACAGATCATCGCGCGTGGCGAACGCATCGCTCGCGATACCGGCGCCAACGATCTGCGAACGCGCATGTATGCCACGGAGTTCCTGTCGGGCTGGTACTCCGCGAATGGCCTGTATCGCGACGCGGAGACACTGGTCTCCCGGACCCTCGAGTCCTTGCCGCCCGACAAGCCACTGCTGGGCGCGGCGCTGCGTTGCCGCCGCGCGCGGCTCTGGGACGAGCTCGGCGTCAACGCGGACCTCGCGGCCCTCCTCGATCAGCAGATCCAGCTCGCCGATCGCGACGACGCCGTTGCGTCGCGCTGCCTGCTCGATCGCGCCACCGTGGCCATGAGCAACGGCGACGCTCATGGCGCGCTCGCCTTCGCGCTGGAGGCCCGTCGGCGCTACGACCTCGCGGGCGCGGATTCGATCTTCGATCGCGCCAACCTGCTCATCGCGGTGGGTGGCGCGTACAGCGTCATGGGCAAGTTCGCGGAAGCGCATTCGCAGTACACGGAGACGCTCGGCATGTTCGAGGCGACGGGTCGCGGGCGCAGCCGCGCCGCGGCCAGCCTCCGGGATGACTGGGCCACGATCTGGATGAACTCCGGCAACCCGCGCCGCGCGCTCGAAGAGATAGACCGCGCCTGGGAGATCCTTCGTGAGCTCTCTCCGGCTGCGCAGAATTCCGACGAGAGGATCGCGCGGCGCGGACGGATCCTGGCGCAGCTCGGCGACTTCGAGCAATCGCTGGCGCACTCGCGCGAGGCGGCGCGGCTCGCGACCCCGCGCGGCAATCTGCCCAATCTCGCGTCGATCCGCATCGGCGAATCGGACGCACTCGTTCAGTCGGGCCGCTTGCGCGAAGCGGAGGTGTCGCTCGACGCCGCGGCAGCGACGATTCGCGAAGCCGGGCTTTCGCCCACCAACCTCATCAACGTCCGATACCGCATGACACGTGCGCAGTGGCTCGCCGCGCGCGGCGAAACACGCGCGGCGCGCGAGATGTTCACCGACGTGCTCGCCCGTTACGAGTCGCAGAACTGCTGCAGCGCCACGCGCTCCTACGTGCTCGCAGAGCGCGCGGAACTCGCAGTCGACGGCGACCTCGCGGCTGCCGCCGAGGACGCCGCACGAGCGCGGGAGCTCGCGCCTTCGGGGGACGACGAGTCCTTCTCGCGATTCACGGGACATGCCTGGTTCGTGACCGGCCAGGTCGCCGAGCGGCAGAAGAGGTCGAGGGAGGCCCGCGACGCCTTCGCCCGGGCGGCGGTGCAGTTCGCCGGTGCGCTGGGTGAGGATCACCCCGAGACGTTGCGTGCGCGCGACGCGATTTCCCGCGTGTCGAACGAGCCTTCGACAGAAAATCGCAACTAGCGGTGTCCTGATCGGAAGTTAGGCCGCGTCAGTACTCCAGGAGACCTCTTCTGTCCTGGAGAAATGATGAAGGCCGTGATGAAAGAGCTGGCGCAGGCCAAGCGCCACTATTCCAAGCTCCCGCTGTTCGAATTCCTGCGTTGCGAGTCGATTGCGCCGCGCGATCGGCTCGCTTTTTTGCCGTGCATGGCGCCGTTCATCCTGGCGTTCTCGGATCTCAATCGCTTCGTGTTCCGTGACGAAGCCTCGAAGGACCCGCACCAGCGCCTGGTCAACGAGCACACGCACGAAGACGATCACCACTGGCCCTGGTATCTCGAGGACCTGACCAAGCTGGGCTTCGACCGCAATGCGCACGTGACGCAGGTGCTGCGTTCGTACATGAAGGACGAGTCGCAGCAGAACCGCATGCTCATGGCGCGGCTGGCCCAGCTCACCTACGGCACCACGCCCACGGAGAAGCTGGTCATCATCGAAGCGATCGAGGAGACGGGCAACGTGTTGTTCGGCCTCACCTCGAAACTGGCCGAACGGATCCAGGCCGAAGGCGGCCCGGAACTGCGGTATCTCGGGCAATTCCATTTCGCCCGCGAGACCGGCCATGCCATGCATGGCATGGATCACCGCATCCTCGAGTCCATTCCGCTCACCGAGCTCGAGCGCGTTCGCTGCCTCGACCTCTGCTTCCGCGTATTCGATCTGTTCGCGGACTGGTCCACCGAACTGCTTGCGTACGCGAAGCATTCGCTCGCGCAGAAGACAACCCCGCATATCGTTCATGGGAGAACCGCATGAAGAACAAACTACCCGGCCGTGGCGGTCTGCTGACGCTGGGCGCCGTCGCCGCGCTGGCGAACACGCCAGCGATGGCGCAAAACGCCCCCGCCCCGGCTGCCGAAGAGATGGAGACGGTCACGGTCACGGGCTCGCGCATCCGCCGTCCGGATTTCGTCTCCGACAGCCCCGTGGTCAGCGTGAGTGCGGAGGCGCTCACCGAGACCGGCGCCACGTCGATGGAGCGCATGCTGAACTCGCTGCCGCAGTTCGTGCCGTCGCTGACCAGTACCTCCAACAATCCGGCGAACGGCGGCCAGGCGAACATCGATCTGCGCGGGCTCGGCACGCTCCGCAACCTCGTGTTGCTGAACGGCCGGCGTCTGCCGCCCTCCAATCCCACGGGCACCGTGGATGTGAACATCATTCCTTCGGCGCTCGTGGAGAACATCGAGGTGGTGACCGGCGGCGCCTCCGCCGTCTACGGCTCCGACGCGATCGCCGGTGTCGTCAACTTCACGCTCAAGCGGGATTTCCAGGGCGTCGCGATCGACTCCGGGTACGGCCGCACGGCCGAGCGCGATGGCGTGGAGTGGTCGAGCGCGATCACGATGGGTTCGAACTTCGCCGGCGATCGCGGCAATGCGGTCTTCAGCTTCCAGTACTCGGAACGCGAGGCTATCTACCAGGGCGCGCGGGATTTCTCGAACGTGGCGTTGAACGTGCGGCGTGCGGGCAATCGCCCGCTGGGTTCGGGTTTCATCGAGGAAGGCCGCTACGATCAGCCGCTGAACAATCCCCATTCGCAAGCCGCGGTCGACGCGGTGTTCGCCCAATACGGATTCGCGCCGGGCACGGTGAGCCGCACAC
>JBKPPO010000273.1:0-2336 GCA_046733635.1 Pseudomonadota bacterium | reverse complement strand
GAATACGACCCGGAGCTGCACAAGCTCGACGACAAGACGAAGTTCATCTGGCGCGAGTGGCCCAACGCGCAGAGCTACGTGTCGCGTGAAGACGGCCTGGTGTGCTGCAAGATCTACAAGACGCTGCCGGCGCGGCGCATGTGGGACGTGATCATGACGTCCACCTACGATTTCGCCGAGCCGGGCTTCATCCTCATCGACAAGGTCAATGAGATGAACAACAACTGGTGGTGCGAGAACATCCGCGCCACCAACCCCTGCGTCACGGCCGACACCTGGGTGCAGACCAGCGAAGGCCCGCGCCAGGTGGCCGAGCTCATCGGCAAGCAGTTCACGGCCCGCGTGGATGGCGTCGATCACGCCAGCGCGCCCGAAGGTTTCTTCCGCACGGCGCTCAAGCCGCTCGTGAACGTGGTCACGGCCGAAGGCCACTCGCTGCGCCTCACGGCCGATCACCGCGTGCGCCGCATTTCGATGCTCACGCGTTTCCGCCTGCAGACGGAATGGTGCGCGGCGGGCGAGCTGCAGCCGGGCGACAAGGTGCTCCTGCAGGACCATCGCCGCGCGGCGAGCTGGTCCGCGGCCGGCGGCAGCAACCAGAGCTGGGGCTCCAACGAGGGTTACCTCATGGGCCTGCTCGTCGGTGACGGCACGATCGCCGAAGACCGCGCCGAGCTTTCCATCTGGGCGCGCTCCGCCGTGGGCAACAGCGACGTCGACGTGAGCGGCCCGCACTCGGTCATGGCCGAGGCGCTGAACGCCGCGCGTTGCTTCAACCACCTCGCCGACTTCTCGGGCTGGCACCAGGGCACGGGCCGCGGTGAATTCCGCCTCAGCATGGGCGGCATCACCGAACTCGCGCGCGACCTCGGCCTGCGCCCCGGCCGCCAGACCATCACGCCTGCCATCGAGCGCACCTCCAGCGAATTCCACCGCGGCTTCCTGCGCGGCCTCTTCGACACCGATGGCGGCGTGCAGGGTACACAGGCCAAGGGTGTGTCCGTGCGCCTGGCGCAGCCCGATCGCGTCATGCTCGAAGGCGCGCAGCGCATGCTCCTGCGTCTCGGCATCGCGTCCAGCCTCTACAAGCGTGCGCAATACGAACTCGTGATCACGGGTGAAAACGTGGCGCGTTTCGCGGAAGTCATCGGCTTCGCGGACACCAACAAGCGCGGCCGCCTCACGCGCCTGCTCGGCAGCTACAAGCGCACGCTGAACCGCGAGCGTTTCGTGGCCACCATCGAGAGCGTGAATGCCGACGGCATGGAAGACGTCTACGACGTGCAGATCCCCGGCATCAACGAGTTCGACGCCAACGGTTTCCACGCGCACAACTGCGGCGAGCAGCCGCTGCCGCCGTACGGTTCCTGCCTGCTGGGTTCGGTGAACCTCACGCGCTTCGTGAAGAACGCGTTCACCGACTTCGCCGAGTTCGACTGGAACGAGTACCGCGAAGTCGTGAAGGTGTTCACGCGCATGCTCGACAACGTGGTCGAGATCAACGGCCTGCCGCTCGAGCAACAGCGTGGTGAGATCCTGCGCAAGCGCCGCCACGGCATGGGTTTCCTGGGCCTTGGCTCCACGATCACCTGCCTCGGCCTCAAGTACGGTTCGGAAGATTCCATCAAGTTCACCGAAGACGTTTCGCGCGAAATGGCGGTGGCGGGTTGGGAAGCCGCGCTGGAACTCGCGAAGGAAAAGGGCCCGGCGCCCATCATGAAAGAAGAGTTCACCGTCACGGCCGAGATGCTGCGCAAGCGTCCGGAGATGGTGAAGGACGGCTGGAAAGTGGGCGACCTCATCCCGGGCCGCATCCTGCATGCGCGTTACAGCCGCTACATGCAGCGCGTGGCCGAGACGGCGCCCTGGCTCGTGGATCAACTCGCCAACGTCGGCGCGCGTTTCACGCACCACACCTCGATCGCGCCCACGGGCACGATCTCGCTGTCGCTCGCCAACAATGCCTCGAACGGCATCGAACCCTCGTTCGCGCATCACTACTTCCGCAACGTGATCCGCCCGGGCAAGAAGACCAAGGAGAAAGTCGATGTCTTCTCATTCGAGCTTCTCGCCTATCGCGAGCTCATCAATCCGCGTGCGATGCCGAACGCAACGAGCCCGGCCGAACAGCTGCCTGGTTATTTCACGACGGCAGACGACATCACGCCGAAGGAGCACGTCGACATCCAGGCTGCTGCGCAGAAGTGGGTCGACAGCTCCATTTCCAAGACAGCGAACGTGCCCACGGATTACAAGTACGAGAGCTTCAAGGACATCTATCTGTACGCCCACGAGAAGGATCTGAAGGGCTGCACCACCTTCCGCTTCAACCCCGA
>JBKPPO010000272.1:0-7605 GCA_046733635.1 Pseudomonadota bacterium | reverse complement strand
CGATGACCTGGCCTTTCGGGAAATCGTCGTCGTCGATCTCCACCTGGATCTCGCCGGTGGCGTCGCGGAACTGGAACGTCTCGTTGCCCGTCTGGCGCACGAGCGTGCCGGTGAGCCGCACGGGCTGATCATCGACGGGCTTGGCCAACACCTCGGATACGGAGCGCAGTTCGGCCAGTCGCTCGGGTGCGCGTTTGCCGGGACCGGTGTACTGCGCGATGGCGGCGGTGCTCAGCGACAGGATCGCGATCAGCGCGGTGGACTTGATGATGGGCTTGGTCATGGGAACTCCTCGGAAGCAGCGACTGACTGAATGTCGCCAGTCTTGCGGGAGCCCCTTGAACGCGGAATGATCGGCGCGTTAATGGGTTGTTCATGAACGGGCCGATATATCTGGCAAATGCCGCGCGTCCTACTTTTTTGCATCGCCATCGCCCTGTCATGCGCGGCGGCCATCTCCGCGCCGCCCGTGCAGGACGCGGGCGAAAAGGCCATCGAGCGCGTGCCGCCCAAGGTGATCCCGCTCAGCGACATCCTCGCGAAGGTGCGCCGCGTCTCGCCCGGCAAGGTCATCGACGTGGAGCTCGAATACGACGTGGACTTCGACGACGAACACCCCGATGCGCGTTGGGTATATGAAGTCGAGGTGCTCACGGAGAACAACCAGGTGGTGGAGCTCGAATTCGACGCCGAGACGGGCCAGCTTCTCGAGATCGAAGGCGCACCCTGGCCGGCAGACATCCCCAAGCCGGCGCGATGAACCGCGCGTGAGACGCACGTGCGGATAATGGTGGTCGAGGACGACGCCGCGCTGCGCGAGCAGCTGAGCGCGGCGCTGACCGAAGCCGGCTATGTCGTCGATGCCGTGGGCGACGGGATGGAAGCCGCGCATCGCGGCGCCACCGAACCGCTCGATGCCGTGGTGCTGGACCTCGGCCTGCCGCTCAAGGACGGTCTCACCATCTTGCGCGAATGGCGCGCCGCGGCCATCGCGCTGCCCGTGGTGGTGCTCACCGCCCGCGGCAATTGGCAGGAACGCGTGATGGGCATCGACGCCGGCGCCGACGACTACCTCGCCAAGCCGTTCGAGATGGAAGAGCTGATCGCGCGGCTGCGTGCCGTGCTTCGACGCACCGCGGGCCACGCGAGCACGCAGCTCACGCTGGGCCCGCTGCAGCTCGACACCCGACGATGCAAGGTCAGTGTCGACGGCCGCGACATCCCGCTCACGGCGCATGAGTACCGGCTCCTCGCCTACCTGGTGCATCACCAGGATCGCGTGGTGTCGCGCACCGAGCTCACCGAGCACATCTACTCGCAGGACTTCGAACGCGACAGCAACACCATCGACGTGTTCGTCGCGCGGCTCCGGCGCAAGCTCGGCGCCGACCTCATCCGCACGGTGCGCGGCATCGGCTTCCAGGCCGTGCCATGAAACGGCTGGCCGGCTCACTCGCCGCGCGCCTCATCCACGTCTCGCTGCTGTGGATAGTTCTCGCGCTCGGCGCCGCCGTGTTCGTGCTGTCCGGGTTGTACCGCGATCACGTGGAACAGGAACTGGCCGAGCGCGCCGAGGGTTATCTCGACGAACTCTCCGCCGCGCTCGACGTGACCGCCGCCGGCGAACTCATCCTGCAACGCGATCTCTCCGATCCGCTGTTCCGGAGGCCTTACGCGGGGCTGTATTGGGAGGTCCTGGTCACCGGGCGAACACTGCATCGCTCGCGATCGCTCTGGGATCAGACCCTGGGACCTCGCGGCGATGCCGCGGCCGACCATCTACCGGCCGCGCAACTCGGACCGGAGAACCAGCGGCTGCTGGTATGGACGCGAACCATCCGGTATCCGGATTTCGCGCAGCCCATCACGCTGCGTGTCGCCGCGCACGACGCGCGTATCGAAAGCATGGCGGCCTCGTTCACACGCACGCTCGCGATCTCGCTGGCCATCCTCGCCGCGGGCCTCATCGGACTCGTCGTGGCGCAGGTGCGCTACGGGCTCGCGCCGCTACGACGTCTCGGCCACTCGATCACGCAGTTGCGCGAGGGCCAGGTCGACCGGATCGAAGGCAACTACCCTTCCGAGATCCGCCCGCTGGTCGAGGATCTCAACGCGGTATTGCACGAGAACCGCGAATTGCTGGCGCGCGCCCGCGCGCAGGCGGGAAATCTCGCGCATGCGCTGAAGACGCCCCTCGCCGTGATCCGTAATGCGCTCGGCAGCACCGCGGGCCCCTCGTCCGCTCCCGTGCTCGGTGAAGTCGAACGCATGCACACCGCCATCGAACGGCATCTCGTGCGCGCCCGCGCGGGCGCGCCGGCGCTGAATGCACGGCTGGCTCCCGTGCGTCCCGCGCTCGATGACGTGATCCGCGCGGTGACGCGCATCCATGACAACCGCGTGGATATCTCCGTGACTGGCTCCGATGATCTGTGCTTCCGCGGCGACGTCGCAGACCTGCAGGAGATCCTGGGCAATCTGCTCGAGAACGCGGCCAAGTGGGCGCGCTCCGCCGCCCGTGTGGAGCTGGGCGCGACAGCGGACCGCATCCGCATCGTGATCCACGACGACGGACCGGGCATCCCCGCCGATCGACGCGCCGATGCGGTGAAGCGCGGCGTCCGCCTCGACACCACCCGTCCGGGCAGCGGCCTCGGTCTGCAGATCGTGGACGAGCTCTGCGCCATCTACGGCGGCAGCCTGGAGCTCGGCGAGTCGACGATGGGCGGCCTCGCGGCCACGATCACCCTGCCCGGCCGCTGACGGCGGGCCAAGAAAAACGGCGCACCTTCCGGTGCGCCGTCTCGTATCGACCGGTGCCCGGGCTCAGAACGAGCCGCTGACACCCAGCAGGAGCTGACGGCCGGGCGCGAAGGAGGCGCGCGGGGTCTGCGGATCGTTGCGGAAGTACACCAACTGCTGTTCGTTGGTGATGTTCTGCACTTCGAGGCTGAGCGACACATCCGTATCGAAGGGCAGCTTGTAGCTGAACGACGCGTCCAGGTAACCCGTGGGCTGCGCCCAGTTGTCACCCTGGATGTTGTTCTCGTTGTTGCCCAGGAAGCTGATGTACGCATCGCGGAACGCATACGACAGGCGGCCCATGAACCCGTGGTTCTCGTAGAAGGCCGTCACGTTGTACGTGTACTTGGACAGACCGGTGACCGCGCTGGACGGCGCGCCCGGAGCTCCACCCACCGAGTACTGGCTGATGTTCGTGTAGTTGAACGTCAGGCCCGAGCCCTGCAGCAGGAAGTCGAGAGGCTGGTTGTACGTGAGCTCGAGTCCGTACAGCTTGATCGTCTCATCGGTGTTCTGGCGCTGATCGACGCGCACCAGGGCGATGTTCGGATCGTTGCTGACGCCACCCGACTGGGCCAGCGCACGGGTGCGCAGACTCGACTGGGCGGCGACGGGCAGCGAGTTGAAGTCGATGCCCAGCGTGCCGAAGGCCACATTGGTGTTGCGGATGGTGGTGAAGCCTTCGAGGCTCTTCACCCACACGTTCGCGGCCACCATGCCGAGGCCGTCATCGCCGAAGTACCACTCGAGGCCCAGGTCCGCCTGATCCGCGAAGTACGGATCGAGCGACGGATTGCCGCGCGTCAGCACGTCGGCGTTCACGCTCAGCGACTCGTTCGGCGCGATGTCGCCCGGCTGCGGGCGGGTCATCGTGCGCGAACCCGCCACACGCAGGACGAGCTGGTCGTTGAGGTTGCTCGACACGTTGAAGCTCGGCAGCCACTTGGTGTAGTTCGTCTCGGCGCGCTGCAGTTCGCGGATGTTGCCGGCCGCGGCATTGGTCACGTAGCCGGTCACGAGCTGATCGGTGTCGATGCGGCGCGCGCCGGCGTTGTAACGCAGGCTGCCCAGCGTCTCGAGCTGGCCGTTGAACTCGATGTACGTGCCCAACGTGTCTTCTTCGATCACACGCGGCGTGTAGCCCGCGGTGTAGATGCCGGCACGCAGACCGCGGCCGATCACGTCCTGGAAGTACATCGCGTTCGTGGCTTCGTCGAGCATCGAATAGTTGGGCAGCGCCCAGCCATTGTTCAGGCCCACGTCGAAGTCCGAGGTGCTGTACAGATCACCGTGACGCCACGGCACGAGGTAGTTGGCGAGCTGCGCGTTTGGCACGGCGGCGCGCGCGTTCAGCACGCCGTCCGCGGCCAGCGAAGGAGCGCACTGCTGGTCGGGCGCGGAGCCGGTGCCGTCGGTGGCGCAGGTGGTCGGATCCCAGGTCGTCACTTCGCGATGGAAGTTGTCCTGCGTCGCGCCCACCTTGATCTTGAAGGCGTCGTTCAGCGCGAACTCCACGCCGAAGCGGCCGCCCTTCTGGTAGACGTCGCGCTCGACGGGCTGGATGCGCAATGCATTCCAGTTCCAGAACGTCGGATCGTTCAGATCCTTGCTCGGCGTGATGCGGTAGACGCCATCACCCGTGCTCTCGATGCCGACCGTCACGGCTTCCGCCGTGCTCAGGTTCGAGTTGAATAGATAGGTGTTCGTCGAACGGAACCAGTTCGAATGGTTGTAGTTGAAGGACGCGTCGACCTTCCACTTCTCGGCCACCTGCCAGTCGAAGCCGGTGTTCATGTTGATGAAATCCGTGACCTCGTGGTACGGACGGTTCTCGTTGAGCCACTGCGGGTTCACGAGCGTCGCGCTCGTGACGACGTTGTCCTCGCCGATCACGACGTTCATCGGGATGTTGTTGTTGACGCCGCGAACCGCGAGGTTGAGGTCGTTGCGCTCGTAGGGATGATCCGCCTCGGAGTACAACGTGTCGAAGTACACCTGCAGGTTCTCGGAGGGCGACGCCCACTGCAGCGAGAGGATTCCCGAAGTGGTCTCACGCTCGCCGATCAGCATATCGGGACGCGCGAGGCGCGGGAAGATCGCGTAGCTGAGCTGGTTGCAGCCGATGCCCGAGGTGCCGCCCGCGGAGTCGCCGGGGCCGCAGAGACGCAGGATCTGCGCCGTGGCGGGATTGTTGTCGTGGTCGTACAGATGCTGCGCGAGCATCGGGTTGTACGACGCGTTCGGAATGGACGTGGCCCAGGCCTGACTGGCGTTGCCGTAGCCGGGTGTCGGATTGCCCGCCACCGCGCCCTGCTGGTTCTGCGAATTGCAGCCCGGCTGGGTGGTCGGGCACTGCGCGCCGACGCTCACCGTCGTGTAGCCGATGGTGTTGAAGCCGTCGGAGCGATACTTGCGGTTGGAATACGCCACGCCGCCCAGCACGCCGAATTCACCGACGCCGGTGTCCCAGGTGTTGCTCGCGTACAGACCGAGACGCGGGCTGAAGTCTTCGCTCGCTTCCTGGTAGTTGGCCTTCGCGACGTAGTTGATGTGGAAGCCCTTGTCATCGAACGGGCGGGCGATGCGCAGATCGATGTTGGCGGCCACCGCGCCTTCGACCTGGCTGGCCGAGGGCGTCTTGGACACCGTCAACTGACGGAATAGTTCGGTAGGGAACAACACGAGATCGAGACCGCGGCCCTGGCTCACGCCGTCGACGTTGCTGTCGGACGCCGTTTCCACTCGCGCGCCATTGAGCGTGATCTGCGTGAAATCGCGGCCGAGGCCGCGGATGGACACCGACGTGCCTTCGCCGGTCACGTCACGCTGGATCTGCACGCCGGGTACGCGCTGGAGCGACTCGGCGAGATTGAGGTCCGGGAACTTGCCGATGTCTTCGGCAAACACAGAATCGCTGAAGTTCACGTTTTCGCGCTTCTCGGCCACCGAGTTCTGCAGCGATCCACGGAAACCGGTGACGACCACCTCTTCGAGCGACGACCCCTCCTGGTCATTCGCGGGCTGAGCCTGGTCCTGGCCCTGCGCCGCGGCAGAGATCGCGAATGTCCCGGCGATGCCCGCCAGACAAGCAGCCTTCCGCAGGACATCACTGGACGCACGTCGGGAGTACGACTTCTTGAACATTGATTTCCCCTTCTGTCGATGACGGCGTTGATTGTTAGTTAGACGCGCCGCCGAATTGACCACGATCGAAGGCGTTTCCGCACGCCTCACGATCGCCCACCCTGTCGAGGAGTACCGATGGTCGGCGCGCAGTTTGATCGCGCCGTATCACAGCCCCCTCTGGCGCGTGGTATAGCACAAACGGATAGCGGTAACAGCCCGGTCGAATATTGTTTTGCTTGTCGAGGGCTTGTGAGGCGCGCGCCCACGCATCGTCACGACCAAAGTCGAATCGGATCTGCCGCGATTTCCGCGGTCACCGGTGTCAATCCTTCGCGGGGTGTCCGGGCTTTTTGTCCGCGGGCTTTTTGCCGCCCGCTTTGTCTTCCGGTTTCCGTTCGTCGCCGGACTTCTCCGCGTCGATCTCGCGCAGGTTCTTCTTCACGTCGCGCAGCGTGATCGATCCTTCGAGCGAGCGGGCGAACGCACTGACGAACGCATTGCGCAGCACGCTCGAGATGACGGCGAACACGCTCGAGTCGGGGTTCTTGATCGTGCCCGAGAACGGGATTCGCGCCGCCACCTGCTCCGCGTCGGGGTTCTCGAGTACGTTGGCCGCGAAATCCAGGAACCCCTCCCAGAGCCGGCGCAGCGGGTTTTCCTCCTCCTCGCCCGAGCGGTAGAGGTCCACGTTCTGCAGGATGGGCTTCGCATAACCGGCGAACTTGCCTTCGGAAGCGGCGAGCTCCAGGTACAACTCGAAGTCGCCGGCCTCCGCATCGGCCTTGATGAATTCCCGCAGCCAGGGATTCACCTGCGGTAGTTTGACCTCCTTCACCTCGAGGTTCACGTCGAAGGTGGGCTGCGAGGCGAAAGCGTCGACGCTGCCGTTCACCACGGCCGGCGCGCCGTCGAGCACCTCGCCCGTCACGCGGAAGTCGGCGAACGTACGTTTGCCTGCGTCGACGACGTTCGTGAGATTCGACACAGAGGCGTTGACGTTCCGCGCGGTGATCGCGTCCCGCGTGCCGATGCCGGGCGCGAGGAAGCGGATGGTTCCGTCACTCAGCGTGATCGTGTTGAACCGGAACGGGAACAGCGCCTCGAGGGTGGTGTTCCAGTTCTGCTCGCCGCCGAGTTGGGATGCCTCCGGGTCGCGCGCCTGAACGAGGTTGAGTTCCGGTGACCTGAAAGCCGCTTCGGACACCAGCGATCCGCGCAGCAGGCTGCGCCATTCCACCGAAAGCTCGAGCCGCTGCGTCTTGAAGAACGGCACCGGACGCGCGCCGCCGAGCTTGTCTATCTGGATATCGTCGATGCTGTACGCGCCGCGCCACAGATGGATGTCGATGTCACCGATGTGCCCTCGATAGGTATCCAGCGACTGCAGCTTGCCGTTCACGTAATGCCCGACGAGCTCAGGCATGGCGAGGCGCGCGGCGACCAGCACGAGCGCAATGGCCAGCACGACGATCAGGATCTTGCGATTGCGCGTCATGGCTCGGCACAGTGTCTCCCCGGTCCTGTCGTGACCCCAGCGGCGTTCTGGCTTAGATTGCGTCTCTCGATTCCGACAAGGGGGACGGATGAAGCATTCGAGGATGTTTGGCGCCGCGCTGGCCGCACTCGCGCTGTCGGTGGCGGCCACCGGTGCGCCGCGCGATCAGGACTGGCCGCAGT
>JBKPPO010000271.1:0-2318 GCA_046733635.1 Pseudomonadota bacterium | reverse complement strand
GGGAGTGTCAGGATTTTTGTGTTTGAGGCCTCGGAGACTTGTCCACGGCGGCGGGCGTCGCTTGCGACGAACGACCGACGCGGTGGTCAAGTCGGTCTCACATATTACGCGGCTGCTTTCCTTTCATGCGGTGAAGCGATCCGCGTAGAGGATCGCAAATTGGTTCATGGCCTCCTTCCAGTCTCTGGCCGGGCGGCCCCAGTCAGCGGTGATATTGCGCAGGGCCAGCCAGATCAGCTTGGACGCGGCATCGTCACTGGGGAAATGGCCGCGTGTTTTGATGATCTTGCGCAGCCGCGCGTTGATGCTCTCGATGGCATTGGTCGTATAGACCACCCGGCGCACGGCCGGGGGGAAGGCAAAGAAGGGAATAACCCGATCCCACGCCCGGCGCCATGCGGCCACCACGGTGGGGAACTTGTGGCCCAGGGCGCTGCGCTCGAAGGCATCGAGTTCGGCCTCGGCCGCCTCCACGCTGGGGGCCGTGTAGATCGGCTTGATGGCCGCAGCCAACGCTTTGCGATCGCGCCAGCTCGCATAGTCCAGGCTGTTGCGGATCAAATGCACGATGCATGTCTGCAGCGTGGTGGCCGGGAACACCGCTGCGAGCGCCTCAGCCATGCCCTTGAGGCCATCGGTGACGGCGATCAGGATGTCGCCCACCCCACGGGTCTTCAGGTCGTTGAAGACCTTCATCCAGAACTTCGCCCCTTCGGTGTTCTCGATCCACAGACCCAGGATCTCTCGCGTCCCGTCGGGCAGCACGGCCAGCGCCAGATAGATCGCCTTGTTGCGCACGACTGCGTCCTCCCGGATCTTCACACGCAGCGCGTCGAAAAAGACCACCGGGTACATCGCCTCCAGGGGCCTGGACTGCCAGGCTGTGACCTCGGCCATGACCGCATCGGTCACCGTGCTGATGAACTCCGGCGAGACCTGGGTGCCGTAGCTCTCGGCAAGAAACCCTTGAATCTCGCGCACCGTCATCCCGCGCGCATACATGGCCACGACCTTGTCGTCGAAGCCAGTAAAACGCCGCGAGTGCTTGGGGATGAGCAACGGCTCGAACGTGCCCTC
The DNA here is from genome assembly GCA_046733635.1 of Pseudomonadota bacterium. Lineage (GTDB taxonomy): Bacteria > Pseudomonadota > Gammaproteobacteria > Steroidobacterales > Steroidobacteraceae > CADEED01. The sequence goes on along the minus strand of JBKPPO010000271.1, from coordinate 1,241 downwards.
GCGGTCGCGGGGCACCTCGATCCGCACAGGCCCATCGCCGGCCAGCACCGTCTTGCTGCTCGTGCCATTGCGGTGGTTGCTCGCCGTCTCAGGCTTCTCACCCTCGGACGCGTAGCCCAGGTGGTGGCTGAGTTCGGCCCTCATCGCACGCTCGATCAGCGCCTTCTTGAACGCGAACGTCACCTCGTTGACCGCTTCTCCGGTCATCGGGCCGTTCACAAAATGGTCCATCAGTTCATCGGGAATCGACGGCACTGCCGCCTTGGCCGTATCGGCCGTCTTCGTCTTGCTTGGCATACACACTCCTACTGGTCATGTAATGCCTCGCACACAAAATTCCAGACAGGCTCGCTGACTCATGTGCACCATCGCCGCAAGCGCCTGTGGCCCGTACTGCACCGGTGCCGACACACCCTCGGGAAACTCGCCGCGGTGAACCTTGCCGCATGGGCACTGCGCCTGCAGCACTTGATGCTCCGTCACCTCAAAGCGCAGCGGCGGCAGGTCGAACACTTGGCGGCTATCGATCACCGCCTGTTCGCTCAAAGCGCTACCGCACGCGTCGCACTTCGCCGGCGGCTCATGCCGCACCGTCTTGTCGGGTTGTGCCACTTTCCTCAAAGTGCTTCCCGGATGCCCCTTTTGCCCGCCCGAGGGCCGCTGCCCAGCTTCGCGCAATGACTTCGGCGCCGGTTTGTTCAACCCATCCGATGACGGTGGCTTGCTCGAGTTCCGGCTGTTCTTCGCCAGCCGGCCTTGCAGCTCTTCAACTTGGGCCTGCAGGTTCAATATCAGCTTCTTCATCCCCGCCATCTGCGACCACAACTCCACAATCAAGTTGTCCTTGTCGCTCTCGCTCAACCGGGAAAGATCAGGCAGTTCGTTCACGGGCGCGTTTATCTCACGCCTTCAGCTCCAAGCCAACCGCTGCGTGGCATCAGAGCAACTGACCTGAGCAGTTACTTCCAATCAATGTCTCATAACTCTTCAGGAAGCTCAGGAACCTCGTCGTCGTGATTGCGCGCCTTGATATCTGCGCCGCAGCTCAGCAGGTCATTAAATAATGCTTCGTTGCCTTGCCGCCCAGCCAGGTGCAGCGGGGTATCGCCTTTGTGGTCAGCTGCATTGATGACAGTTGGAGCACATAGCGCAAGGAGTGCAAAGCAGGGGTAGTCTCACCCCCTGAATACGTACGGCGACGAGTTCATCGCCCATGGCTTTAGCGTCTATGAAAACGGCAG
>JBKPPO010000270.1:0-2502 GCA_046733635.1 Pseudomonadota bacterium | reverse complement strand
CAGCTGGGCTGCACGTCTTGTGTACCAGCAATCGGCGACACGCGACGTTTCGGGACATCGAGTCGCTCAGCGAGCTACCGCGCCAGCGCGGTACAGCTGCATACAGTCTGGTCATCCCGGGACCGTCGATGCCGACATGCGCTGCGCCGGCGTGCTTTTTCGAGGAGTCGCATCCCGCGATCAGGACCTAGGCAAAAGCTCCCCACCAACGCGCGGTAGTTGCAGATCAGCCTCCGGTCTTCGGAAAAGGCCAACGAGCCAGACGACCTCTGCGCAGAAGCCCGTGCCGGCGCAGCTTCCTTCCGGACGAGTCGCGGCAGCGCGGTACCACCGCGTCTCATCGTGGTCCCCTTCGGCGAGCCCGTTGACGTCCAACGTCAATCTCCAGGGCGCAGGTCGAGGTAAGGACGGATCCGGCAACCAGGCGGCCAGGCCATCAAACTCCCGCGCCAGCGCGGTAGTTGGGGCCCACCGCCCTTCGTCCATTTCTCGCCTGAGAACCGTCGCAACCTACGCGGGAAAGGACCAAAACCTTCAACCACAAGCAATAACAACGATAAGAAGGACGAGGGAGTGACACTTTCACCGAGCAGTTAGGGGGTGACATTTTCAGTTAGCTTTGACAAAACCGTCGGCGCAACCTCGTACATAGGTAACAAACCAGACCGACGACATGGGTGACACTTTTTGGAGCATCATCGGCGATAGAGCTTGCGTCGTCTGCGCCGGAGTTCGCCATCCGCTCTGACAAGGACGCCAAACCTGCGGTAGTTGCGACGGTCGTAGGCTTGCTTCACATCGATGACTCCCAGCAACACGGGACCGAAGAAGACTCGCCAACGGTCGTCTGCGAGCTCTTCCAAGCCAACCAGTTCGTTCTGGAGACAGCCGCTGAGGTACCACTGGATCCCCCGCCAGCTGATTACGCCATTGGGATAGGTGCGGCAGAGTTCGAAATGGTCAGCGTACTCGAGCTCAGGCAGCCTGTTCGGAAAGGCTCGAAGGGCGGGGCGGTAGAGCGATGAAGACGTTGCTTGGCCAATTGCCTCGTGGGGTCGCTCCTTGTTGTACTCCTCGCGGAAGCGATCGAAACGCGCTTGCTGAGCCCGGAAGCTGCACGCTGGTGGCTTCGCGGTTTCGGCCTTCAACGTCCGGTGCATCCGCTCGTGGCGGCCATTCTGGTCGGGGCGACCGGGCATGATGCGTTCCGGCCGGATTCCAAGGCGGATCCACCAGATCGCAAGCCGTGACAGCCCTCCTGGTGCCAGCGTCGAGAAGGGCGGTCCGTTGTCAGTGCGAATGGCGTCTGGTACGCCAAACTCACGGAAGGTTGCCTCAAACGAGCGCATCACTGGTGCGCAAATCGTGCTCCGCAGCGCCTTGCACGTCAGCAGGTAGCGACTGAAACCATCGCTAACGGTCAGCGGGCTGCATCGCTCCTCATCTACCCAGAAGTGGCCCTTGAAATCGGCGCACCAGATTCGGTTCGGAGCGTCGTAAGGGCCAAGTCGCTCCTTGTAGGGGTCGCTGCGCCGCACACGTTTCCGCGGCCCAATCATCCCTAGCTTCTTGAAGATCGCACCTACTGTGCTCGCCGACGGCAGCACTACTTTTGGATGATGTCGCCGCACGACCACCAGCAGCTTGCGTGGCCCCCAACGCGGGTGCTTCTTGCGCGCTGTTGTCAGCAACTGCACCACCTCTGCGGACACCGCGTGCGGATGGGAGTGTGGCGCCCTCGACCTATCAACCAGCGCCTGGACCCCCCCTTCCTCGTAACGCTCCTTCCATTTGTACCCTTGCTTTCGGCTGATCCCGAAGCGTTCGCAGAGCTCACCAAACGTCTCCTCCGCCTCCAGCATTGCCGCCACAAATTTCACCCGCTCGTTCATCGGTGACGTCTCTTTCCAAGGCATGGAGCACAGGTTCCACGTCCATCAAAAACGTGTCACCTATGTTCCCGGTCTGATTTGTCACCTATGTACCCGGTCTAAACCGTCGATTTTTCTGGACCGGTTTTTCGCCCGAGCTCGCCTCATGAGCGCTGCCTCGGCGACGTCACTGCATTGCGAGCGCGTGGCGACGCCGCAGCGAGCGTTGGCGCAGCGAGACGAGTCGAAACGCGTCGCGCCTACCGATCGCGAAGCACAGTGCGAGCCACGAGCTCGAAAATCGCAGTGATAGAAGTGGTGAGCACAGGAGGGTCACCATGAATCACGCTCACGCGACATCGCACCAGGCCGCCGATTGGCGCTCCGCGCACCAGAAGCTCGTCGAACTTTCGCAAACGCACGCCGCGCTGGACTTCGAAGAGGGCGAGTGGCTGCTGGCCGCGCGCCGGCGCCACGTGCACGCCCGCTTGGGTTACGCTTTGTTCGCCGAGTACGTGCTGCGCCTGTTCGGCTATTCGCCCCGTTTCGTCCGAGAAAAGTTACGCGTGGCCGAGGCCTTGGTCGCGCTGCCAGGGGCCAGTCATGCCCTTCGCACGGGTAAGATCAACTG
>JBKPPO010000269.1:0-7639 GCA_046733635.1 Pseudomonadota bacterium | reverse complement strand
CCGTCATTCCAGAGGATGGCCGGACGCAGCGGCTTGTCGCTGCCGTCGAGCAGCGTGGCGCCGTGCATCTGACCGGAGAGGCCCACCGCCTTCACGGCCTTGCGTTCAGCGGCTGGCAGCGCCTTCACCGCCGCGCAAGTCGCGGACCACCAGTCAGCAGGATTCTGTTCGGACCAGCCGGGATTCGGCCGGGAGACATTCAAAGGAGCCGACGCCTGCTCCACTACCGTGTCTTTGTCGTCGACGATGACGGCTTTGACACTCGAGGTGCCAATATCGATGCCCAGATACATCCGGTCCCCCCAAAAATTAGCGGCGGTAACGCTACCAGAATCGGGGGTGGCAGGCAGCTTTTTGGCGCCGGCTGGACGTAATCAGGCCGTTCCGTTCACCTGGCCCAGCCGGTCCGCCGACTGCCGAGTCAGCATCCACTGGGGGTACTCACTGGGCAACGCCGAAGCCTCGTCGATCGCCTTCATCTGATCGTCGCTGAGCGCGAGCCCGGTGGCCGCGATGTTGTCGTGTAACTGCTGCTCGTTCTTGGCGCCGATGATCACCGACGTGACGTGCGGCTGGGCCAGCAACCAGGACAGCGCCACCTGCGCCACGGACACCTTCTTCTCCGCGGCGATCGGCCGCAGCACGTCCAGGATGCGCCACAGGCGATCGCGTTCCACCGGCGGGAAATCGAGCGTCGCGCGACGCGCCCCTTCGGGCTTCTCGTTTTCGCGCGAATACTTGCCTGAAAGGAATCCGCCCGCGAGCGGCGACCACGGCATGATCGCCAGATTCTGATCCTTGGCGAGCGGCACGACCTCGCGCTCGATGTCGCGGCCCGCCAGCGAGTAATACATCTGCAGGCTCTCGAAGCGCGCCAGGTTCTTCCTGTCCGAGATCCACAGCGACTTCGTGATCTCCCAGGCCGAGAGATTGCAGAGTCCGAGGTAACGCACCTTGCCAGCGCGCACGCAGTCGTCGAGCGCGTCCAGCGTCTCCTCCAGAGGCGTGAACGGATCGCGGCCGTGGATCTGGTAGAGGTCGATGTGATCGACCTGCAGCCGCTTCAGGCTGGCGTCGATGTTCTCCATGATGTGATAACGCGAGAGTCCGATCTGGTTGTGACCCTTGCCCATGCGCAGCAGCACCTTGGTGGCCAGCACGTATTCATCGCGCGCGAGGCCCAGCTTCCGCAGCGAGTGCCCGGTCAATTCTTCCGAACGTCCGTTCGAATAGAAATCCGCGGTATCGATGAAGTTGATGCCCTTGTCGAACGCCGACTTGATGAGGCCGGTCACCGCGTCCTGGCCGACGCCCGCGACGGTGGCCCACATGCCTTCACCGCTGCCGAAGGTCATCGCGCCGAGGCACATTTCCGAGACGATGAGGCCGGTGTTCCCTAACTTCCGATAACGCATGAGGCACTCCTGAAGGCTGGCGGGGCAGTCTAGGGTAGACGCGCCGCTGGACATATTCCCCCAATGGAGGAAGTCCCGGAGTGAGGCCGGAATGACGGCCAGGGGCTGTAACGGCCGAAGCTCCACATCCTTTAGTCCGACTCCGGCTTTCGCTCTCACTTCGGCGCCGAGGCGGCAACGCGGCGCCGCGCCGGCATTCAGGGCGGCAAAACGCCGCCGTTAATCTGTTGAATCGGAAAAGGGAAATCGTGCAGATCAACAGCAACATCCCGGCCTTGAACTCGCAGCGCATGCTGAATCGCGCGGATGCGGGTATTGAGCGCGGCCTGCAAAGGCTGTCGTCGGGTTTGCGCGTCAACACGGCGCGCGACGATGCGGCCGGGCTCGCGATCTCCGAGCGCATGACGTCCCAGATCCGCGGCTATGGCCAGGCGCAACGCAACGCCAACGACGCCATCTCCCTGCTGCAGACGGCCGAAGGCGGACTCGCCGAGGTGGGCAACATCCTGCAACGCGGCCGTGAGCTCGCACTGCAGGCCGCCAACGCCACCTACGGCACACAGGAACGGCAAAGCATTCAGGCGGAGCTCGACCAGCTCTTCGCCGAAGTGGATCGCATCGGACGCGATACCAATTTCAATGGAGTGAAGATTCTCGGCGGCGGATACGGGGGCACAGCCAATGTGTCCGGAGGACCGGATCCGCTCGCCTCCCGAAAGCTGGAGATCGTCGATGCGCTCAAGCGCTCCTGGCTGGCCCAGGGCGAAGCGCTGGTGCGTCAGTTCTATGGGATCGAAGGTGACGGCGCGGAGATCGAAGTCCGGTTCGTGGACAACGAGTCCTATCTCGCGGCCGTGAGCTTCTCGGGCGTCGAAGCCGCCACGGGCAAGATCCTGAACATGACGCTGAACATCGATTTCTCCGATTTCAATCCGGCGGGTTATCCCAACGGATCCGGCAGCGGCTATCTCAACAATGACCGCATCATCGCGCACGAACTCACACACGCCATCATGGGCCGAGCGCTCAACATGACGGGCATGCCGTTGTGGTTCGTCGAAGGAACCGCGGAGTTCATCCACGGCGCCGACGATCGCCTGCGCAACGATCTCAGCGCCACCGCCGGCGCCAACACGGCGGCGCGCGTCGCCAACCTCATGAACAACCATCTCGGCGGCGGCGGCGTGCAGATGTACTCGGCCGGTTACGCCGCCGTGCGCTACATCCACCGCGAGATCATCGACAACGGCGGCACCGGCATCCGCGAAGTCTTCGCCTATCTCTCGGCGAACGAAGGCTCGACTCTCGACCAGGCGCTGGCCGCGGTTGCGACGGATCACGCGGGTATGGATTTCAACAGCGTGGCGTCGATGACGGCGCTGTTTGCCGCGGGCCAGGCCGGGAATACCTATATCGCCGATCTCTTCGACAGCGGCAGCCTGAGCAATGCGGACACCGGCGCCATCGGCGGCGCGGACTCCACACCGGGCGGCACGCGCGACACCACGAACAATGGCGTGGTGCCGGACGTCGACACCTATTCGGAACGGCCACTGCGATCGTTGAACGCCACGTTCGCGAACATCGACACCACCAGCCGCGCGACGCTGACGCTGCCCGGGATGGGCACATTGCAATTCCACGTGGGCGCGAATGCGAACCAGAGCATCGCCGTGGAAATGCGCGCCGTGCAGGCCTCGACGCTCAATCTCTCCGCTGTGAACGTCGTGGACAATCCGCACTACGCGGTCAGCATCTTCGATTCGGCCATCGACGCGGTTTCGTCGGAGCGCGCACGCATGGGCGCCATCCAGAACCGCATGGAGAACGCGGTTTCCTCGCTGTCCATGATGGCCGAGAACATCAGCGCCAGCCGGTCGCGCATCGTCGATGCCGACTACGCCGAGGAGGTGGCGTCGCTCACGCGCTCGCAGGTGTTGCGTCAGGCGGGCATTGCGATCACCGCGCAGGCGAACATGGCGCCGGGCAGCGTGCTCGCATTGCTGTCGTAGTCCACACTCTTCCGTGTGATCCCGTCGATGCGCTGCTCTGCTAGGATCGGCGCATGAGCACTCCGATCGCGACCGCACCCACCGCGCTCACGGCCTCACAATGCCGCGCCGCCCGCGCCCTCATCGAGTGGTCGCAGGCACAGCTCTCGCAGTCCGCCTCCATCGACATCCAGACCATCTCCGACTTCGAAAAGCGTTTTCGCGCCGCGGATGAGACCACGCGCCGCCGGCTGCGGGCGACGCTCGAGGCCGCGGGGGTCATCTTCATCGCCGAGAACGGCGGCGGCGCTGGCGTCCGGCTCAAGTTCAGCCGCGAAGAAGTCTGGGAAGTGAATCGCTGGGAGGAAGAAGGCGGCCGCTCCGGCGAGGACGACATCCTCTGATCTTTGCGTTCTGTCTGACAGAGCGCCTCGCCGAACGGGCCCAGGATGTTCCGCATGAAAACGCTGCTGCTGTTGCTGGCCGCGGCGGCCTCACCGCTTGCCGGAGCATCCCGACCATGACCCTTCCCACACCCCAGGTCGACATCCCGCGTTACATGGGTGATTGGTACGTGATCGGCGGCATCCCTTCGCCGCTCGAGAAGGACGCGTTCAATGCCATCGAGAACTACGCGCTCGATGCCGACGGCACCATCAAGACCACGTTCACCTATCGAAAGGGTGGCTTCGATGGCAAGGAGAAGAAGATAGAGGCGCGGGGATTCGTGAAGGACGATCCCAGCCACGCGGTCTGGGGCATGCAGTTCGTCTGGCCGATCAAGGCCGACTATCGCATCGCCTGGATCTCGCCCGACTACGACCAGGTGGTGGTGGCGCGTGAGAAGCGCGACTACCTGTGGATCATGGCGCGTTCACCGGCGATCCCGGATGCCGACTATGCGCGGCTCTCGGAATTCGCGGTGTCGCTGGGTTACGAGGCCTCGCAGATCAAACGTTCGCCGCAGGAACACGAGGCCGCGCGCAAACACTGATTCACGCGCGTGGAGGCAAGCCCGCGGCTTTCAGGATCTCGGGCACTTCGGCTTCGAGACCTATGGCCATGATGTGCACGCCCTCGCACAACCCGCGCATCTCCCGGATCACCGACGCCGCGATGTCGATGCCGCGCTCGCGCGTGGTTCCGGACGCCGCCGCCGCGTCCATCGCGGCGATCATGTCGGGAGGCACCACGACGCCGGGCAGATTCGCATTCAGCCAGGGACCACTCTTCTCCGATTTGAGCGGAATGACGCCGGCGAGGATGGCCACGCCATCGGGCTTCACGGCGTCGATGAATCGCTTCAGCGGGTCGGCGTGATAGATGGCCTGCGTCTGGAGCAACTTCGCGCCAGCGTCGATCTTGCGGCGGGTGTTCTCCACCTCCGCTTCGAACTTGGGAGAGCCGGGATTGCAGGTGGCGCCCAGGAACATCTCGGGCGTTCCATGCAGCGGATTGCCGGCGTAGTCGCGGCCGTTGCGCAGCGCCTCGGCCGCCGCGAGCAATCCCGACGCCGTGAGATCGAACACCGGCTTGGCTTCCGGATGATCGCCGCCTTCCGGGGAATCGCCACCCATGAACACGAAGTTGCGCAGCCCCAGCGCCGCGGCGCCTAACAAGTCCGCCTGAACGGCGATGCGATTGCGATCGCGGCTCGTGACCTGCACGACCGTCTCGATGCCGCGATCGAGCAACAGCTTGCAGACGGCGCGCGCATCCATCGACATTCGCGCGCGCGGAGACTCGGTGATGTTGATGGCATCCACGGACGAGCGAAGCAGTTCAGCCGTGGCGAACAACTTCGCGAGGTCGATGCCCTTGGGCGGTGTGAGCTCGCCGGTGACGACGAATTGCCGGGCGGCAATCTTCGCCGCGAGACTGGAATTCATGGGGCTGGAGTGTGACACGGCCGCCCGCTGGCGGGGTGCGACGGCCTCGCCGGATTCATAGATTCACGCAATCGGCGCGGCGGGCTATTTCGACGTCGCTCGCCGTGCGAGCGCGGCATCGACCGTATTCGACAGCAACATCGCGATGGTCATGGGCCCCACCCCGCCGGGCACGGGCGTGATCCAGGCGGCCCGCTGCACGGCGCCCGCGAATTCGACGTCACCCACGAGTTTGCCGTCGGCGCCACGATTGATGCCCACGTCCATGACGATGGCGCCTTCGCGGATCCAGTCACCGGGGATGTACGCGGGCCGGCCCACCGCCGCGACGACGAGCTCCGCGCGCTGTACTTCGCCTTTCAGATCCCGGGTGCCGGTGTGGCACACCGTCACCGTCGAGCGCGCGAGGAGCAACTCCAGCGCCATCGGGCGACCGACGATATTGGAAGCGCCTACCACCACGGCGCGCAGGCCCGTGAGATCCAGCTGGTATTCCTCGGCGAGCTTGATGACGCCCCAGGGTGTGCAGGGCCGCAGGCCAGGCCGCTTCTGGGCTAACAACCCGGTGTTCGTGGGATGGAAACCATCCACGTCCTTGGCCGGGTCGATGGTGTCCATGATCTCCGTGCTGTCGAGGCCCTTGGGCAGCGGCAGCTGCAACAGGATGCCGTCGACGGCCTCATCGCGATTCAGCTTCTGGATGAGCGACAGCAATTCCTTGCGCGAGGTAGTCGCCGGCAGATCGTGCGCAAACGAGGCGATGCCGCACTCTTCGCAGGCCTTGCGCTTGTTCCGCACGTAAACGGCCGACGCGGGGTCGTCGCCTACCTTCACCACGGCGAGGCCGGGCTGCCGGCCATGTTTCGCAAGGAACTCCGCGGCGCGCACCGCCGATTTCTGCCGCTGCTTCGCCGCGACGGCCTTGCCGTCGAGAATGTTTGCCGCCACTGCCGCCTGCCTTCGAACGAATCGGGCGCGGATTATAACGACAGGCGCCCGTCAAAAATGAAAAAGCCCCGCCATGCGATGCATGGCGGGGCCGTATCGCTCAATCGTTATCGATCAATAACGGTAGTGATCAGCCTTGTACGGGCCGTCCTGTGAGACGCCGATGTACTTGGCCTGCTGCTCGGTGAGCTTGGTGAGCTGCGCATTCAGCGTCTTGAGCTGCAGGCGCGCCACCTTCTCGTCGAGGTGCTTCGGCAACACGTACACACCCAGCGGGTACTTCGCGGTCTGCGTGAACAGTTCGATCTGCGCGATGGTCTGGTTCGCGAAGCTCGAGCTCATCACGTAGCTGGGGTGGCCGGTGCCGCAGCCCAGGTTCACCAAGCGTCCCTTGGCCAGCATGATGATCCGCTTGTTGTCCGGAAAGATCACGTGGTCGACCTGCGGCTTGATCTCTTCCCACTGGTACTTCGAGAGCGACGCGACGTCGATCTCGTTGTCGAAGTGGCCGATGTTGCACACGATGGCGTTGTGCTTCATCGCCTTCATGTGGTCATGGGTGATGACGTGGAAGTTGCCCGTGGCGGTCACGAAGATGTCGGCCTTGTCGGCCGCGTATTCCATCGTGACGACGCGGAAACCTTCCATCGCGGCCTGCAGCGCGTTGATCGGGTCGATCTCCGTCACCCACACCTGCGCCGACAGCGCGCGCAGCGCCTGGGCCGAGCCCTTGCCCACGTCGCCGTAACCGGCGACCACGGCGATCTTGCCCGCGACCATGACGTCCGTGGCGCGCTTGATGGCGTCCACGAGCGACTCACGGCAGCCGTACAGGTTGTCGAACTTGGACTTGGTGACCGAGTCGTTGACGTTGATGGCGGGGAACGCGAGTTCGCCCTTCTTGTGCATCTCGTACAGGCGGTGCACGCCAGTCGTCGTCTCTTCCGTCACGCCCTTGATCTGCTTGAGGCGCGTGGAATACCACTTCGGATCACGCTTCAGCGTGGCCTTGATCGAGTTGAACAGCTCGACCTCTTCCTCGCTGGTGGGATTGTTCAGAAGGCTCGCGTCCTTCTCGGCCTTCGTGCCCAGGTGCAGCAGCAGCGTGGCGTCGCCGCCGTCGTCCAGGATCATGTTCGCCTGTTCGCCGGGCCACTCGAAGATCTTGTGGGTGTATTCCCAGTAGTCCTTGAGCGTTTCGCCCTTCACCGCGAACACCGGAGTGCCACGGACGGCGATGGCCGCGGCGGCGTGATCCTGCGTCGAGTAGATGTTGCACGAGGCCCAGCGCACCTGCGCGCCGAGCGCCTGCAGCGTCTCGATGAGCATGGCGGTCTGGATCGTCATGTGCAGGGAGCCTGCGATGCGCGCGCCCTTGAGCGGCTGGCTCTTGGCG
>JBKPPO010000268.1:0-2794 GCA_046733635.1 Pseudomonadota bacterium | reverse complement strand
CGCGTTGCTCGCGCACGAGGATGACGAGCGAGCGGATCTGCGCGCCAGTGAGGCTGGCCTTCCACGCGGGCATGGGTGTGCCGGTCATGCCCTCGCGGATGGCAGTGGTCAGCGCTTCATCGCTGCCGCCACCTTTCCATTTATCGTCCAGCAACGACCCGGCGCTGCCGCCTTCGAGATTCGCGCCGTGGCATCCGGCACAGTTCGCGCGATACAGCTCCATCGCGCCGCCGGTGCCGATGTTGTACTGGGCGAAAGCCACGCTTGCTCCCGCGCCGATCGCGCCCGCGACAATCCAGCCCTGCCAAACCTTTCCTCTACGCACTCGAGCCTCGGTAGTTGGACAACCGGGCGAGACTCTAGTGAGCGCGAAGGCATCGGCATTGTAAAAAATAGGCCGCGTTCGCCGGAGCGACGAACGGCAGCGATCAGCCGAGCGCGAGCTCGCTGGACAGCAACGTGTCGGAGATGCTCGTGCCCTGCGCGAGCGCGGCGTTCACACGCGCGGAAGGCGCGGCGCCGACGAAGCTGCGGAACTCGCGATTGAAATGCGAGCGGTCGTGGAAGCCATCGAGATAGTCGGCGCTGGGTTTGCCGCTCACGAGCGCATGGTAGAGATGTTTGAACCGGATCACGCGCGCGTAGCGTTTCGGGTTCATGCCCATGGCTTCGCTGAAGCGGCGCTCGATGTTGCGCGGGTCGAAGCGATGTGAGCGGACCCAGTCCAGGATGGACAACGAGCCGCGATGAGCGTGGATATCGTGTACGAGCGCATCGACGCGCGCGCTGCCGCGCGAAGCGGCGCCAATCGCGCGCAGAAAGAACTGATCGAGCACGGCGCTGACGCGCGAAGCGCAATGCGCCGCATCGGCGATCGCTTGCTCGAGCTGCGTGAGCGACGCCCGTTTGAGATCCGCGAGATCCACGGTGCCATCCCCGAACTCACTCAACGGCGCACCGATGAGCCGGTGCAACAGCCGCGGATCCAGCTTCACGCCGGCCACGGTCACCCTCTCGAGATCACGCGTCAGCACGGACTTCGAGCGCCCGCCGATGACATAACTGCGCCGCATGACGTGACCTGTCTCGTCACCAACCGCACGCCGCTCGAAAGCACCACCCAGATGAAACACGAGCTCGGAGTGCCCGTCGGGAATCAGCTGTTCCTCATCTTTATAGGCGGCGGCCGGGTCCCACTCCGTCTGCGCCACGGGATGAGCGAGGTAGTAGCAGAACACGCGCGAGCGCAGCCGCGGGTCGGGCTTCATGACCCAGTACCGCATTTCGCGGCGGGTCAAGGTGGGCGGAGGGGTGTTTCGGATCAGCATAGCTTTGTTTGTCAGCGCGCTGATCGAGAGACTATCCGGACGGCGATTGGTTCGCGTCGCTCATTGCGAGGCCGCGTCCGAATCCGGCCGGGGCCTCGCCGGCGCGCCATCACCTTTCTGCGCCACGTCGACGGCATTGCCTTCATCGTCACGTGCTTCCGCCTGGGCGTCCGGATCCACATCCTCCGAGTTCGCGGCGGTGGTGGATTTCTCGCGGTCCAGCGCTTCCTGCAGCGCGGGTTCGCCACTGCGGTCCGGGATCTTCGGTTCGTTCATCATCGTCTCCTGGGTTCGCGCGGGGGACGGCGGGTCAGCCGCCCTTCGAGTCATCCTCGAGCGTTTCGATTTCCTGGATCTGAAGCGGTGGCTTCCTCGATGGTTCCGCGTCGCCTTTCCGCTGGGCATCGGCGGGCACGACGCGATCCGAGTTCACGTCCGGCGGCTGCACGGACGGAATCGTGGAGTCCAGCGGCTGGCTGCCGGGCGGCGCGGCTGGTTCGATCGATCGTTGGCGTGGCATTCGACGCTCCTGGTATGCGCCCAACATACGAGCGACGGGCCGCGACCGGCGTCAGCGCGTGCCGGACATGCGCGTAGGGAGCGCGGCGAGCCGCATCTCGACCATCGATGCAGGCAGTCCGGCGGGGGATGAAACCTGTCACTTGAGCCCCCTTCCCGCCGCATATAGGGTGACTTTCGACAGGCGCCCTTCCCCGCCTTTTCGAGATCACCGCCATGAATGAAACCCTTCGCACCTTCCTCGCCCTCCCCGCCCTCGCTCTGTCGCTGGCCGCCGCGCCCGTGTTCGCCGCTGAGTCCTTCACGGTCACACTCGACCCCGCGACGAACGGCAAATTCCAGCTCAACCCGGCGCTGCCCGCGGACGGCAAGTATCCCGCTGGCACCGTCGTCACAGTCACGACGCAACCCGACGCCGGCTACACCTTCGACTCCGGCTACTTCTCCACACCCGGCCAATGGGGCGCGATGTTCTACGAATCGATGACGCCCACGTTCAAGGTGACGGTGAACAAGGACATGCGCATCGGCGCGTCGTTCATCGAGAAATCCGCGGTGGACCACGTGGTGGTGAAGCAGGACATCGTCTATGCGAAGCCGGGCGTGAAGACGCTCAAGTACGACGCGTACTCACCCAAAGGGGCGAAGAACCTGCCCATCGTGGTGATCATCCACGGCGGCGGCTGGGTCACCAACGACGAGAACATCATGCGTGGCCTGGCGCGCGAGCTCACGCGCGGCGGCAAGTTCGTGGTGGCGAGCATCGACTATCGCTGGGCCGGCAAGGCGGACGGCGACGCGGCCAGCAACACGATGGCGAACCTCATCGAAGACGTCTACGGAGCGGTGGCGCACATCATGGAGCACGCGGCCTCGTATGGCGGCGACGCGAAGCGCGTCGTGCTCACCGGCGACAGCGCGGGCGGCCATCTCTCCGCGGCGGGCTC
>JBKPPO010000267.1:0-13066 GCA_046733635.1 Pseudomonadota bacterium | reverse complement strand
GCTCGGTGGACTCCGGCAGAGGGGCTTCGGCGCGCAACTCGACCAGCACGGTGCGCGAGCCGCGGAACCAACCTAACAAGGTGAGCGAGGTGTCGTCGGCCGCGTCCACGAGGCTGTCGCCGTTGTGGAGCAGGGCGATCTCCGCCGCGCCGGCGCTCACGAGGTGGCTGCCACCCGCGGCGAGGATGTATTGCGTGGCGGGATCGGACCGGGCGCTGACGATCCATTGCGGATCGTCACGCAATTCGGCCCGGCGTTCGATGAACGGCCCGGAGAACAATTGCTGCTTGAGAGTCACGCGCGCAATTTACCGCACCCGAGGAGGTGCCGCTCGCGCGCGCCGCCTCAGGCGGGAGCGTCCGGCTTCTTCGGCGCCTTGATCCCATGGCACTCGTTGCACATGGGCGTGCGCAACGCGAGCCGGTCCGTCACCAGCATTCCGTTGCAATCCCGGCAATGCGCCACGCGGAGTTCGTCGCCGGCGTGCAGCGCGCTCAGCAGGTAGACCGCGTGTTCGAAGGAAATATGCGATTCCACCATCAATGCGCGATGCGCTTCGAAGGCTTCGCAGAGCAAGGCGCCTCGCGTCACGTTGGGCGTGGGTTGCGCATGTCGATCCACGCGGATCGTGCCGGAGCCGTGCGAGTGCGGCGTGATGAGACCAAACAGGCTGCTGACGCTCGCGAACACCGCCGCCTCGCGGCGCATGCGCAAGGACTTCGTGAAGAACGCGGCCTGACGGGGCGACTTGCCGCGATGGCGCGGCACGCCGCCCCCGCCAGCTTCCTGAAGATAGGTGCGGTAGAGCTTGCGGATGCGGTCGTCGGTGAGGCCCGTCCATGCACGGATAGTGTGCGTCCGGGCCTCGTGATGGATGAAACGCAGCGCCAGGTCGAGCCTCAGGCGGTCGCGGCTGTATCGGTCATCTGAAATACGCATGGATTGACTTCCCTGTAGATAGTCCCGGTTTTCGGGGTCCTTCGAATTTGGGAAAAATTTCCCAAATTTGGATATGACTTTCAAGGCCGCCCAGCGCAAGATATCTCTCGCGAATCAGGAGGAATGTCATGGCGGGTCACGGAGGACAACGCTCGCGGGAAGATGTGAGGCACTGGCTGCCCTCACAAGGTGTCGATCCGGCGCCGCTCGCGGAGCTCAATGCCGAATGCCTGGGGCTGCTCGCCGAACGCGCGGCCGAGCCCGGCGCGGGTGGTTTGCCGCCCCTGCTGGCCGGCCTGCGCGGCCTGTGGGCGGACCTGCCCGCGCACGCGGTCAAACGCCTGTCGGCCGCGCCATTCAGCTTGTTCGATGCCGGCTTCGCAGCTTCGCCCCGCTGGCTGGAACTGCGCAGCGCCGGCGTGCACGAGACGCCGCAGACGGTGGAGCCCGCGTTCTTCGAGCCTGCGGCGGCACGCGGAATCACGCGTCGCATGCTGGTTTACGGCTGGCACCTGGCTCGGAGCCGGCCCCGCGCGGCCTGCCTGGTGTTCGGCGCCACGCTGCCGGCAGTGGAATCCCTGGCCGCTTGTTCCTTGTCGGCCCTGGAAGCCGCGGCCGAGCGCAGTGGGCAGTCACTGCGGCCGCGCTGGATACATCAGGAAGCGTTCTGGCGCGAGTTGCTGACCGCCGCGGTGTCAGGCGCGGACCAACGTCTGCATGAACTCCTCCTGGGCGGAGTGCAGCGTCTCGCCGCAGACACATTGGCGGCAAAGTCCGATTCCTAGCGCCAGAACGGGCTCCCAGGATGGGTGCCCACCAAGAAACCGGTCCGGCAGGACCTGCAGTCAGGGAGTGACATGAACAAGTCCATGCTCATCGCGGCAGCTGCCGCATTCATGCTGGCGGCTTTGCCGGCGCTCGCCACGCCTCGCCAGGAAGCCGATGCGGCGCTCGCAGCGGCCAAGACGGCTGAGGGCGCAAGGCTGGGAGCCGCGCTCAACGTCCTGCGGGCCTCCTCCGTGAGGCGCGGCGACGACGCCACGCGCGCGGTCAAACGCAAGTTGCCTGCGCTGCGCGCGCAGCAGGGGCACGTGGCCGTGAGCGCCTACGGAGATGATCTCGCGGCGCTTCGAACCCAGTTGGTGGCCAAGGGCCTCCTTGACGCCAAGCTTCATGCCACGGCGGTGTCCGGCCGGGCGCCCATCGCGGCGTTGCGCGACATGGCGGCCACTCCGAGTCTCAAATTCCTGCGGCCCACGCTCGCGATGGCCCGGCGCGAGGCCGTGAACCGGAGCCGGGGCCTGGCGGTGAGCCAGGGTGACCGCTCGTTGCGGTCGGATCTCGCCAGACGCGAGTTCGGCGTGGATGGACACGGTGTGCGTGTGGGCGTGCTGTCGGACAGCTTCGACTGCGCGCCCGGCCCCTTCGCGGAAGGCGCACCGTTCACGCGAGCCGCGGAAGACGTGCGCAACGGCGACCTTCCGCGCGACATCCGCGTGCTCAAGGACCTCGCGCCCGCGCCCAGTGAAGATTGTTCGGACGAGGGCCGCGCGATGATGCAGCTCATCCACGACGTCGCGCCGGGCGCTTCGCAGGCCTTCTACACGGCCTTCGAGAGTCAGGAGGATTTCGCGGCGGGTATTCGCGCGCTCGCGGATGCAGGCTCGCAGGTCATCGTCGACGACGTCATCTACTACGCGGAGCCCATGTTCGAGGACGGCATCATCGCGCAGGCCGTGGACGACGTGTATCGCGCGGGCGTTGCGTATTTTTCGTCGGCCGGCAATGACGGCCGCCTCTCCTATGAATCCCGTTTCCGCCTCTCGGAGGAGCAGGGCATCTCCGGCCCGCGCCACGACTTCGCGCCCGGGCGTGCGGTCGACGGCCTGCAGCAGGCCACGGCGTCCGCTTTCAGTGCGACGCTGCTGTCCTTCCAGTGGGACCAGCCTTCGTTGTCGGCGAATGGCCGTCGCGGCGCCCAGAGCGATCTGGATCTCTGGTTCTACGATGCGAACGGCGAGCCGTTCGAGATCTGCACGGACGATCCCGAGCAGCTGGTGTGCCAGATCCCGGGCATCGACGTGAACGTGGATGGCGATGCGGTGGAAACGCCCGTCATGATCAACTTCAGCGACGAAGATCTCGTCGTCCAGATCGGCGTGGAGCTCTACGAAGGCCCCGCCCCTAACTACCTCAAGTATGTCTGGTTCGATCTCGACCTCGGCCTCTTCTCCGTGGACGAATACGACACGGCGAGCGGCACCGTGTACGGCCACGCGAACGCCGCCGGTGCGGAAGCCGTCGGCGCGGCGGCGTGGTACCAGACGGAGGAGTGGGGGAGTCCCCTACGTCCGCAGTGCAAACCCGCTTGCCTCAATTCGTTCTCCTCTGCGGGCGGAACGCCGATCTTCATCGGCAAGAACGGCCGCCGGCTGCCCGTGCCCGCCGTACGGCTCAAGCCCGGCGTCACCGGACCTGACGGAGGTAACACTTCTTTCTTTTTCCTCGATCTCGACTTCGAGATCCCGGGAACTTCGGAGCCGGATGGTCTCCCTAATTTCTTCGGTACCTCCGCCTCCGCGCCGCACGTGGCCGCGGTGGCAGCGCTGATGCACGATCAGCGGGCACGTGACATATCCGCCGGCAAACATTTCATCGGCCCGCGACGCCTCACGCCCGATTTGATTTATTGGGCCCTGCGTCTCACGGCCGATGACCTGAAACTGCGCAACTACGGGGGCGACATCGGACCGCAACGCGTCGATAATGCGGCCGGATTCGATTTCGATACAGGATTTGGATTCGTGGATGCACAGCGTGTGTTGCGCGCGATCCGCGGATTCTGACAATGGAGTTTCGTCGTACATGCTTGCAACTGCCCGCGCAGTGGTTTCGATGAGTCTTGTTGCGATCCCGGTGATGAGCCTGGCTCAGGTCGGGCCTAGCGAGCCGCAGGTCATCACTGCCGCGAACACCTCGAAGATCGCCGTGGGCGCTCGCAAACTCGAAGGCCACATGACGGCCACGCTGCGCGTGGGTGAAGACGGCAAGGTCCGCGACGTGCAGGTGCTCGAGAACACGGCCGAAGCCGCGTTCGAACCGCAACTCGTCAAGGTGCTGCAGAGCGCTCGCTTCCGTCCGGCGATCGACGCCGCCGGCAAGCCGGTGGAAGCTTCCATCGACATGAAGGTCGAGCTGCGCCCGTCCACGGGCGCGAACCCCAAGCCCGTGCCACTCAAGACGGACGCTCAGCTCACGGAGAGGGAAAAGGAGCGCATCCGCAAGATGACCTGCGCGGACTTCACCTGGGAATGGGAGCTCATCCGGGAGGAGGCCGACGATGCGGCCGCCACGGAATTCATGCCTCGCATCGCGATCGCGATGTATGTGGCCATCCGCAAGCAGGCCAATGAATATGTGGACGCCAAGGTCTGGAAGGCGTCGTCCAGGGCGCTGCGCGACGCGGCGGAGCGCTGCGAGGACAATCCCACGCAGCTCTTCTTCGAGAACACCTTCAAACCGCTGCTGGACGAGGCCGTTCCGAAGTAGCCGGGGCGGCCTCTCCCGTTCGGCGCATTTGATTTCCCGGCCGTAAGCCTCAAGCTTCGCCCATGCATGCTCTCTCGATCCGCGGCCTCACCAAGACGTACAAGAATGGTGTGCAGGCCCTCAAGGGCGTCGATCTCGACGTCGAGACCGGCGACTTCTTCGCCTTGCTAGGCCCCAATGGCGCGGGCAAGACCACGCTGATCGGCATCCTCACGTCGCTCGTCAACAAGACCGCGGGCACGGTGCAGGTGTTCGGCCACGATCTCGATGCGGAGCTGGAGGCGGCCAAGGCCTGCATCGGCATCGTCCCGCAGGAGATCAATTTCAATCAGTTCGAGACGCCGCAGACGATCCTGGTCAACCAGGCCGGCTTCTATGGCATCGAGCGTCCGCTCGCGCGCGAGCGGGCCGACAAATACCTGGCGTTGCTGCAGCTCTCGGACAAGCGCAACAAGATGGCGCGCGGGCTCTCGGGCGGCATGAAGCGGCGGCTCATGATCGCGCGCGCGCTGGTGCACGAACCCAGGCTGCTCATCCTCGACGAGCCCACCGCGGGCGTGGACATCGAGATTCGCCGGTCGATGTGGGACTTCCTGCGCGAGATCAACCAGCGTGGCACCACCATCATCCTCACCACGCACTATCTCGAAGAGGCGGAAACGCTCTGCCGCAACATCGCCATCATCAACGGTGGACTGATCGCCGAGCGTGATCGCATGTCGAGCCTGCTGCGCAAGCTGCAGGCGGAGACTTTCGTGCTGAACCTGCGTGAAGCCGTGACCGCCGTGCCGCTCGTGCCGGGCTACACCTTCAACCTCGTGGATGAACACACTCTGGAAGTGGAGGTCTCGAAAGAGCAGAGCCTCAACGAGGTGTTCGCGAGCCTGAGCGCCCAGGGCCTGCATGTACTGTCCATGCGCAACAAGGTGAACCGGCTGGAAGAGCTGTTCATGAAGCTGGTCGAAGGAAAAGGCGCGGTGCGTTCATGACGGACCACAGCAAACCCGCACCCGCCGCGGACTCGCCGAAGGGCCTCGGCCGCGCGCGCTGGGTGGGTTTCAAGACCATCATCATCCGCGAATACGGCCGCATCATCCGCATCTGGGCGCAGACCATCGTGCCCTCGGCGGTCACGTCCGCGCTGTACTTCGTGATCTTCGGTAGTTTGATCGGCCAGCGCGTCGGGCTCATGGACGGCGTGCCCTACATGCAGTACATCGCGCCCGGCCTGATCATGATGGCCGTGATCACCAATTCCTACGGCAACGTCGTGTCCTCGTTCTTCGGCGCCAAGTTCGGCAAACACGTGGAAGAGTTGCTCGTGGCCCCGCTGCCCAACTGGATCATCGTGCTGGGCTACGTGGGCGGAGGCCTCGTGCGCGGCCTGCTCGTGGGCGCGGCGGTCACGCTCGTGACGCTGTTCTTCACGCACCTCGCCGTGCATCACGCGTTCGTGATCTTCGCCGCGGTGGTGCTCACGTCGGTGATCTTCGCGCTGGGCGGTTTCATCAACGCGCAGTTCGCGAAGAATTTCGACCAGGTGAACTGGATCCCGACGTTCGTGCTCACGCCGCTCACGTATTTCGGCGGCGTGTTCTATTCCATCTCGTTGCTGCCGGATTGGGCGCGTCACCTTTCATACGCCAACCCCATCCTGCACATGGTGAACGCGTTCCGTTACGGATTCCTGGGCACCAGTGACGTCAACATCTTCGTCGCGTTCTCCATCATGGCGATATCCGCGATCGTGTTGTTTGGCGTGGCGCTGTTCTTCATGAGCCGCGGCACGGGCATGCGCGAATAGACGCAGCCGGGCTTCGAAGCCCCGGAGCGGTCCGGGGCTGCTCTCCGAAACTACTCGCCTTCGGCCGCTTCGATTCGCTGGACTGACGCCTCTTGCGCGGCGGCGATGTCCTGCGTGAGCTTCGCCTTGATCTGTTCGGCTTCCTTGGCCGTCTCGACCGCGGCTTCGGCCTGCGCCGCCGTGACCGCGGTCGTCTCGGCCATGCCGCAGCCGGTCAGTAGCGCAATGGCCAGGGCGGGAACGAGGTAGTGAGTCGTCATGGCGTGTCTCCAGGGGCTGGTTCACTGGATACGCCGTTCTGTGCGAGGAATCCGAGAACCAGCTCCCAAGGCAGCGGACAGTCGTTGTGCCCGCATTGCTGGATCACCAGCCGCGCGCGCGGGGTCGCTTCCGCGAGGGCCCGCGCATGCGACACCGGGATCGCGCCGTCCTGCGCTCCGTGCAGCACGAGCACCGGACCGTCGAATTTTCGCAGCGCTTCCCGCGTATCGAGCCGGTTGGTGACGAGAAAATCCGGTACGCCATGCGCCTTCACCATGTCGCCGAGGCTCGTGAACGTGGACTCGAGCACGAGTGCCGCGAGCTTGCGACGCTCCAGCAACTGCCCGGCGGCGCCGCCGCCCATCGACCTGCCGTGCGCGACGATGCGGCTCGCATCCACGCGGGGGTTCGAGATCGCCCAGTCGTACGCGGCGAGCATCGTCGCGGTAATGCTCTTTTCCGAAGGCGATCCTTGCGAACGGCCATAGCCCGGATACTCGACCAGCAACACGTGAAAACCGGCTTCGCGCAGGGGCGCAACGTTCATCGCCCATTGATCGATGAGCTCGCCGTTGCCATGCGTGTTGAGGATCAAAGGCGCGCGGCCCGCGGCGCGTGCGGGAAGAAACCAGGCCTCGACGCGATCGCCGCCGGCGTCGAGCCAGATCGATTCGCCCCCCGCGTCGCGCAACGCGTCCGGGATCTGCGCCGATTCCGGCGGCGCGGGGAATGCCAGCCTGACCTGCGCCCAGCGAACGAACGCCGCCAGGCCGAGCAGCACCACGAGCAAGAGCCCCAGGCTCCACATGACTTTTCGTGCGGGCAAAAGAAAGGGGCCTTTCCCTTGCGGTCCAGGCCCCGTTCCGGTCACTAACTACTTCCGGCGCTTACTTCTGCTTCCAGGCGCCGCCATCGTCCTGGTAATACCAGCCGGCCTTGGCGCCGGTCGCCACCCAGCGGCGCGCGAAGCTCTTCTTGATGTCGGCTTCCCATTCGGGGTGATTGCTGGCCTTCGCGATCTCGGAGTACAGCTGCGCACGGTCCGCATTGTCTTCGGCCACGAGGCGCTTGACCGTGGCGCGGTCGGGCAGAGCCACCGCGTTGAGATCGCGCACGTCGATCATGCCGTCGTTCGTGAGGCCCACGGCGCCGCTCGCGAAGAACTTCTCCAGTTCACCGAAACGCGCACCCATGGACGCCTTGATGCGGTTCACGGCGGGCGAACTCACGTTGAGCGCGGCTTCCGCGTTCTGCGCATGCGCGGCGGGGATCACGGCATCGAGCACCGAGCCCACGGCGGCGAGCAGGAAATTCGGTTCCTTCTCTTCGTACAGATGACCCTGGGGCGGCGTGCTGCTCTTGCCTCCCGTGATGTCCTGGATCACCTGGTCCGCGGCCTTGTCGGCGGCGGCCGCCGGAAAGTACACGTTGATGGTGACGCAGGCGGCAACCAGCACGCTCAGCAGCGCAATCTTCAGCGGCAATACACGTCGCATTGATGACTCCTTTTCTCAGGCGCAAGCCTGACGCTGACATGATCGGGGCGGCACGATGAATGCCTCCTGAATACGCCATACGTCAAATGTGGGCGCGATTCTCGCCCTTAAAAACACACTCGTCCATCCGGTCTATTCCGGGCTCACTGCGTGGTGGCGCCGCCGAAATCCGCGGTGGAGATCGACGCGAGCAACTGGCTCCAGCTCACGCGGCCGGCATTGCCCACGATGTCGATGCGCGGAATGCCCGCGCCCTTGACGATGTAGTAACCGATGCCCGCGGGCTCCACGCCCGCCATCTCGCAGATGTCGTTGCGCAGCTTGCAGGTGATGCCCAGCTTCTCGTAGCTGTATTCGTCGAAGAACCGTAGCACGCCGCCCTGCAGCGCCTGCACCACGCCGCCACCGCCGCCACCCACGTTGGACAGGCTGGTCACGGCTTTCGCGCTGATGCGATGCCGCGATTTGTCGCCTTTGGGCGTCGCGAGCCGCGCGTCGAAGGACACAGGCGACCAGGCGAAGAGCTCGAGATTCAGCACGTCGGCTTCGAGCTTGCCCGTGATGCTGCCCACCTCGAACGTCTGGGTGACGAGGCCGAGATCGAGATCGCGCGCGCGCACGTCGGCGAAGAACTGCGGGAAATTCCCGAGCGGATCCTGCAGCCGTATGTTGCTCCCGGTAATCCGCCCGCCGAACACCTGCGACTCCACGTTGCCCTGGAACGCGAGCACGTTGTCCTTGAGCGTGACGCCCGGGATGGTGGCAGCCAGCGTCCCCTGGAATTCCGGCCAGCCGAACACCTTGGCAAGCTGCGTCATGCTGATGGGTTCGACGGCTCCCTTGAACTCCACTTCCATGTTGTCGGCGCCCAGGTTGCTCATGGCGAGCGCGTCCATCGCGAGCGCCCCATCGAGGATGGGTAGTTTGGCCGGACGCGTGAGCGCGAAGCTCAGCCCCTGCACGACGAATTCCAGCTCGGCTGCGCCGCCCGAGAGTCCGTACGCGCCGCCCGAGGCCCAGGAGATCTTCGACTTGTTCGGCGGTCCCATGCCATCCGGCGCCCAATGGACGTCGCCGCTGAGCTTCGATAGATGCAGGCGGTCCTTCTTGTCGTGGAATTCGAGCGCATCGGGCACCACGTGCAGCGACGTGATGCCGTTGTCGCGCACGGAGAGCTCGCCGCGCAACGCGCCGCTGGTGTCCGCATCGCCCAACAGCGAGGCCGCGAGCGTGATCTGCATGTAGCTCGTGTACCCCGCGGGGAATTCCAGCCGGTGGATCCGGAAGTCCCCGCTCACGAGCGGAGTTTCGCCGGCCAGGTTCACGCTGCCCGCGCCGCTGAAATCCATGAGGTTCTTCTGCTTCAACGTGAGCGAGTCCACGGTCATGAGATCGCCGCGCAGCAGCGCGTGTGTTTCCAGCTCGAGCGCGTTCTGCCCGAAGTCGAGCAGCACGGGGCCCACGAGTACCTGGCCCTTCTTGCCCGACACGTTGATCGTCATCGCCGTGTCCGTCTCGCGGAGCGTCGCCCGCAAGCGGGCGTCGGCAGCCATGCCGTCGGTGACGATGGTGCTCGCCTCGTTCGTGACGCTGACGTCGGCCAGCTTCAGCGTGGCGTCGATCAGCGTGCCGCGGCCCTCGTCGCTGGCCGCGCCTTCCACCGAGGCTTTGCCTTCGCCCGTGATGTCGGCCGGTAGTTCGAACCACGGCGCGGCGAACTTGCGCAAAGCCGCCACGGTCGTGACACCCGTGGCGCCTGTCACGCGCCAGCCTTTCTCATCCAGCGTGCCGTTGAATTTGGCCGCTGTGCCTGCGACTGCAAGTCCGTCGCCCGAGAAGCGGGTCACGCCGGTCTTCGTGTCCATCGCCGCCGTGACCCGCATGTCGATGTTGCCGGTGGGGCCGCCGCGACCTCGAAGCTGGCCGCCATTGCAGGCGTAGACGGGTTCGGCGATCACGGGCTCGTCGCAGACCAACCGGATCTGCGTGAGTTTGCCCACCGGGTCGGTGACCGTGGCGGCGTTGGCAGTCACCGTCAGCTTCGTCTTCTCGTCGCCCAGCAGGTCGAGCCGGACGGCGGCGCCTTCGATCGGGATGCCGGCCAGCGTCATCTCGCGCACTTCGAGCACGAAAGCGTCCACGGCTCCGGCGCAGGCCGGAACCATCAACATCGCGGCGCAAGCGAGCAGCCTCATGGGCGCGGATTGTACCGCGCAGCACAAAGCCTCAGGCGCGCGCCCGGAATCGGGGAATCAGCCACTTGGACACAAAACCTTCACGGGCAAGTCACGGCGCCGACTTGATCCGCCCCGAGACTGCCCGGCATCGCAACTCAGGGTTCATCCACTCAGGGTGCATCGATGGGATCACTACTGGCCCGATTCGACCTCGCCGAATACCGGATGTGCCGCCGCCTGAATCGCGGTTGCGAACACCGGGGCATCCGGCTCTTCTTCATGGCCGCGAGCCGCCTGGGCGATGGCGTCATCTGGTACGCGCTCATGCTCGCGCTGCCGTTCCTCTACGGTGAGCGCGGCCTGGTGGTGGCGGCCATCATGCTGGCCAGCGGCGCAGCGGGACTCGCGGTGTACAAATTCCTGAAGCGCACCTTCGTCCGCGAGCGCCCGTTCATCCGGCACGAGGGCATCTCGCTCGCCGGCGCGCCGCTCGATCGCTACAGCTTCCCTTCGGGCCACACGCTGCATGCCGTGTGTTTCACCTGGCAGGGCTGCATCGCGTTCCCGGAACTGAGCTTCGCGCTGATCCCGCTGGCGCTGGCCATCTCCGCGTCGCGAGTGGTGCTGGGACTGCACTATCCCACCGACGTGCTCGTGGGCGCCTTGTTGGGCGCCACGTTCGGCTCCATCGGCGCCTCGTTCTTCTGATGCGGGTGCTGTTCGTTTCCGACGTCTACTTCCCCCGGGTCAACGGCGTCTCCACTTCCATCCGCACCTTCCGCGGCGATCTCTCGCAGCTGGGTGTCGAAACCACGCTCGTCGCGCCGGCCTATCCCGGTGCGCCGGCCGACGGCGACGATTCCATCATCCGTGTGCCATCGGGGCGCGTGCCGCTCGATCCCGAAGACCGGCGCTTCCATGGTGGCGCGTTGCGAGCCGTGCTGAATCGCGAGCTGGCCTCGCGAGTCGACCTGGTGCACATCCACACGCCGTTCATCGCGCACTACGCGGCTGCGCGTTTCGCCCGCGAGAACGGCCTGCCCGTGGTGGCTACCTACCACACGTTCTTCGAGGACTACCTGCATCACTACGTGCCCATCCTGCCGAGGCGCATCGGCCGTGCGCTGGCGCGACGGTTCACGCTTTCGCAGTGCCGTGACGTGGCTGAACTCATCTCGCCGAGTGCGCCCATGCGCGAGGCCTTGCTGACTTATGGAGTCACCACGCCCATAGAGGTGCTGCCCACGGGAATGCCCGCCGAGAGCTTCACCCAGGGCGACGGCGCCCGGTTCCGCGACCGCTTCGCATTGCCGGGCCATCAACCGCTGCTGCTCTACGTCGGCCGCGTGGCGCACGAGAAGAACATCGACTTCCTGTTGCGCATGTTCGGACAGTTGCGCGTCCGAAGACCCGACGCGATGTTCGTGATCGCCGGTGAAGGCCCGGCCCGCGAAAGCCTGGTTCGACTCGCGCGCGAGCTCGGGCTGGCGGAAGCCGTGAAATTCATCGGATATCTCGACCGGCGCACCGAATTGCCCGATTGCTACGCGGCGGGCGATGCGTTCGTGTTCGCCTCCCGGACGGAAACCCAGGGGCTCGTGCTGCTCGAAGCCATGGCGCAAGGCACGCCCGTCGTGTCCACGGCGGAGCTCGGCACGCGATCCATACTCACGCCGGAAAGCGGCGCGTTCGTGGTTCCGGAGAATGAAGAGGTCTTCGCGGACGCGGTGGTGCAGGCCCTGCATCTGCCGGCGCAATCGTCACGCCGATTACAGCTCCGCGCGCACGCCGAATCCTGGGCGTCGCTCACCATGGCTCGGCGCCTGGTGAGCTTCTACGAACGCGTGAAGTCGCAAAACGCGGCGGCTGCTCCGACGACGGCGCCCGCGGCAGCCTGACCCCAAAAAAAACGCCGTCCCAGGGGGACGGCGCAGTGTATGGGCCTTCGTCGTTGCTGAATCAAAGCGCCTCTCGGGAAGCAGATCGCTCTAAGACCTCCCTGAAAGTCATGGGGATCCGAGCTCCTTCCCGACTTCCACCTGCTTGACGCGTTCGCCTGGCGTCCTTGTCGCAGGAAAAATCAACGGCGCCAGTATGGGCTGCACCATTTCGCGCCGGAGTCACGAGATCGCGCGCAAATCGTTCTTCCGTGCGCTGGATCACATCGGATTTTCCGCGGCCGCAGCGACCGCATGTGTCGGATTCCTTGTCAGGCCCTCGCCGCTGGGCGCGCGACTCCCGAAGACTCCCAACAACTTGTGTCGCGCCATGAAAGCTCCCCATGAAATTTCACACGAGACACCTGACAAGGACGTGCACAACCGGTCAGCGTTGACCTACACTTTCGCGCCGATTTGAGACCCAGAACATTCGTGAATTAGGGGAGTGTTGATGTCTTCGAAGCGAGCCCTGGTCGTCGACGATTCGAAATCCGCGCGCGCCTTCCTGTCGCGCATCCTCGAGCGTCACGAGATCACCGTGGATGCGGCCGAATCCGCCGAAGCGGCCATCGACTACCTCACTCGCCACAAGCCCGACGTGATCTTCATGGATCACCTGATGCCGGGCATGGACGGCTTCCAGGCCGTGCAGACGATCAAGAACAATCCGCGCACCTCGTCGATCCCCATCCTCATGTACACCTCGCAGGAAGGGGACCTGTATCTCGGGCAGGCGCGTGCGCTGGGCGCCGAGGGCGTGTTGCCGAAGCAGATCAAGCAGGCCGACGTCACGCGCATGTTGTTCCAGCTGCAGATCGTTTCGGACCGCCGCACGCGCGAGCGCGATCAAACTACCTTCACGGCGCTCGAGAACGTGCCGGACCTGATCCCGGCGAACGA
>JBKPPO010000266.1:0-6380 GCA_046733635.1 Pseudomonadota bacterium | reverse complement strand
CATCCTGCTCAAGGGGCTGGTCACCATCCTGCCCATCGGCCTGACGATCTACTTCGTCTACTGGCTGGGCGTGACCACCGAAGAGCTGCTGTCGAAGCCCATCAAGTTCGCGATCGGTGACAACTACTGGCCCGGCATGGGGCTGATCACCGGTTTCGTGCTGTTGTTCGTGGTCGGTCTGGCGGTGAACCAGTTCCTGGTTCGCCGCCTGCTCGGCCTGGGCGAAGAGCTGCTGCTGCGCATTCCCGTCGTGAAGACCGTGTACAGCGCCATCCGCGACATGACGCGGCTGGTGAACACGGACAAGAAGCGTGGCGATCTCGATCGCGTGGTCACGGTCGACGTCGGGCTGGGCAAGCTCATCGGCTTCGTGACCCAGGAGCATGCGAACACCTTGGGGATAGGCGGCGGCGACGATCTCGTCGCCGTCTATCTACCCATGAGTTACCAGATCGGCGGGTACACCGTGTACCTGCCGCGCAGCAAGGTCACCGAGACGGATCTCACCGTCGAGCAGGCCATGCGCATCGTGCTGACGGGCGGAGTGCGCGGCCGTTGATGAAATGGGGTCACTCCCCATTTGCTGGCAAAAAGGGTCAGGCCTCCTCAGCGCTGAACCGCCTGACTCGCCAATCCATGTGAGGTCCTGCGAATCCGCAGCCGCGCGTTGTCGCGCCGGATCTTCATGTTTGCGTCCATGATCTCGCGTGCGCGATACGGGCGCGGATGGTCGAGATGCAGGCAGATCAGCGTATACCGCGCCTGGATGCCCTTCATGCCGCAGCGTTCGAGCCGCTCGCCGAACTCGCGATCCAGTCCGCCGTAACCCAGCCGCTCGTCGAAGCCGTTCACCGCGAGCATCTCCTCGCGCCAGGTCGAAGAGTTGTGGCCGTTCCAGGTGGGCCTGGTGGTCGTGATGGCGTTGAACACGTTGTTCCACGGCGGCGCGGACAGCAACATCTTGCGCAGATTCGCGGGGCTCTCGCCGTGCTGTTGCAGCCACCGCTTGTCGTACACGTCGCCGTTGAGAACGTTCGCCGGCGTGATCGCCGCAGTCGCGCGCGCGCCCAGACGAACACAGCCGCCGGAGACGAAGTAGCCAGGCCGCGCCAGCGCGACGTGACCCGCCACGAATCCGGGATGAGGGATGCAGTCGCCGTCGGTCAGGATCAGATAGTCAGCGGCGGTCTCGACGATGGCGCGATTCAGGATGCGGCATTTCCGGAAGCCGATGTCCTCATGCCAGACGTGTCGGATCTCGAGCCGCCACTCCCGGCGCGCGGCTTCGATGCAGGCGCGCGTGTCATCGCGCGAGCCGTCATCGGCGATGACGATCTCGAAGTCCTGATGCGTCTGGCGCGCGTATCCCGCGAGCACGCGCGCCAGATCCTGGGGGCGGTTGTACGTGGTGAACACCACGCCGACGGTGAAATCACGGGGCGCATCCGCTGCGCGGGCGTTGGCGGCAATCATGCGGGGCATTGCGCCAGCGGCAGGTTTCAGCTTCGAGTCAGGGCGATGACGCTGCGTTTACACGGGAGCCATGACCCCTTTTGCCAGCAAATGGGGAGTGACCCCATTTACCCGCCGGCCTTCTTCACATCCGTATAACCCAGCTTCTTGATCTCCTCGACGAGCCGGTCGCGATGATCGCCCTGGATCTCGATCACACCGTTCTTCACGGTACCGCCGGTGCCGCATTTCTTCTTGAGTGCGCTGCACAGCTCCTCGAGCTGCGGCCCTGGCAGCGGAACGCCCTTGATGGCGCTCACGCCCTTGCCGCCGCGATGCGCGGTTTCCTTCCAGATGCGGATCGGTGCGGTCTTCAAGTTCGATCCTCCAGTGCCACCCAGCGATCCATGCGCTCGGCGATCAGCGATTCGAGTTCGACGGCCCGCTGGCCATCACGATGCATTTCCTCGGGCGCGACACGATGGTAGTCAGGAGCAGACATCTTCTGCGTGAGCTGCTTCTGTTCGGCCTCGAGCTTCTCGATATCGCCTGGCAACGACTCGAGCTCGCGCTGCTCCTTGAAGCTGAGCTTGCGTCGCGCTGGCGCAACCGCCGGTGGCGCTTGCGATGCGGCCGGCGGCGGCGGGTTGGCGGCGCGCGCAGCAGGGGACGTCGGCCGCGGCTGCGGGCGCTGCCGCAGCCAATCGCTGTAACCGCCGACGTACTCCGCCCAGCGGCCATTTCCTTCAGCCGCGATCGTCTGGGTGACGACGTTGTCGAGGAAGGCGCGGTCGTGACTCACCAGCAGCAATGTGCCGCTGTAGTCGACGAGCATGGTCTCCAGCAATTCCAGCGAATCGATGTCGAGGTCGTTCGTGGGCTCGTCGAGCACGAGCAGATTCGCCGGGCGTGCGAACAGCCGCGCCAGCAACAGACGATTGCGCTCGCCGCCCGACAACATGCGAATGGGCGCATTCGAGCGACGGCTGTCGAACAGGAAGTCCTGCAGATAGCTGGAGATGTGTTTGCGGGTCTCGCCGATCTGCACCCAGTCGGAGCCGGGGCTCACCGTCTCGGCCAGCGTGCGCTCCGGATCGAGCTGATCGCGAAGCTGATCGAAATACGCCACCTGAAGATTGGTTCCGCGCCGCACGCGGCCAGCGTCCGGCTCCAACGCGCCCACGATGAGTTTGATCATCGTGGTCTTGCCGGCCCCGTTCGGCCCCAACAACCCGACGCGATCACCGCGCATGATGCGCAAGCTCACATCGTCGAGGATCGGCCGCGCGCCGAATTTCTTGCCGACGTTCTCGAACTCCGCCACGAGCTTTCCGGAGCGTTCACCCGTGTCGACGTGGAGCTTCATCTGTCCGATGCGCTCGCGCCGCGCCGCGCGCTCCTCGCGCAGATGTTCCAGCCGCTTCACGCGGCCTTCGTTGCGCGTGCGGCGAGCCTCGACACCCTTGCGGATCCACACCTCTTCCTGCGCCCAGAATTTCTCGAAACGGCGGCGCGCGAGGTCCTCCGCGAGATTGATCTCCGCCTTGCGCTCCTCGTACACGGAGTAGTTGCCCGGAAAGGTGCGCAGCACGCCGCGGTCCAGCTCGGCGATCGACGTGGCCACTTCATCGAGGAAGCGGCGATCGTGGGTGATCACGATGCAGGTCACGTTCTTCTGCAGCAGCTCTTCGAGCGTCTCGATGCCGCCCACGTCGAGGTGGTTGGTGGGCTCGTCGAGCAACATCAGGTCCGGCGACATCGCAAACGCCAGCGCCAGGGCCGCGCGTTTGCGCTCGCCACCGGACACCGACGCTGGATTGGCGTCGGGATTCACGGAAAACCTCTGCAGAAACTCATTGAGCCGGGCCTCGCGCGCCCAGAGCTCGCGCTCATCGTGCATGCCGGCGAAGTCACCGCGCAGCACCAGTGATTCGCGTAACGTCGCGGCCGGTGGCAGTGACGGCTCCTGCTCCACGCTGACGACTGCCAGCCCAGGCCTGCGTTGCACCTCACCGCCGTCGAGCGGAATCGTGCCCGCCAGCGTACCTAACAAGGATGACTTGCCCGTTCCGTTGCGGCCGATGAGGCCGACGCGATCTCCGGCCTGGATGGCCAGCGAGGCGCCGTCGAGCAAGGGGGTGAGACCGAACGCGAGCTCCGCGTTCTTGAGTGCGATCAACGTCACGGGGTCAAAGAGGATTGGCGAGTTCCAGCCAGATCCACTCGGTGGCGTCCTTCACGCCGACGCCGCGTCCGCCAGTGGCCGGATAGTTGTTGTCGTTCACGATCACCACGTGTTTGCGGTCCAGGACCTGGATGGATTCCGTGGTGAGGTAGGGGAACCGGAAACGCGCGCCGGCGGGAAGATGCTCCATGATGCCGCGTGCGTTGCCGATCGAGAGCAAGTCGATGACCAGCTTCTTGGCCAGGGGCTTGCCGGCCTGTTGCTTGTCGAGGTCGATGGAATACACGCGTTTCGCCTTGGCGGCGTCGCCATCGAACTCATCGCGCTCCATGACCACGAAACGGTTGCCCTCGATGCGCGAGATGTCCGTGACGGACATGGTGTCCGCATCCAGCTCATATATAAGAGTGCCCGGCAGCCACTTGCCCGCCTGCGTGTCGTAGCGCAGCAGGCGCAACGTCTTGGGGGCATCGCCCGTCACCGTGCCTTCGAGGATCAGCACCAGTGTGCGGTCGTCGCCAGCAAGGTCCATGGCCTCGATGCCGCGCGAGCGATCGAGGCGCGCCTTGTCCGCGCCGGACAGCACCAGCGGATGCTCCGGCGAGCGGACGTTGTCAGGCAGCTCCACGGGCGGGCCCAACAAATCGCCATCCACGGAGAAGTGCAGCAGCCAGGGGCCGAACTCGTCGCCGACCCAGAAGGTGTCGTCGCCCATGGTCACCAGCGATTCCGGATCCGCATCGGCGCCGGTCAGGATGCGTTCGGGTGAGCCTTCGTTGGCGATGCGCCACGGGAAGAATCGCGCGGGATCGGACAGCTCCACGATGGCCTGCAATGCCGTGCGCGAATCGCCGCCGGTCTGCGTGCGCGGGCGCACGTCGAATAGATAGATGCAGAGGTGGTAGTCGGGGCTGTTCCACTTGCGGCCGAAGCCGTTGTCCGAGAGCGCCCACCAGGCGCCCTGAGTGGGGCCGGGCTTGATCGAGCTCACGCCCTGAACGGGCTGGCCGTCGAACCGCGGCGAGGCGGCGCGTCGGCCTTCGCCATCGAACTGACCGGAAGCCGGGCCCGGACGAAGCGCATCCGGCGGCATGGTGATATGGCCGATGAGCTCAACCGCGGGAGGTGGCGGCGGCGGCGCTGGCGGGCGCGGCTTGACCGGCTTCTTCGCCGCAGGTGCGTTCTTGGCAGGCGTCTTCTTGACGGCGGCGGGCTGCTGCTGGGCCAGTGACACCACCGGCACCGCCAACAACAACACGGCGGCGGCCACGCAGGTGACCGCGGCCGGAAACCGCGTGGATGAAGCAAGCATGGCCGCGATTCTACTCATCGTGGCCCCAAGTCGCCTCGCTCGCCACGGAGTGTGAAATATGTGATGCGGGAGCCCGGCTCCCCATCAGGCTCGCGGGTGGATGCCGGCGGGCGGGACGACCTGGAATCCCAGCAGTTCCACATCCCGGCATCGATAGTGCTCCTTGCTCTCCTCGTCGCTGCACAGATCCGTGGACAGGTATTTCTTGTTGTCGTCGCAGAACACCGTCGCCACGCAGGCGTGTGCGCCTTGCTCATGCGCGATCTCCAGCGCGCCCAGAAGATTGGCGCCGGAGCTGATGCCCACGGCGATGCCGAGTTCGTTGGCCAGCCGCTGCGACATCACGATGGCGTCGCCATCCCAGATGTCGAGGATGCGGCCCAACGCGGGCAGCCTCACGATCGATGGCACGAACTCGTCGCTGATACCCTGGATGCGGTGTTTGCCCACCTTGTGGCCGGTTCGCAGCGTCGGCGAATTCGCCGGTTCGAGTGGATAGGCGGATACACCCGTCCCGAACCTCTCACGCAAGTGTTGCGCCACGCCCATCACGGTGCCGCCCGTGCCGACACCAGCCACGAAGGCCGTCGGCGTGCGCTGGATGCTCGAGAGCTGCGCGGTGATCTCGGGCCCCGTGGTTTCGTAGTGCGCCTGGACGTTCGCGGCGTTGTCGAACTGCTGCGGCCGGAACACGCGCCCGGCCTCGCGTGCGAAGTCATCGGCCATGCGGATGGAGCCAAGGAAGCCGCCCAGCTCGGCGGACACCGGAATCACCGCGGCACCCAGGCTCTGGATGACCAGCACACGTTCTCGCGACATCCAGTCCGGCATGTAGATGCGCACCGGATGGCCGAGTGCGCGGCCGATGGCGGCGAAGGAAATGCCGGTATTGCCGCTCGTCGCCTCGGCGATCACGTCGCCGGGCGCGATCTCGCCGGTCGCATACGCGCGCTGCAGGATGTAAAGCGCCATGCGGTCCTTGATGCTTCCGGTGAAGTTGTACGCCTCGTGTTTGGCATAGATGCGGTGCTCGTGTCCCTTGTAGCGGCAATGGATTTCGAGCAAGGGCGTATTGCCGATGAGCCGCGCGAGGGCGGCGAGTTTTCCGTTCGCACTCATGCGTCCGGATACTAGCGCAGGCATGACGCGGTAGGCGGCGCACCTTCGCGCGGTTAAAGTCCGTTCGTGAAGAAGCTCATGCTCATCGCGATGTTGTTCGCCGGGCTGATGGCGGTAGCGCCGCACGCGCGTTCGCACACGATCAGCACCAGCTATCTCTCCATCGATCTCCGGGAGACCGGGCCGGTCGAGGTGCATTGGGACCTATCGCTGCACGACCTCATCTGGACCGTGTTCATCGACGCCGATCACGACGGAACGGCGGCGTGGCAGGAGATACAAGACGCGGCGCCTGCGATCGAGGCCGCGGTA
>JBKPPO010000265.1:0-10129 GCA_046733635.1 Pseudomonadota bacterium | reverse complement strand
ACGTATTCCTTGGCGCGCTCCACCAGGGCGTCCACGTCCGCGCCGGAGTACTGATCGATGACCCGCGCCACCGCGGCCACGTCGACGGCGCCATGCGGCACGCTCTCGAGCGCGAGCTCGATGATGCGCGCGCGGGCGGGCGCGTCGGGCGGCGGCACGAACACCTGGCGCGCAAAGCGACCCGGCCGCTTCATCGCCGGGTCCACGTCCCAGGGCATGTTGGTGGCCGCCAGGATGAGCACCTGGTCGTTGTTCTTCTCGAACCCGTCGAGCTGCGACAGGAATTCGTTGACGATCTTGCGGCTGGTGTCGGAGCTCGCCTTCGAACGGGAGAACGCCAGTGCGTCGAGTTCGTCGAAGAACATCACGCAGGGTTTTTGCGAGCGGGCCTTTTCGAACATCAGCGCGAGATTGCGTTCGCTCTCGCCGAGCCAGGCGGTGAGGATTTCCGAAATGCCAATGGCGAGGAAACTCGCGTTGCATTCATTGGCGACGGCGCGCGCAAGCATGGTCTTGCCGCATCCCGGCGGGCCATACAGCAGGATGCCGCCGCCCGCCTTCTTGCGGAACTTCGCGAACAGCCCCGGGTTCACGAAAGGCTCGATGATCTGCAGGCGGATGGATTTCTTGAGGTCCTCCATGCCGGCGATGTGCGTGAAGCGTGTCTTCTCTGCGGCCGCCACCGGACGTGCGATCGAGACGACATCCGCGCTGCGCGCGCCCTGCACCACGGAGAGCTTCACGGGCTCGCGGGCAACCGGCGAAGGCGCCGCCGCCGGCGCACGCAGCGCTTCGAACTCCGGCTCTTCCGGCGTCGCGCCGAGTTTTCGTGCGAGATCGTATTGCTCCAGCGCCGCGCCGGAATCGCCGAGCGCCAGCAGCAGTTGCGCGTACTCCATACGCGTGGAGCCGTTGAGCGGATCGCGCAGCAGGCGCGCTTCGAGCGCGGAGACTCGCGGATCTTTCTCGTTCACAGGATCTTCCGGATCAGGGAGGGCCACACCCAACTGTAGATGGCATACGCGATCCAGAGCATCGCGGCCGGAAACGCCAGGTTCGGGGCACTCTTCTCGAGCAGGCGGAATGTGATGAAGGCGCCGAAGTACATGGCGATCGATGCGCCCCAGCCCCACTTCTGCAACGGCCACAGCGGCTTCATGCTCCAGTGATTCTGGATGCGCAGCTCCCGCACCAGGTCCACCAGGCTTTCATTGGCCGGGTCGGCGCGCATCGCGCCCTGAGCGACGCGGTGTGCCTCGTCGATGCGTCCCGCGTGCACGAGCGCGACCACGAGCGCATGCACCGCGCTCTGCGATTCCGGATGCGCCGACAGCAACTTCTCGAGGCCCTGGTTCTGCGTGCCGCCGGTGCGCGCGACCTCGCAGAGCGCGAGGGCCAGCAGGCACTCCCGATCTTCGGGGTCGTAGCGCAGGCCCTCGCGCGCCAGCTTCTCGGCCTTCTCGAGATGCAGCGTGCGCAGCATCAGCCGCGCATAACGCCCGTACAGGTCCGCGGCCTCGGGGTAGTCGCGCAGCAGGCTCACGAGCAGCAGCTCGGCGTCGGCGAGGTCACCCTTCTCGATCAGTAGGGACGCCAGCAGTTGCCGCGCGGGCGCATGGTGCGGATTGGATACCAGCACCTGCCGGGCCGTGACCTCGGCGTCCGCGTTCCGGTCGTCTATCCAGTCGGCCTGCGCGCTGTGGAACAGCAGGTCCGGATCCTGCGGATATTGCAGCAGTCCGTCCTTGATCACGCGGCGCGCATCGTCGAGCCGGCGGCGCTCGATGAACCAGAAGGCCTGTTCGGCGTAGTGGGCGGCGCTCGCGGGTTGATCGTTCACGCGCCGATCATGCCTTCAGCAGCCAGTCGATGAAGGCCATATTTGCCAGAACTCCCGCGACCAGCGCCACGAGGCCGGGAATCCAGCCCGACAACGGCTCGACGCCCGACACCTGCCCCGCGCGGTAGTACTGCCGGTGCAGGGCATAGAAGGCGGCGAAGCAGACGAGGCCCGCCGCCCTCAACGCGAACTGCATCGCGCGTTGTTCGCGGTCATTCAAAAGGTCCACGAGACCGGCGAGCCAGCCTTCCGCACTGGCGAGCGCGACTAGCCAGAAGCAGCTCGCGACCAGCGCCAGCAACACCGGCAGATCCTGCCGCAACCGGCCCAGCCGGTGACTGTTGATCGCTCCGTAGACGCCGGCCCCCAGCGGTCCCCCGAAGAACGCCGACAGGAAGAACCCCGTCGAGCTGTACAAGGCGGGCGTCTGACGGATGCCGCCCAGCGTCGGACGCAGCAGGTCCTCGTCAGCCAAGACGCGCCCAGAGCTGATTCAGCCGCTGCACGAACGCACCCGGATCCGGAAGCTGCGCGCCTTCGGCGAGCAGCGCCTGCTCGAACACCACGAGCGACAGTTCGTCGAACTGTGCGCCCTCGGCGCGGCCGAGGTACTTCACGAGGTGATGTTCCACGTTGAGTTCCAGCACCGGCTTGCCCGCGGGCGCGGACTGACCCGCGGCTTCGAGTACACGCCGCAGCGATGCGGACATCTCGTGTTCGCCGGCCACCAGCACCGCGGCGGAATCCTTGAGCCGGGTGCTCACGCGGACATCGGAGACACGATCGCCCAACGACGCCTTGATCCGCTCCAGCAGCGGCGCGGCTTCCTTCGCCTGCGTCTCCGCTTTCTGTTTGTCCTCGGAGGCGAGTTCGCCGAGTTCCAGATCGCCCCGCGTGGCGTCCTTGAACTTCTTGCCCTCGAACTCCTGCAGGTGGTCCATGACCCACGCGTCGATGCGCCGACCCAGCAGCAGCACTTCCACGTTGCGTGCACGCAGGCCTTCGATGGCTGGATGACTGCGGGCGGCGGCGAGATTCTCACCCACCACGTAGTAGATCTTGTCCTGGCCCGTCTGCATGCGGCTCACGTAGTCGGCCAGCGAGACCTCTTCGGCCTCGCCCGTGGTCGAGGTCGACGCGAAGCGCAGCAACGGCAGCAGTTTGTCCTTATTGGTGAAGTCCTCGGCCAGGCCTTCCTTGAGTACCGTGCCGAACTCCTTCCAGAAGCCCTTGTATTTCTCGGGTTCGTCCTTCGCGAGCTTGGCCAGCATGTCGAGCACGCGCTTGGTGAGCGCGGCACGCATCGCTTCCACTTCGCCATCCGACTGCAGCAGCTCGCGCGAGACATTGAGCGGCAGGTCGGCCGAATCCAGCACGCCTTTCACGAAGCGCAGGTACAGCGGCAGGAACTGTTCCGCGTCGTCCATGATGAACACGCGGCGGACGTAGAGTTTGAGACCGCGTGCGCCGTCGCGTTGCCAGAGGTCGTAGGGCGCACGCGCGGGGATGAAGATGAGGCTGGTGTAGTCGCGCTTGCCTTCCACGCGATTGTGCGACCAGGTCAGCGGCTCGCCCTGATCGTGGGAGAGGTGCCGGTAGAACTCGGTGTACTCCTCGTCCTTGATCTCGCCCTTGGGGCGCGCCCACAGAGCGGTGCCGCGATTCACGGCTTCGTATTCCAGTGTGGCCTCGCCTTCCTTGGGCATGCGCACGGGGAACGCGATGTGATCCGAATAGCGGCGTACGAGTGAGCGCAACCGCCAGGAGTCGAGGAACTCTTTCGCCTCATCCTTGAGATGCAGCACGATCGAGGTGCCGCGTTTCTCGAGATCCACGTTCTCCACGGTGAACTGGCCGTCGGCGGCCGACTCCCAGCGCACGCCTTCGGCGGCCGGTAATCCCGCGCGACGCGTGAACACTTCGACGCGATCGGCCACGATGAACGCGGAATAGAAACCCACGCCGAACTGGCCGATGAGTTGTGAATCCTTCTGCTGGTCGCCGGAGAGCTTCTTGAAGAACTCCGCGGTGCCCGAGCGGGCGATGGTGCCCAGGTGAGAGACGGCTTCATCGCGGCTCATGCCGATGCCGTTGTCGCGCAGGGTCAGCGTCTTCTTGTCCGCGTCCGCCTCGATCCAGATGCCGAGCTCGGTGTCGCCCGCCATGAGCTCGGGCTTCGACAGCGACTCGAAACGCAGCTTGTCGTTGGCGTCCGAGGCGTTGGAGATGAGCTCACGCAGGAAGATCTCCCGGTGGCTGTACAGCGAGTGGATCATGAGCTTGAGCAGCTCACGCACCTCGGCCTGGAAGCCGAGCGTTTCCTTGTTCGAATCGGGGGTGGTGCTGGTGGTATTCATGGCGCCGCGGAGCGTGCGGTCGGGCGCCATGGTTTTCAAGACCCCCGGATCTGGCCGGCAGGTCGGGCGGGGCGGGCCCGCCGGGATGTTAGCGGGGGCGGACCGTGCCCCAGATGGCCATCGCCGTGTTCTTCACGTAGTACCGGCTGGTGCCCATGAAGTCGTCGAGTTCGTCCCAGAGCAGCAGAAAACGTTCCATCGCGTACATCCCGTGAACCAGCTTGTTGGAGGCGATCCTAGGAACGCGGGTGCCGCGTCGCTGTGTCAGGAGTCACAGTCGGTCGGGCGTTCGGTTGCGTGGGCCCGACCGCGTGTTTAGTCTTTCGAGTGCGTCACGTCGAAGGCACATTCTGACAAACACGGCCTCCAACTCCCTGCAGCGCATCGTCGTCCTCAACCCTAAAGGGGGCTCTGGCAAGACGACTCTCGCGATCAATCTCGCGGCGTACTTCGCCGCGCGCGGGGATTCCACCGTGCTCATCGACCATGACCCGCAGGGCTCGTCCACTCGCTGGGTCCGCAAGCGCAAACCGCCGCAGATCGCCATCCACCACATCGCCGCATTCGAACGCGATTCGCGCACCACGCGCGCCTGGCAGATGCGCCTGCCGGACGGCACGCAGAAGGTGGTCGTGGACACACCTGCGGCCGTGGATGCGCGCTCGCTGCCGGAATTCACGCGCGACGCCAACAAGGTCATCGTGCCGGTGTTGCCGTCGGACATCGACATCCACGCGGCGTCGCGCTGCATCGCCGACCTGCTGCTCGTGGCGAAGATCAAGCGAGTCGAGAACCGGATCGGCGTCATCGCCAACCGCGTGAAGAAGCACACCGTGATGTTCCAGTCGCTCATGCGATTCCTGGAGAAGCTGGAGATCCCGGTCATCGCCACCGTGCGCGATTCACAGAACTATGTGCGCGCCGCGGAACTCGGTGTCGGCATCCACGAGATGAAGCCCTATGCGGTCAAGGAAGACCTGGCGCAGTGGCAGAGCCTGCTGAACTGGCTGGAGCCCGAAAAGGTGCTGACCGAACAACCGGCGCCGATGCAGGAGCAGCCCGCGCCCCAGATCGCGCGGTCCGAGCAGATCGCGCGGCCCGAACAGATCGCGCCGCTGGACGGCACCGCCGCGCACGACGCGCGTTTCATACTCGACGCGGTGTGACTTCTCGGGTTCCCGGTAAGGGAAACCGCCCCGCCTCCCCGCGGCTCACGCGTCCTACGTGACGGCGTGCGGGACCTCACACAAAAGTCTTCGCCGGCGCATCGACCGCGAGCGTGCGCCGCCGATACGGGATCATGTCCCGTCATTCATTCTGCGCGTCGATCGCCCTTCTCCTCTCGGCCTGTGGTGGCGGGGGAGCGGACGACGGCGCCGCGCCGCCCGCCGCCAGCACCGTCGCGCCTGCGGCCAAGACGGTGTTCCAGGCAGCGGCTCGCGATGAAGCCATCGTCGCCGCGGGGCATGACGTGCAGCTCTCGCTCGCGAACGTGGGCGGCGCGCCGGCCATCAGCCAGATCGGCGGCGCACCGCTGGGCACGCTGACCTTGAATGGCAGCCAGTTGAGCTTCCACGCACCCGATATGGCCGCCGCGGGCATCGCGGAACTGCAATTGTCCTCCGTGGATGCGAACGGGCGCCGCTCCGAGTCGGTCATCCGCGTACTCGTGGGACCCACGTCGGACTCGGGTCGCCTGCTCACGTTGATCGGCAGTCCCGACTCGGCCGGACTGCACTGGATCATCACCGGCGACGGTTTCACCGAAAGCCAGCAGGACGACCTGCGCCGCGCGGCGCTCGCCATGGGCCGTGCGTTGTTGGCCACACCGGAACTCACGCAACACGCGGGGATCTGGAACGTGCACGTGCTGAGCGCCGCCTCGCACGCCTCGGGCGTGGACACCGCCTCGGCCAGCGTCGACACCGCTTTCGACGGCACGATCGCATGCACGGCCGTGGCGCGCGTCGCCTGCGTGGACTGGCACAAGGTTCAGAACGCCGTGCTGGCCGAACGCGCACCGCGCGCCTGGCTGGCGGTGATCGTCAACAGCCCCG
The DNA here is from genome assembly GCA_046733635.1 of Pseudomonadota bacterium. Lineage (GTDB taxonomy): Bacteria > Pseudomonadota > Gammaproteobacteria > Steroidobacterales > Steroidobacteraceae > CADEED01. Next base: position 3,875 of record JBKPPO010000265.1, on the reverse strand, counting down.
AATACATCGGCACGAGCGGGCCCAATGGCTTCATCACCTCGAGGCATTCCGCCGCCGCCGCGCTGGCGATGCACGAAATGGGACATCAGGTGGCCGGACTCGCGGACGAATACGTCGACCCCGTGACCGCGCAGGATCTCCTGCCGCTGTACGTGGAGGGCCGGTATGCGAACGTCACGACGCACGTCGATCCCTCGCTGGTCCCGTGGCGCCATTGGCTCGGCACGCCGGGTACGGACATCGGCCTGCACGAAGGCGCGTATTACACCGCCGCGGGCTTCTACCGCCCGAAGTCCGACAGCCTGATGCGCACGCTGAGCGCGCCGCTCGGTGAAGTGAATGCCGAAGCCTGGTTGCGCGCCCAGTACCGCGAAGTTCCGCCGGTCATCTCCGCGTCACCGCAATCCGCACAGGTGCGGGGCCTTTCCGGCGACACGCTCGACTTCGAGATAGTTAGCCCCTGGCCCCGGTCCGTGGTCGACTGGCGCTGGTTCCTGGACGACGTCGAGGTCGCCAGCGCGCGCCATCTCGCGCGCTACCGCTTCGTCACCGATGGGCTCGTGCACCGCGTTCGCGTCGAAGCTGGCGATGTGAGCGGAAGGATCCGCGCGCCGGGAGCGACGGAATCACGTTTCAGCCGCAGCTGGACGGTGTCGCCGGACCCCGTGCCGATGGAAAAGGCCGGGCTGACGCCATTGCAGGCCAGGCAGTGGCTGCAGATGCGCGTCGATGCGAGCGGGCATTCGCTGCTGGCACGCATACCTGACGGGGTGGCGATGCCGAGACTCACGACGCGCTCTGCGCGGACGGACTGGCAATATTCGCTGCTGGACGACGCAGGCCAGGTGATCGCGCAGGGAGCACTCGACGATCCCCGCCGTGTGTATGGACCGCTCCCGCTGCCGGGTGAATCGAGCGCGGGCCACGAGCTGGCGGTGTTGCCGGCCGGCCACTATCTGATCGGCATTCCGCAGGGCGCAGCCGCGCGGAAGATGCGGCTCGCGCCCTCGGTGGCGACCTTGCGGAAAACGAACTCTGGATCCCTTCCCGGAGCGATCGAGATCGATCTCGACGCTTCCTGATCCGCAGCTCTCGGGCTGCTTCCCCTCTCGTCCGGGCTCTCGCCCTTACTTCTTGCTGGGAGCGGGCTCTTCTTCCCAGGTTCCCTTCACCTTGTCGGCCCAATGCTTGTAGCTAGACCAGGTGTACAGGTTCTTGGTGATGGCCGCGTGACGGCCACGCGTGCGCTGCATGCGCTCGAGCCACGCGGCGTAGGCATCGCTACCTACCGGCGGCGGTGCGCCGTTCAACTGATTGCCGCGATTTCTGTCGGAGGAACTCATGCGTGACTCCCTTTCGGTTGACGTAAGCCTACGTGCTCGTCGCACCAAAACGACAGGAACTGATTCACGCGCTCGCGGCAGGTTGCGGGCAATGCGTGCTGGGTCGCACTGATTTTTTCGTTATGTCGCGGACGCGCTCGCTGCGCGCGTCCGCGATTTAACGTTGTGAGGAAATATTGTTATGAGGCGGGGGCGAGAGCCGCTCACGCCACCAGGCGATAACAAGGCTTGTAGGCGCTGCCCGGGAGCTTCATGCGCTTCTGCGCGACGAACGCGGCAAGCAGGTCGTCGAGCAGTTTCATGACCGAGGCATCGCCCGTGAGCTCGTACGGGCCTAACTTCTCGATCGCGCGCACGCCGTTCTCCTTGACGTTGCCCGTGACGATACCCGAGAACGCGCGCCGCAGGTCGGCCGCCAGTTCATGGGGCGGCGTGTCGCGGTACAGCCTCAGGCTGCGCATGGATTCGTGCGTGACCTCGAAGGGATGCTGGAACGGGCCCGGGATCTTGAGCAGCCAGTTGTAGTTGTACGAATCGTTGTTGTTGCGTCGGAAATCGCGCACCTGCTCCATCGTGGCCACCATGTAGCGCGCCACTTCGGCGGGGTCGTCCACGATCACGTGCAACTTGTCCGCGGCTTTCTTGCCGAGCGTGGCCTCGATGAACGCCTGGATCTGCACGAAGTAGTCCGCCGTGGACCGCGGTCCCGTGAGCACCACCTTGAGCGGCTGCCCCGCGTTGGCCGGCTCCAGCAGGATGCCGATGAGATACAGGATTTCTTCGGCCGTCCCCACGCCGCCGGGGAACACCACCACGCCATGCGCCATGCGGACGAAGGCTTCGAGGCGCTTCTCGATGTCCGGCATGATCACGAGCTGGTTCACGATCGGGTTCGGCGGTTCGGCGGCGATGATGCCGGGCTCCGTGAGGCCGATGTACCGGCCACCGACGATGCGCTGCTTGGCGTGACCGATGGTCGCGCCCTTCATGGGCCCCTTCATCGCGCCCGGACCGCAACCCGTGCACACGTCGAGACCACGCAGTCCGAGCTCGTAGCCCACCTTCTTGGTGTACTGGTACTCCTCGGTGTTGATCGAGTGGCCGCCCCAGCAGACCACGAGGTTGGGCTTGGCCTTGTAATCGAGGATCCGCGCATTGCGCAGGATGTGGAACACGGCATTCGTGATCGATGCCGGATTGGCGAGATCGAACCGGCCGCTGTCGACGATCTCGTTGCTGATGAAGATCACGTCGCGCAGCACAGCGAACACGTGTTCCTTCATGCCGCGGATCATCTCGCCGTCGACGAAGGCCTGTCCGGGCGCGTTCTTGATCTCGAGCTTGATGCCCCAGGCCTGGCGCACGAGCTCCACCTCGAAATCCTTATATCGATCGAAGATTTCCTTCGCGTTGTCGGTTTCACTGCCCGAGTTGAGCACGGCGAGCGCGCACTTGCGGAACAGTGGATAGAGGCCCCCGGCGCGGGAGTCGAGCAGTTTTTCGATCTCGGCCTGCGAAAGGTTCTCGAGACTGCCTCGTGGGCCGATGCGGGCGTCCACGAAGTCCGGAATGACGATGCTGGTTTCCAAGATATCCCTCTTCTCGTTCACTTCTGCCTTTGTTTGGGCGCGAAGTGTACTCGACTCGGGATGAGACCCTCTTCGGGCCCGGGATCAGGGCTGGATGTCGATGGGCACGTTGTCCGAGGTCATCATCCAGATCTCGACCATGTCGGCATTGGTGACGGCGATGCAGCCATCCGTCCAATCCTGCGTGGCGTAGTAGTCCGGACCGTGGCGCGGATCGTTCGGCAGGCCGTGGATCATGATCGAACCACCCGGTTGCCAGCCGTTGCGGCGCGCGTTCCGGGTGTCCTGGTCGTTCGGATAGGAGACCTGGATCGACAGGAAGAAATCACTGCGCGGATTGCGGCGCGTCAGCCGATAGCTGCCTTCCGGCGTGCGGAAGTCGCCCGATCGTTCCTTGTGTCCGCCGGGATTCAGCCCGAGCGCGACGCGATAGGCGCGCAGCACGTCGTTGCCGCGCATGAGATACAGGCGGCGCTCGGATTTGCGCACGAGTACGCGGTCCGCCAGGGGCAATTCGACGCCCACCGACGCCATGGCGCGGGCATGATAAGGAAGCGCATCGCCCGAGGCCGTCCCGACGAACAGGAGCGCGAGGACCGGTGTGGCGAGCGCGAGGAATCGGTTTAGCGACATCGGTTTACGAAACAAGCACTTATGTTGAAGCAAATTATAGATACCGCGCGCGACGGTGCTAACGGAGCGCGTCACAGCTTGGGGTGTTCGATGCAGCAAGAATGTCGATCGGATTCGATTATGACAAGCCATCGGCGCGCGGGTTTGGGCGCGTTCGCCTCGGCAGTGATGCTCGCGGGTCTCGCGCTGGGCGGATGCGCGGCCGCTCCCGCCGAAGGACCGGTGATGGAACGTCTCGATTCCGAAACCGGCATCACCGTGAGCCGCCTCGATGAACCCGTCGAGTTGTATCGCGACACGTTCCGCCAGG
>JBKPPO010000264.1:0-4558 GCA_046733635.1 Pseudomonadota bacterium | reverse complement strand
CCTGTATTCCTATGCGTTCTGGATGGTCATCGGCCTGGCCGCGATGCTGGGCTACTTCCTGACCTGGCTCTAACAAAGTAGAAGACGTAAACATGCAGGGGTTCCCGATTCTTTCGTTCCTGACCTGGTTGCCCATCGTGGGTGGCTTGGCGGTTCTCGCTCTGGGCGACAAGCGCATCCAGGCCGGCCGCTGGCTGGCGCTCGTGATGTCGCTGCTCGTGTTCGTCGCGTCCATCCCGCTGTACACGCACTTCGACGCGTCCACGCACGCGTTCCAGTTCATCGAACGCTTCGCCTGGATTCCGGCCTTCCATGCGGACTACTACTTCGGCGTCGACGGCATCTCGCTGCCGCTGATCCTGCTCACCACGTTCATGACCGTGCCCATCATCGTGGCGGCCTGGACGGTGATCGAACAGCGCCCCTCGCAGTACTACGCGGCGTTCCTGATCCTCGAGGGCCTCATGGTCGGCGTGTTCTCCGCGCTCGACGGCCTGCTGTTCTATTTCTTCTGGGAAGCCATGCTGATTCCGATGTTCCTCATCATCGGCGTGTGGGGTGGTCCGCGGCGCGTGTACGCCACGATCAAGTTCTTCCTGTACACCTTCCTCGGTTCGGTGTTCATGCTGGTCGCGCTGATCTACATGCTGCTCAAGACCGGCGACTTCAGCATCGAGGCGTTCCATCGGCTCCCGTTGAGCGCCACCGAGCAGATGTGGATCTTCTTCGCGTTCGTCGCGGCCTTCGCCGTGAAGATCCCGATGGTGCCGGTGCACACGTGGTTGCCCGATGCACACGTGGAAGCGCCCACCGGCGGCTCCGTGGTGCTGGCGGCCATCATGCTGAAGATGGGTGGTTACGGCTTCCTGCGTTTCGCGCTGCCGATCACGCCCGATGCTTCGCGTGAGTTCGACTGGGTCATCATCGGCCTCTCGCTGATCGCGGTGGTGTACATCGGCTTCGTCGCGCTCGTGCAGACCGACATGAAGAAGCTCATCGCGTATTCGTCGATCGCGCACATGGGCTTCGTGACGCTGGGCTCGTTCCTCGCGTTCGACATCTATGCCGCCACCGGCTCCTATGAAGGGGCGGGCATGGGAATCGACGGCGCCATGGTGCAGATGATTTCGCACGGCCTGATCTCCGGTGCGATGTTCCTCTGCGTGGGCGTGATGTATGACCGCGTGCATTCACGCGAGATCAGCGCCTACGGCGGCGTGATCAACACCATGCCGAAGTTCGCGGCGTTCTTCGTATTGTTCTCGCTCGCCAACTCGGGACTCCCGGGCACCTCGGGCTTCGTCGGCGAGTTCCTCGTGATCCTCGCTTCGTTCAAGGCCAACTTCTGGTACGCCTTCCTCGCGGGCCTCACGCTGATCCTCGGCGCGGCCTACACGTTGTGGCTGGTCAAGCGCGTGATCTTCGGCGCGGTGGCCAATCACCACGTGGCCGAGATGCAGGACCTCAACTACCGCGAGTTCATCATCCTGGGTGTACTCGCCATTTCCGTGCTGCTGGTGGGCCTGTGGCCCGCGCCGCTCACTGACCTGATGCAAGAGACCGTGAAGCACCTCGTCCAGCAGATCGCGGCGAGCAAGGTGCCGCTATGAACAATGACAATCTCCTGACTTGGGCAAGCTTGCAGCCGGCGCTGCCCGAGATCTATCTCACGGCCGCCATCTGCGTGCTGCTGCTGGCCGACGTGTTCTTCGGCGACAAGCGCAAGGGCTTCACGCCCACGTTCACGTTGCTGCTGCTCGCGGGCGGCGCCGTGGTGACCGCGCTGTACGCCAACGTGGATTCACGCATCGTGTTGTTCGGCGACAGCTACGTGGCCGATCCGCTCGCCGTGCTGCTCAAACTGTTCGGCTTCGTGACGATCGCACTGGCGCTGTTGTATTCGCGCGAGTACCTCGAGCGTCGGGGCATGAACCGCGGCGAGTATTACGTGCTGGCGCTGACCGCGCTGCTCGGCATTTTCGTGTTGTGCTCGGCGAACAGCCTGCTCACCGTGTACATCGGCGTCGAGATCATGTCGCTCTCGCTGTACGCGATGGTGGCGTTCGATCGCGAGAACGGCACCGCCGCCGAGTCCGCGATGAAGTACTTCGTGCTCGGCGCCATCGCGTCCGGCATGTTGTTGTACGGCATGTCGCTGATCTACGGCCTGAGCGGCACGCTGCGCCTCGACGACCTCGCGTCGAAGGCGGCAGGCGAGCCCAGCCTTGGCATCGTGTTCGGTCTCGTGTTCCTGGTGATCGGCGTGGCGTTCAAATTCGGCGCCGTGCCGTTCCACATGTGGGTGCCGGACGTGTATCACGGCGCGCCGACGGGCGTGACGTTGTTCCTGTCGACAGTGCCGAAGATCGCGTCGTTCGCATTCGCGTTCCGCCTGCTCGCGCACGGCATGGGTCCGGTGGGTGATGCCTGGCAGGACATGCTTGCGCCGCTCGCCGTGTTGTCCATGGTGTTGGGCAACGTCATCGCCGTCGCACAGACCAACCTCAAGCGCATGCTCGCGTATTCCGCGATCGGCAACGTCGGCTTCATTCTGCTGGGCTTCGTGGCCGGCACGGCGATCGGTTACGAAGCCGCGCTGTACTACACCGTGGTCTACGTGATCATGACACTGGGTTCATTCGGCGTGATCACGCTGGCCAGTCGGCAGGGCTTCGAGGCCGATGAGCTGGACCACTACAAAGGCCTGCACAAGCGCGATCCGCTGCTCGCGCTGGTCATGATGTTCCTGATGTTCTCGACCGCCGGCATCCCGCCGTTCGTGGGCTTCTGGGCCAAGTTCAACGTCTTCCAGGCGCTGTGGCTGAGCGGGCACTACTGGCTGATCATCATCGGCGCGGCCGCTTCGGTGATCGGCGTGTTCTATTACCTGCGCGTGGTGAAGCTCATGTATTTCGATGCGCCGGGCGAACTGCCGGCGGGCCCGTCGGCCGGGGCGGGCGTTCGCGCCGTGCTCGCGCTGAATGCGGCCGCGGTTCTCGTGCTGGGACTCGTGCCCAACGCGTTGATTCAGTTGTGCGCGCGCGTAATCGGTTAAACCGCGCGCCAGAAAGTCGATATAAGGTTTGCAAAGGCAGCGCGCTTCGATGAGAATGCGCGCCCCCTCGACAGAGGGGATCGGTTGCGGGGTGGAGCAGTCTGGCAGCTCGTCGGGCTCATAACCCGAAGGTCGTAGGTTCAAATCCTACCCCCGCTACCACTTCACCTCCCTACCTGCTCCAACGTCGATCGCCCGACGCGCTTCGCGCTTGCCGAGCTCGATCTCATCAACGGGGCGAAGGCCGCAGGTTCAAATCCTGCCCCCGCTACCAACTCACATGGCTAGTGAGCTTTCCCCAATCTGCTCCTCTATCACGCGCCCGACGTCCTAAGGGCGATTCCGTAGCGCTCTTGCGCGCCAGCCTTGCTACATTCCGCGCCAGGGACTCCAAGATCACTCACCGCGCTCCTGCGCCTCCACGACCGAGGTGAATCATGGCTACGAACCACGTCGTCCGTTCCGTCCTGCTGGCATCTGGCGCGTTTCTGCTCGCCGCCTGCGCCACGCAGTCCGATCGTGCTCCCGGCTCCCTGGAAGAAAAGTACTTCCAGCGGGAAGCGAAGAACTACCAGAAATTCACGCACGAAGGGCTGACCATCTACTGCCAGAACCAGCCGCGCGCCGCGAGCCTCATCCCTAACAAGTGGTGCATGACTGAAGAGGCGCTTCGTCTTCGGGTCGAGGACGCACGCCGGTCTCGTAACCCCGTGCAGCCCGTGCTGGTGCAGAGAGGCTGATCGAAGACTGGAGCCGGCAGGGCTCCGGGTCGCTCGCATCTAGCCAGCTGAGACCTCGAATCCCAGTGGTTTGATCTCGCCGCTCGCGTTGCAGGTGGACGCGGGGCAGGAGGTCAGCGCAATCAACAGATCCATCTCCGCGCGAAAACTGATGGCGGCGCCAGCCCGCGTTCGCGGTGGCAACAACGACAAGCGGCCATCCGGCTGCACATCCGCATTCATGAAGAAGTTCAGCGAACTCGGCAATGGCTCGGGCTCGACGCCGAGTTCCCGGAAAGCCGTGCACAGGTTGACGTAGCAGTTCGCGTGGTAGTCCGTCACTCCGTACTGAATACGGTACATCTCGAGACTGCAGGGCACATAGAGCCAACATCGATGACGCGCAGGAGCTCGCCTTTCTGAAGCCGCAATCCGGCGCCGCCGCCGGCTGGAACGAGACGTCTTTCAGCCATTGTTTGCTCTCGCAGTGAAAGCGACAGGGTGGCAGCAGCCAACGCGTAATGGCTGCGAGGGTCCAAACCTCAGAGGAAGCCTATCCACCGCCCCGCGACGAGCACTGAAAGCCATAGGCTCAGTGAGAGTGCCGCGGAGGCTCGCGTAGCCGGCAAGATCTTCCAGCCGCGAGTGACGCGATGCTGGACCAACACGTTCACCATCGCGAACGCCAGCAGCAATACTTTCCAGCGAAACGCTGCGTTTCCGAAGTACTCGACCGGATTCACGGTGAACAACCACGCGCCAGAGACGATCCCGAGTGTGAGCC
>JBKPPO010000263.1:0-2868 GCA_046733635.1 Pseudomonadota bacterium | reverse complement strand
CCCCTGGACCACGTTCTGGGGCGGCAACGTGCTGCAGCCCATCCAGCGCGCGACGAACCAGGGATCGCCGCTGGGATTCTTCTTCGCGGGCGGTCATCACGGTGAACATGCCGGTCATGCCGCCGCCGTGCGGCCTGATGGCGCACTGACACTCGACGAGGTGGTCACCCAGGCGCGTGCCGCCGGCGCTCGCGGCACGCTCGAGATCAAACCTTCACCGATGCGCGACGTCGTCACGCTGCGCGACGACCACGCCCGCGCCTGGGACGAGGTCTATCTGCAGATGGATGGCCACACCGGCGCCGTGCGCACGAAAGTGACCTGGGACGATCACCCGGTGTTGTCGAAAGCGATCTCCATGGGCATCGACCTGCACGAAGGCCATTTCTTCGGGCGTGCGAATCAGATCTTCAACACGGTCGTCGCCACCGCTCTGATCTGGCTCAGTGTCACCGGCTTCATGGGTTGGCACCGGCGACGGCCGCAAGGCGGCTTGGCGGCGCCACCGAAGCGTGAGCTCCGTTTCCCCAAGGCGGTGATCGCCACGGGAATCGCGCTGTGCATCGTGATGCCGCTGCTCGGCGTGTCCGTGCTGATCATCGCGCTGCTCGATCGGCTCCTAGGCCGCTCGCTCGTCCGCGCCGCCTAGCTAGCGGCGCATCGCCCGCGCCCTCCCTGGCGCGGGCCACTGACGGCCTATCAATCCACGCCGATCGTGCCACCGTCCTCACGCGTGATGACGATCGTGGCCGAGCGCGGACGCGCGACGCCGCCATCCGGCCAGTGGCTACCGAATACGCCCGTCTCGAAATTCGGCGTCGTGTTCTCGCCGGGATGCTGGATGTTCACGAACAACGCCTTGCCGTCCGGCGTCTCCGCGATGCCCGTGAGTTCGCATTCCTTCGGACCCACGAGGAAGCGGCGCAACTTCTGCTCACCGCCGGCATTGCCCACGTACGTGGTCACGGACGAGGTATTCAAGCCATCGACGTTCGTGATCGTGCGCGCGGCGCCATCGCCGGTCCTGCCGGGCAGCGCGGCGAGCATCATGCAGTTGGTCACGTCCGTGAACGCAGCGTCGTCGGTCTGGATCCAGAGCAGGCCGGGCTTCGCGTAGCTGAACCACAAGCCATCCGGGCTCGAGAAGTCATTCGCCTCCGAGAGCGACGACAGGTTCACGTTGTCGGTCGAGGCGGTGGCGCGCGAACCGAACAGGTAGACGTCCCAGTCGAAGGAGAGCGCATCCGCGTAACCGCCGCCTTCCTTGAAGCGGACGATGTGCCCATTGGGATTGCCCTTCTGGTCCTGGCCCGTGGTCTTGCGGTCGTTGTAGAACCGCGGGTTCGACGGCGTCACCGCGCCGATCGGACGCTGCGCGGCTGCGTTGTTGGTCAGCGTCACGTACACCTCGCCATTGGTGGGATGTACGGCCGCCCACTCGGGACGATCCATCTTGGTGGCGCCCACGTAGTCCGCGGCGAAGCGCACGTTGATCAAGAGGTCCGCCTGGTCCGCGAACGGATACACGGGATTGCTGGAATCCAGGCCACTCACACCGTAGGCGAGCTCTATCCACTGGCCACTGCCATCCGGCAGGAACTGCGCGACGTACAGAGTGCCCTCGTCCATGTACTTGTGGCCGGCCTCGATGCCCTTGCCGGCATCGCGCGGATCCCACACGGCGCTCGACACGAACTTGTAGATGTACTCGTTTCGCGCATCGTCACCCATGTAGAACACGATGGGTTCGCCGGCGCGAACCGGTCCCAGCTCCGCGCCTTCATGGCCGAAGCGGCCCAGCGCGGTGCGCTTGTGCGGCTTCGAGTTCGGCATGAACGGATCGATCTCGACCACCCACCCGTAGGTGTTGGCGACATTGCGATAGTCGTCGCTGCCATCCACCGAACTACCGAGCTTTTCGGTGTTCCAGCGGCCGAAGAGGTTGTCTTCGGTATCCGGCGTCACCGTCGCCCACAGTTCGCGGCCCGTGCCGGCGACACCGTAACGATTGAACGATGCGATCTCCTTCGCCGTGCGTTTCGGATTGTCGACGGCGACCGTGCGGCGGAAGTAGCCCGCGAAGTTCTCTTCGCAGGTGAGATAGGTGCCCCAAGGCGTGTAGCCATTGGCGCAGTTGTTCACCGTGCCGCGCGTGCCCGAGCCATCGGGCGAATACTTGGTGACGAGGTACTTCGAACGCGCCGCCGGCCCGCTGAGCTTCATCTGCGTGAGCGTGTGCACGCGGCGGTTGTACTTCGAGGACTTCTTGTAATCCCAGCCGGAGCCGCCGCCCATGGTCAGCGCGCGGCCGACTTCGATCACGCTGACGCCGTGCACGTAGAACTCGCGCAGGACTTCTTCGCGAACCGTGCGCACGCCACCCACCACCGTCTGACCGCGGTGATGCAGGAACGCGGGCGTGATCGCTTCGTGATTCATCGCCAGCAGACCGCGCGACGAAACCGACTTGCTGTATTTGCCGTTGGCGCCGAGGCCGAAGAAGTACATGCCGTCGTGATGATCGCCGGCGCGGAATTCATAGGTCCACGCTTCGTCCGTGCCGTCATTGCGGAACTCGGGCGCGACGGAATTGATCGGATCGCCGAGCGCGTAGAGGACTTCGTATCGATAGCCGGGCGGCACCGTGACCGCATCTTCGAGATTCTTCGCCACGGCGCTGAAGTTCAGAGCCAGCCCCCGGCCGGACCGGGAGCTCGCGGCCGCATTCGTCGAGATCGCCCCGCCCACCACGGCCATCGCCGCGGCGCCGCCCATCACGCTCCGGCGCGTCAGCCGTTGCTCGAGGATGGATTCGAAAGTGGGATTGGCGGAATCATTGTGTTCTTCGACGTGATCGTGGGACATGTT
>JBKPPO010000262.1:0-5360 GCA_046733635.1 Pseudomonadota bacterium | reverse complement strand
CCCACGAGCTGCGCGGCGGGCTTCGCCGGCGCGTTTCCGTGCCACAACATCGACTACCTGGCGCAGGTGCAATTGCAGGAGATCCCGACCGCGCCGACCAGCGCCAGCGAGATATGGGGCTTCGTCGATGCGGACGACAATCGCGAGTACGCCATCCTGGGTCATCGCAATGGCACCGCGGTATACGACGTGACCATGGCGGCCACGCCCGTGCTCGTCGGCAACGTGCCGGGCAATCCCTCGCTGTGGCGCGAGGTGAAAGCGCTGCAGGTGAGGCAGGGTGATGGCACGCATCGCGCCTACGCCTACGTGACGACGGAAGCGCCGGGCAGCGGTCTGCAGATCATCGACCTCTCCAATCTACCTGCGAGCATCTCGCTCGCGAACACGCTGCCCGACTTCAGCAGCTCCCACACGCTCTACATCTCCAACATCGACTACGCCACCAACGTGGCGCTGACCGGCCGGCAGCCATTCCTTTATATAGCGGGCGCCAGCATCGGCGGCGGCGCCTACCGCATCTACGATCTGACCGATCCCACGGTGCCGGCGCTCGTCACGCCGCCGCCGGCGGGCACGGGCTACATGCACGATTCCGTATCGATGCTGATCACGGACAACCGCACCACGCAGTGCGCGAATGGACACAACCCCTGCGAGGTGCTCGTCGACTTCAATGAAAACACCGTGGATCTCTGGGACGTCACGAACAAGTCCGTGCCCGTGCGTCTCAGCAGCACGACCTACCCGACCGCCACCTACGTGCACTCGGGTTGGCCGACGGAAGATCAGCGCTATATCGTCGTGCACGACGAACTGGATGAGCTGCGCCGTGGCCACAACACGCAGATCTACACGCTCGACGTGGGCGACTTGCGCGCGCCTTCGATTGTCACTTCGCATACGGGCGTCACCACGACCACGGATCACAACGGCTATACCGTCGGCAACCGCTACTACGTCTCGCACTACAAGCGCGGCCTCGTGATCTTCGACCTCAGCAATCCTCGCGCGCTCACCGAGATTGGCTCGTTCGACACGTATTTGTCTCCATCGGCCAATACCGCCGGCACCGATGGCGCCTGGGGCGTCTATCCATTCCTGCCGTCGGGCACGCTGCTCGTCAGCGACATCGAGAACGGCATGTTCCTGCTGCGGCGGAACGAGACGCTGCCACCGCCCGTGATACCGCCACCTTCGTCGAATCCGAATCCCACTCCACCCGCGCAAGGCGGCGGGGGCGGTGGTGGTGGCGCTGCGGATCCCGCGCTATTGATTTTGCTGGCCGCGTCCGCGATGTTACGCGCCCGCCGAAAGACCTAGAGACCGCTCATGCAATATCTCGCCGCCGATGCGCGTTACCAGTCCATGAAATACAACCGCGTCGGCCGCAGCGGCGTGCGCCTGCCGGCCGTGTCGCTCGGCTTCTGGCACAACTTCGGCGACGTCGACGTGTTCCAGAACGGCCGCAACATCGCGCGCCGCGCGTTCGATCTCGGCATCAACCACTTCGATCTGGCTAACAACTACGGTCCGTCGCCGGGCTCCGCGGAAGAAAACTTCGGCCTGCTCATGAAGAAGGATTTCCATCCTTACCGTGACGAGCTGATCATCTCCTCGAAGGCCGGCTACCTGATGTGGCCCGGCCCGTATGGCGAGTGGGGCTCGCGCAAGTATCTCGTCGCGAGCTGCGATCAGTCGCTGAAGCGCATGGGCCTGCAATACGTCGACATCTTCTACAGTCATCGCTTCGACCCGGAGACGCCGCTGGAAGAGACGATGGGCGCCCTCGATTTCATCGTGCGGTCGGGCCGCGCGTTGTACGCCGGCATCTCGAGCTACAACCCCGAACAGACGGCCCGCGCCGCGAAGATCCTGCGCGATCTCGGCACGCCCTGCCTGATCCATCAGCCCAGCTACTCCATGTTCAACCGCTGGATCGAAGACGGCCTGCTCGACACCCTCCAGGAAGAGGGCATGGGCAGCATCGTGTTCTCGCCGCTCGCGCAGGGCCTGCTCTCGAGCAAATACCTCAACGGAATTCCGGAGGGCTCCCGTGCCTCCAAACACACCTCGCTGGACGCGGACGCCATCACGCCGGCCAAGGTGGAGAAGGTCAAGAAGCTCAACGAGCTCGCGAAGGCGCGCGGTCAGTCACTGGCGCAGATGGCCGTGGCCTGGACGCTGCGGCACAAGCAGGTGTCGTCCTCGCTGATCGGCGCCAGCAAGGTGGCGCACGTGGAGGAGGCGGTGGGGGCGTTGGACAATCTCGCGTTCTCGGCCGCCGAGTTGGGGGCCATCGAAGCCATCCTCAAGTAGTTCGGGCCGTGGTCAACGCCGCGCCGGCCGTCCCCGCGCCTCCGCAAAGAGGTGGAAGTGCTGGCGGTGGCCGCTTCGACTGGTGGTTGCTGGGCGCGCTGGCAGCGCTGGGAACGTGGCGCCGGTTCGCGATGCGGACCGCGCCTCTCTGAGGCCCGGATCGTCAGACCGCCGCGCGCAACGCCGCGATGCTCACGGGTTTCGACAGGAACTCGTTCATGCCCGCGGCGAGGCATTGATCGCGATCGCTGTCCATGGCGTTCGCGGTCAACGCGATCACCGGCACGGCAGCCGACATGGCGCCGACTTCGCCGTCGCGCAGGCGGCGCGTGGTCTCGAGACCATCGAGCACGGGCATGTTGCAGTCCATGAGCACCACGTCGAACGTCTGCTCCGACAGCAGTTGCAGTGCCTCGCGCCCGTTCGCGGCGATGGCGCTGCGGTGTCCGAGCTGCTTGAGCATGGCCTGGATGATGGTCTGATTCACGGCGTTGTCTTCGGCCACGAGCACGAACATCTGTTCGCTGTGGCTCGTGCGCGGACCCGCGGGTAGTGAGGGCATCTCGGCCAGCGCCATCTCCAGTGCGAATGAGAACGTCGAGCCCTTGCCCGGCTCGCTCGCCACGCGGATCTCTCCGCCCATGAGCTTCACCAGTCTCTGCGAGATCACGAGGCCCAGGCCCGTGCCGCCTTCACGGCGGCCCTCGGCGAGCTGCGTGAAAGGCAGGAACAGTCGCTCGCGTGCCTCCGCAGACATGCCGATGCCCGTGTCACTCACACTGATCTCGAGCTGCGCACGGTTATCCGCGACGGCGGGGCAGCACACGACCATTCGTACCTCACCCTGGTCGGTGAACTTGATCGCGTTGCTGCCGAGGTTCAGCAGCACCTGCGCGAGGCGCTGGCGGTCGCCGTGCAGTGTCTGCGGCAGCCGCGCATCCACGTCGACGATCAATCGCACCGGCTTGCCTCGGGCCTGCGCGCCGAGCAGCGCTTCGATCTCGTCGAACAGCAGCCGCGGCTCGAAAGGCTGAGGATGCAGCTCGAGGTGGTCGGCCTCGATCTTCGAGAAGTCGAGGATGTCGTTGATGATCCGCAGCAGGGAGTCGCCGCTGCCCGCGAGGATGTCGAGCAGCTTCTTCTGCGAGGGATCGGGCGACATGTTCCGCAGCAGATCGGCCACGCCCAGCATGCCGTTCATCGGCGTGCGGATCTCGTGACTCATCATCGCGAGGAATCTCGCCTGGGCTTGCGTCGCGGATTCCGCGCGCTCGGCGTTGCGCTCGGCTTCGGCACGGGCGGTGCGCATCTTGTGCACGATCGACGCGGCGAACCGGCGCATCTGGTGCGCGATGCCGCCCGCAGCGATCGACAACAGACCGACGACGGCGAGCGCGGTGTAGAGCACGCGGCGCATCGCAGCCATGCGCGCTTCGAAGTTGTCGAGGACGAGATCCAGTCCGAACATGCCGACGACGTTGCCCGCGCTATCCCGTATCGGCGCGGCCGCGCTCAGGTAGCTGTGTCCGTCCGCGTTGGGTCGCGGCGCGGCATCGACGTATTCGACCCCATCGCGATAAGCCGCTTCATAGGTTTCTTCACGCAACTCGTACAGCGTCATGATCGGCGCGACCGCGAGGTCGTTGCCGGGCACACGATAGAGATTCGCGCCGTCGAGCACCCAGTAGATGCGGCCGTTGCGATACACGCCGGAGTACACGTAGTAGATGTCGTGCGTGGCGCGATGCATGCGCGCGATTGTGTCCAGCAGCTTCAGGTGCTCGGGGCTGCCTTCCCTGGCCGGCGAGTCGAGCGTCTTGTGGAGATCGCCGTCGATTTGCGCGGCCGTCGCGCGCGCGAGCTGCAGCAGTTCCGTGCGGGCAGCGTCGACCTGCATGTCGTGCGCCTTGAGGTACAGGATCGTGAGGCCGACCGCGGAGACCAGGAAAGTGCAGACGCCCGCGAGCAATCCATCACGGAGCGGGTGAATCTGCCGGTGTTTGGGACGGGCCTCCTGCATCGCTCCACCCTGCCAGCGATGTGACCGAATGTCGGTGAGCGCGGTCGCAGGCGCAGCAGCGCTGGAGATCGCCGTAAGGGCGAATAGCAGGCCACCCGCGCGGGTGGCCTGCGTGCATCGGGTCTCAGCTCCTGGCGGAGCGACGTCGGCGTATCACGGCGCCGCCCAACAGCGCCATGCCCATCAATGCCAGCGTGCCGGGTTCGGGGACGGACTGCGAAATGACGGTGCGGGTGACGGTGTCCACCGCGAACGACATCGAGGTCTGCTGCACCGGGATGCAACGATCCTCATCCTCGCTCACGACATCGCGGCATCGGTACTCGAGGCGTGTGTAATGGCCGGTGAGCTGCAGTAATGGCAGCGCCAGCACGGATTCGGGTCTGGCGCTGGCGCCATCGAAAAAATCGAAACTGGTCGGGTTCTGCCAGTCGAAAGGCGTGCTGGACCGGAACGAGAGGCTCGACGTCACATAGCCCGCCGCCGGCGTCGGCGATCCCAGCGCGAACGACTGCGTGTTGCCCGTGATGGACCAGCTCTCCATGTGGTTGGGCAGGCAGGTTGCCTGGCAGCTGTCGATGAAGTGGATGCCGCCGTAAGTCTCGATCTCGGCATTGAGCGAGATGAAGTCCGAGCCCACCGCGAGGCTTGCGCCTATCGGCGCCGGCCGGGCGTCGAACGGCAATACGTCCGTCCAGGTGTACTGCGGCAGGGGCGTGGGCAGCAAAGTGAAGTTGTCCGTGTCGAACACGAACTGACCGGTGGCGCGCTGACCGATCCAGTTCTCGACCGTGACGTTCTGGATCGCACCGCTGAATTCAAACGAAACCGGGATGGCCTGCGCCACCTCCGTGATCGCCAGTGCGGCCGCTGCCGCGAAGATCTTCGTCTTCTTCATGCTCCCCTTCCTTTTGGTTTCCCGACGCCACGCAGCCTAACTGTCGAGCGGGGCTCGGCGGCGTCCAGGCTACATAATTCAGAACAGCATGGCCTCGAGTATGAGCACGCCGATGATGCCCAC
>JBKPPO010000261.1:0-9971 GCA_046733635.1 Pseudomonadota bacterium | reverse complement strand
CAACACGATGGCGAACCTCATCGAAGACGTCTACGGAGCGGTGGCGCACATCATGGAGCACGCGGCCTCGTATGGCGGCGACGCGAAGCGCGTCGTGCTCACCGGCGACAGCGCGGGCGGCCATCTCTCCGCGGCGGGCTCGCTCATGGTCGACATGATCGGCGACGGCGGCTTCGGCAAGACCGCCGGCGTGTTCGAGTTCAAGCCTAGCTACCTGCCGAAGGGCAAGTCCACGGCGGACGTGAAGAAGGAGATGCTTTCGGCCATCAAGGGCGCAGCGCCCACCTACGGCGTGTTCGGCGGACCGTTCCTGAATCACCACTCCGAAGATCCGTCGGCGAATGATTCGTGGAAGATCGCGATCTCGCCGATCGCGCACATTCCGAAAGCCTCGGAGCGCTCCGTGCCGCAGTACCTGATCCGCGGCACTGCGGATCCGCTGATCCAGGACGAGATGTGCCGTTCGTTCATGGATGCGCTGGTCAAGGCGGGCCAACGCGTGCAATACGTGCAGGTAGGCGGCGCGGGCCACGCGTTCTTCGACTGGAAGCCGGATGCGGCGACCAAGGCGACGTTCAAGCAGTATGGCGTGTATTACGCGGCGGAGATGAAGGCATTCTTCGAGTCGGTGGTGAACCCCTGACCTTCGGGCATACTGCCGACATCGCCATCTGATCGAGGGAGACTGGATGACCGCGAACCAACCAACGACGGCCACTCGCCGCGGCTTCGTCACCGGCGCGCTTGCCACGCTCGCTGCGATGAAGTCCCTGCCGGCGCGTGCCGCCGTACCGCCGGCGGTGCCGGAAGTCGACTCGCTCATGCTTCAGGTGATCGTCGACAACGCGGTGTTCGGCCCCTTCCTGCCGGATCAGACCTTGCCCGGCCTGCGTGTCCAGCGCAGCGGCGGTGGCGCTCCGGCGACGCGCATGTCACCCAAGGCGCTCATGGCGGAGTTCGGGCTCTCCCTGCTGGCGCGGTCGCAGCGTGGCACGGAAGCGCGCTCGGTGCTCGTGGACCTGGGCTACTCGCCCGAGGTGCTGGCTAACAACCTCGAGCTGCTGGGCATCGATGCCAGGGAACTGAACGCAGCGGTACTGAGCCATGGCCACCTCGATCATTACGGTGGCTTCGCGGGGTTGTTCGGCAATGACATCCCGCCGCAGCAACTGCCACTGGTCGTCGGCGGCGAGGAGACCTTCTGCGAACGGCTGGCGATGATCGGATCGCCGCCTCCGGTCATGGGCGCGCTCGACCGCAAGCTCCTCGCGAGTGCGGGCTTCGATGTGAGGATCGCGACATCGCCCGCGGTGGTGGCCGAACACGCGTTCACCACCGGCCTGATCCCGCTCGACAGTTTCGAGCGCGCGGCCATCCCGACGCAGATGCGCCCGGGCGTTGGCTGTAGCAAGAAGTCACTTGCCGCCGCGAAACGCGACATGAAGGAACTGCCCGACGACGGCGAACACGAGCTCGCCACGTTCTATGCCGTCAAAGGCCTGGGCCTGGTGGTGATCGCCTCATGCAGCCATCGCGGCGTACTGAACTCCGTGAGACGGGCGCAGAGTATTTCGGGAATCCAGAAGGTGCACGCGGTGGTCGGCGGTTTCCACCTCGTGCGGCCGCGCACCGATGATGAGGCGCGACGCACGGCGGAAGAGTTCGTGAAGATGGACCCTGCCTACATCATCCCGATGCATTGCACGGGCGAAGTGTTCATCGCCGAGGCGCTGCGCGTGATGCCGGGCAAGGTGATTCGCCCGTACGTGGGAAACCGGATCACGTTCGCCGCTGCGTGATCGTGCGCAGATTCGTTCGGGCGCTGGCCGGATTCAGCGGCGCGCCCGAACCCGCAGGAAGATCGCCACCACGCACCACGCCACGAAGAACCCCGACATCAGCCCCACGGCCGCCGAGAAGAACTGCGCGTCATAGCGCCGATGCATGTACGGCCACCAGTGCATGAGTGTTCCGAGCAGCGACGCGCCGGCGAGCAGCCACAACGCGCGCACCCGCGCCGCCTCGCTGATCTTGTAAGGCCGGATGAGGGAGCGCGCCGGGAGCCGGTGCAAGCCGCGCGCCCAGATCACCAGGATCACCAATCCCACCACCGAGCTCAGGCCATGCAGCAGGTGGTAGATAGGCATCCAGCTGAAGCCGGGCGTGGGTCCGCGTAAGGCGGGTATCGCATCCGTGATGAAGGTGCCGCGATGCGTGAGCGCATCCCACAGGATGTGCGTGAGCGCGCCCAACACGATGGCGACGCCGGCCCGCGCAATCAGCCCCGGCGTCAACGCTTCCGTATGCGCGAACCTGGTATGCCACCGGTCGGAAAGCAGCGTGATGGTCGCCTTCTCGAGCACGGCGACATAGAACAGCCACACGGCGAGCCCGGCCGGCAGCGAGAGATACAGCAGGCTCGCGAAGCTGTGCGTCAGCTCCCGGCTGGCGTCGTGCGAAAAGAAGTATCCGAAGTCCGGCGCCATGCTGCCGATCATGAGCGCGCTCAGCGGCAGCTGGTGTCTGCCGAGCGCGTGGATCGGCAGGACGGCGGCGGCGTGAGAGACGGTGAACGGCACCGCCGCACCCTATCGCATCGGACTCCCGGTGGCTGTAGGCGATGGCTTCCGAATCGCCGCGAGCGTGCGAGCCCACGAGAGATCCTCCGCCGCGGCGCGTCTACCTACCGACGCCCCGATCTGCCGTGGCCGGAGTTGCTCGAGTCGTCGCGGTCGTCATCATTGCCGTGACCGTTGTTGCCATCGTCATCGTCCACGTCGAGATCCGGCAACTCGCCCGGATCGGGCGTGGTGTCCAGGTCCGGAATCGGATCGGCCGGTGGCGTGACAGGTTCATGGGGAATGCCGCCCGCGCCCGTATCGGGCGGAGTGGTCACGTCACCGCCCACGCCGAGGTCGGGAGGAACGGCGACATCAGGCGGGAGGTCGACTGGCGGAGTCGGCGCTTCGACCGGCGGAGGTGTATCGACGACGGGCATGTCGACGACAGGCGTTTCGACCGCAGGCGTGTCGATGCCGACATCCGGCTGCGCCGGAACCACAGGCGCTTCGGGCGCACCCGTTACCGGATCGATCAGCGGCGACGGCACGGCCGTGCCTCCAGCGATTGCGAGGTCCGACGCGAGCAGCCCGGAGGCGAGGTTGTCGCCGGGCTCGACGCTGGTGTCGCGGGCATTCGCCGCGATCACGTCGCCGCCCGGCGCGCGCACGGCCGACGATGTCTTCGGTGGCGTGCCGGTTGGCGCGGCCTTGCTACTCATCTTCCATACATTGGTGGAGCCGTCGCCACTCTTGCGTGAAGCGATCTCTCCGGCCTGCAGGTCGATCGCGCCGCCGCTCATGTCCTGGATTTCGAGCCGCCCTTCGAACAGCGAGATCGTGGCGCCATCTTCCGACGCAGTCACGTTGAATTGCGTGCCCTTCACCACTCCGACGAGGACAGGAGTCTCGACGCGAAACTTGCGTCCGCCACGTTTGCCGATGTCGTAGAACGCGTTGCCCTTCGACTGGATCACGCGGTCGATCGGACCACCCCGGCTCTCGGTCGCCGGAAAGTTGAGTTCCGTCTCCGGGCCGACGCGAATGCTGGTGGCGCCCTGCTTCAACTCCACGGCGCCATCCTTGCCGGTCCTGACTACCGCGGGAAGCTTCAACACCGCGCCGGCCTTGAGCGACTTCACGGCCCCGTCGAGCATGAACTGCACTTCGCCGTCGACGCGCGTCACGATGATGTCGCCCGCGTCGAGCGCACACACGGGCGCCGCGATGAAGGCCAGCAACGATGCCATCAAGCTGAACAGCGGGACCTTGCGGCGATCTCGTGTTGGTGAAGCCAGTGAATTCATCCCGATCCCCGAATAATTGTTGGCGCGGAGCATAGGGATTTCGCGGCGCGCCTGGCGTGCGGGGGTTCTCACCGATCTGGTGCGGCTACGATTGCACAGGCTGCCTGTAGGCCCATGCCGACTTCTCGCGCAATGACAAGTCGCGTTATGTCGCTCTAAGCCGTCTCTAGTCAGGCCGGAAAACCCGGTTCGGCCAGCGCCTCGTGCGCGGGCCGCCCCAGTAGATAGCCCTGGAACAGTCGCACGCCCACGCGACGGAACCAGTCGTATTCGCCCATCGTCTCCACGCCCTCGGCGATGACCTCGATGCCGAGGTCGTCGCAGACCTGCAGCACCGCGCGCGCAATGGCCTGGCGCGGCCCCGCCTGATCGATGTCGCGGACCAGGTGCATGTCCAGCTTGATGAGATCGGGCTGGAAATAGGCGAGCAGGTTCAGCCCCGAATATCCGGCGCCGAAGTCGTCGATCGCGAGGCGCACGCCGCGGGCGCGGAAGCGATCCAGCCGCTGGCTGAATTCCTTGGGCCGCTGCACCGCCTCGCTCTCGGTGATCTCGAGCATCAGCTGCTCCGGCGCAAGGCCCGTGAGTGACGCATGATCCACTAGCTTGTCCAGGCTCTCGGGCATGGATTCGATGGAGCCCGGCAGCACGTTCAGCGACAACTTGCAGCCGAGGCCGAGTTGCGCGGCCATGCTGACGGCCTTCAATCGCGCCGCGTGATCGAAGGCATGCATTTCCCCCGGCGGAATCGCGCCGAATACCGCGCCGGCCGGCTCACCGCGGGCGCCGCGGGCGAGCGCCTCGTACGCAAACACGTTGCGGGCAGAGATATCGGCGATGGGCTGAAACGCGAAGCTCGCGCGGTATTCGATCAAGGCTCAGCCCACGCGAGCGTGGGCGCGATGCGCACCGGTCTGATCCGTGCGCCAGCGACCCGCGGCGAATGCCGCCAACAACTTCTTCGCACGGCCGGGGTTGATGCCTTCGAGGCAGTTCGCTCCACGGAAAAAATCATTCTCGCCGACGAGTCGCTGCGCGTCCGCGCGCCCCACGGCAGTGAAGCCCATGCTCCACTCGCCGAAGCTGCGGCGCGCGATGGACTCGCGGATGATCTGCGTCACGCGGTCGTGGCGGGCGTCGCGCGAGATGAAGCGGTAAGTTTCGTCGACGCGCGGTTCGTCACCTTCGAGCACCTGGAAGAAGGTGCCGTCGACGAACAGCAGCATGCCCGTGATGTTCCGCGCGGCGTTGTTCACCCGCGAGCGTTCCAGGATCGCCTGCATGCCGCTCTCGGTCGGCGGGTCGATCGCGCGGCTGGCGTATATGCAGTGGATCAGTTTCACGGAACGGCACGTGCTGGGAGATGTGCGCGAGGATGTCGCAAAGCATCGCCACGCGAAACGTGACGTCCGGCGATCCGTGAAGCGTTGCGGCGCGCCCCGTGGAAACGTGAGCGAGCGCACATCGCCTGGCACGGTTTGACCTAGGGATTCCGCTGCCTATCGCGCCTTGTCAGCGGATAACGCTCGCTCCAGCGCATCGAGATCCACCGGCTTCACCAGGTGCGCGTCGAAACCGGCCCGCATCGCATTTTGCATGTCCTCGGGCTGGCCGTAGCCGCTGAGCGCGATCGCGCGACCCGCGAACCCTGACTCGCGAAGTTCCTGAACCACTTCGTATCCGTCCATCCCCGGCAGGCCGATGTCGAGCACGACCACCTCCGGATCGAACGACGCGTGCGCGGCGAGCGCCTCTTCGCCGCCGTAGACCACCTGCGTCTGATGACCCGACATTTGCAGCAGCATCGCGATCGAGTCCGCGGCGTCGATGTTGTCGTCGACGATGAGCACGCGGCGGGGCGATACCGAAGCCTTTTCGTCACCGATCGCGGTTTCCTTCGCAGCCGCAAGCAAGGGCATCGCTAGCGTGAACGTCGAGCCGCGTCCAACGCCTTCGCTCGCCGCACTCACCGATCCGCCGTGCATCTCCATGAGCTTCTTGCAGACGGAGAGGCCGATGCCGAGCCCGCCCGACTGTCGATCGAGCGCTCGCTGATCCTGCGCGAACAGCTCGAAGATCTTCGGCAGCACGTCCGGCGAGATGCCGCGGCCTTCGTCGCGCACTTCGATGACGGCATTGCCATCCCGGGCGAAGGTGCGCACACGGATGGTCGTGCCCGGCTCGGAATACCTGGCCGCGTTGTTCAAGAGGTTCGTCAGGCACTGCGTGAGTCGGACGCGATCGGCATCCACACGCAATTCCTCGGGGGCGAGCGAGATCTCGAGCCGGTGCTGCCCAGCGTGCAACAGCGGCTCCACCGTCTCGCTCGCGATGCCGATGCACTCGTTGACGTGAAGCGGCTCACGGCGCAGGTCGATGCGCCCGCGAGTGATGCGCGCGACATCGAGCAGATCGTCGAGCAGCCGTGCGAGATGGGTCACCTGCCTCTGCACGATGGCGACGAGTTCCAACCCCTGGGCATCTGACTTGAGCCTGCGCGCGAGGATCTGCGCGACGTTGACGATCGGCGCCACCGGATTGCGCAGCTCGTGTGCGAGCATCGCCAGGAACTCGTCCTTGCGGCGATCCGCATCGGTCAGCGCATCCTGGAGTTCGCGGTGCGCGGTGATGTCCGTGTTCGTGCCAAACCACCGCAGCACGGTGCCGTCCGATGCACGGATGGGAATGGCGCGCGACAGGAACCAGCGGTACTCGCCGTGCTTGGATCGCACGGGGAACGTGTCCTCCCAGGTTTCGCCCGTGAGGATGCAGTGGCGGAAGCGCTGCGCGACGCGCTCGGCGTGCGCGGGGTGGACCAGCATGCTCCACCCTTCGTCGATCATGCGTTCGAGCGGGACGTCGGCGAACTCGTACCAGCGGTCGTTGAACCAGGTAGGTTGGCCGGTGGCGTCACAGGTCCAGACGATCTGATCGATGTTGTGCGCCAACTCGCGGAAGCGCTCTTCGTTCTGGCGCAGCGAGCGTTCGGCGTCCACGCGCTCGGTGATGTCGCGCAAGGTGCCGACCATGCGCACCGGAACGTGGCCGTCGAACTGCACCTGGCCGTGCGCTTCGATCCACCGCGTGAGTTTGTCCCTGGCGTTGACCACGCGGTAGGTAGACAGGTAGCGCCCGCCGCTGGCGGCATCGAGCGAAGTCTTGATGCGATCGGACACCCTGTCGCGATCCTCGGCGTGGATGCCGAGCATGGCCATGGGCAGGGTCAGCGGCAGGTCGGGTGGAACGCCCCAGAGTTCGCGGGTCCGATCGTCCCAGGTGATGCGATCTCCCTTGATGTCCCAGTCGAAAGAGCCGAGGCCCGCGGCCTCGTGGGCCAGCTGCAACCGCTGTCGGCTCTCGCGAACGGCGGCGTCGGCGAGCTTTCGGGCGCTGATGTCGACCGCGACGGCGACACCCTGCACCGGCAGCTTCTGCTCGTCGAAGATGAAGTTGCCGAACATGCTGATCCAGACGGGCGTGCCGTCCTTGCGGACGTAACGTTTCTCGAGGTTGTAGTGCGGAAGCTCGCCAGCCAACACCTTCTTTCCCAACGCCATGTCCGCTTCGATGTCGTCGGGATGCGTGATCTGCTGCCAGGTCAGCTTCGTCAATTCTTCGGCGGTATAACCCAGCATGTCGCAGTAGCCGGCATTGACGTAGCGGAACCGTCCATCCATGTCGCACTGGGCGACACCCACCGGGCACTGCTCGAGCAGCGCCTGGAAGAGTCTTTCGCTGTTCGCAAGCGCGAACTCGGTGCGACGGCGCTCCGTGATGTCGGTGCAACACAAGGCCACGCTGCAAGCGTCCACGGCGAAGGCGCGCACGAAGAAGTGCACGCCGTTGTATTCGGTTTCGTACTGCTGAACTTCGCCGGCCAGCGCTCGCTGGTAGACCATCTCCGCCCGGGCCGCGCGTTCCGGGAACGTCTCCTGAACGGTCTTGCCGACCACCTCCTCGCGCGTGCGCCCATAGAAGCGCAGCGCCGCGGTGTTCGCTTCCAGATAGCGCAGGTTCGAGACATTGCCGCTGGCGTCGCGGTCGCCACGCAGGATGAACTGCACGTCGGGAGATTGTTCGAACATCGCGCGAAACTGCCGCGCGCCGGCCTCCTCGGCATCGGGCGCCGCCGTCTGCCGCACCTGTGCATTCGCCTGCGTCAGGTGATCGAGCTCTGCCCGCCGGTGGTGGAGTTCGATGAGCAACGCGACCTTGCTGCGCAGGATCTCGGGCACCACAGGCACGCTGATGTAGTCGATCGCGCCGACCTCATAACCTTTCAGGCGATCCAGGTCACCGATGCGTTCGCCGCTGATGAAGATGATGGGTGTCTTGCCGAGCCGCGCATGGGAGCGCACATGGCGCGCGACCTCGAATCCATCCATGCCGGGCATGTTGACGTCGAGCAGGATGAGGGCGAACGAATGCTTGAGAAGTAGTTGGAGCGCCTCCTCGCCGGAGTGCGCGCGCACGCAGTGCACGGGCATGTCGGAGAGCACGGCTTCGTAGGTGAGCAATCGCGCGGGAGTGTCGTCCACCATGAGGATGGACGGCTTGGGCGGTGCCGGCGCGGACTCAGGAGCGGTCCGTACGGCGTTCGACTCTTCTGCGAGGGTCTTCATGGGAGAGTTGTTAGGAGCAGCGAACGAGTGCTGCGATGCTATATGGAGCCCGCGCCGCGCTCGTAAGGGGCCGCCCTAGCAGGAGGTAAGCAACATCCTACTTCGCCAGAGGAGGCGATCGGCCATGACTCAACCCGGCGGAATACGCGTGATCGCCAGATCGAACGCTTTCTCGGACTCCATCGCAGCCTGCTCTTCCTCGGTCTCCACGTGCTCATCGAGCTCCTGGTCGGTGTCGATGCGCTGTTCGGGCTGAACCTTTCCGGGCTGTTTGGGATCGTCGGGGCGCTGGTTCGGCATGGCGACTCCTTTATATAGCCGCACTACCGTACGAGTAGACCGCACACCTGGCAGTAAGCCCGCGCCGCCGGCGCGCGTAGGGGATGGATCGGATCGCCACTCAAGATCCCGGCTGCCAACAAAAAAACCCCGGCAGCTCTCGCCACCGGGGTTCTTGATCAACCGATTCGCGAATCGATCAGGTCTTCGACGCGTCGTAGATGCTCTGGATGGCCTTGTCCAACGCGGTGTTGAACTCGGCATCGCTCTGCTGCGCCGTGAGGCCTTCGGAGAGCGCACGCGAGAAGCTTGCGATCATGCCGTTCTGCTTGGCAAGGCGCTTGTTGGCTTCATCACGCGAGTAGCCGCCCGACAGCGCGACGACCTTGAGCACGCGCGGGTGCTTCACGAGGTCCGCGTAGAGGTTGTCCACGTCGGGAATCGTGAGCTTGAGCATCACCTGCTGGTTGGCCGGCAGCTTGTCGAGTTCCGCGAGAATCTCTTTCTTGAGGACTTCTTCCGAACCCTTCTTGTCCGGGTTCTTGATGTCCACTTCCGGCTCGACGATCGGCACGAGGCCGTGCGACAGCACCTGGCGCGCGATCTCGAACTGCTGCTTCACGACGGCCTTGATGCCTTCGGGATTGTTCTGCTTGATGACCGAACGCTCCTTGGTGCCGAAGATGCCTTTGCTCTTCGCCTTCTTGAGCAGGTCGTCGAGCGTCGGCATCGGCTTCATGAGCTGCACGCCATTGGCTTCGTCGGCGAGCCCTTTGTCGATCTTGAGGAAGGGCACGACCTTCTTGTCGTTCCACAGGTAATCAGCCGCCGGCTTGCCGCCGAACTCGCGATCCATCGTGGCTTCGAACAGGATGGCGCCCGCGATGCGTTCGCCCGTGAACTTGGGGCTCGTGACGATGCGGGTACGCATCTGGTGGACGAGGTCCATCATCTGCTGCTCGCCCGAGTAGGTGTTCTCTTCGATGCCGTAGAGCTTGAGCGCTTTCGGCGTGCTGCCGCCGCTCTGGTCCAGCGCTGCGATGAATCCTGGCTGGTTGCGGATCTTGGCTGCCTGCGTCTCGAAATTGCTCATTTAATTAGCCCCTCTGGGATGGCTGGGTTTTGAAAGAGGCGGGCATGTTAAGGGCGGTCCCGGGCGGGGGCAACCGCCATTGCGGCGGCGCCCCCGTTGCTCAGCATGTCCT
>JBKPPO010000260.1:0-4388 GCA_046733635.1 Pseudomonadota bacterium | reverse complement strand
CTGCAATGTCGTCGATGACCGCGAGCTCTCCAGCTTCATCATGCCGGCCATCATCGACCGCTCGCCCGTGCAGATCGCTGTTTCCACCGGCGGCACCTCGCCCGTGCTCGCGCGGCTCATCCGCGAGCGGCTCGAGACGCTACTCGATGGCTCGCTCGGTCCGCTGGCCGCGTTCGCCGACAAGTGGCGTGGCGCCATCAAGCAGAAGTTCGCGGACATCGGCGCACGCCGCAGATTTCTGTCGTGGATGCTCACCGGTCCCGTTGCCGCGTCGCTGCGGGCGGATCGCGTGGCGCAGGCCGAGCAGCTCACACGGCAGGCGTTGGACAAGGTCGATGGCCTGCCTGCCGGGCATGTCGTACTCGTCGGTGGCGGACCCGGCAATGCCGGCCTCATGACGCTGCAGGGCCTGCGCGCGCTGCAGGAAGCCGATGTCATCGTGCACGACCGGCTCGTGTCCGCCGAAGTCCTCGATCTTTCGCGG
The DNA here is from genome assembly GCA_046733635.1 of Pseudomonadota bacterium. Lineage (GTDB taxonomy): Bacteria > Pseudomonadota > Gammaproteobacteria > Steroidobacterales > Steroidobacteraceae > CADEED01. Next base: position 3,904 of record JBKPPO010000260.1, on the reverse strand, counting down.
CGTGATGCTGCGCGCTTCGACGTCGGCAAGTTCGTCGGCGGCGGTGGCGCGACCCAGGACGAGATCAACAAGCTACTCGTCGAGCACGCGCAGCGCGGCGAGTACGTCGTGCGGCTCAAGGGCGGCGATCCATTCGTGTTCGGCCGCGGCGGCGAAGAGATCGACTATCTACGTCAGCACGGCGTTTCGTTCGAAGTGATTCCCGGCATCACCGCCGCGCTGGCCGCCGGCGCGTATGCCGGCATTCCGCTGACCGACCGGCGGCATTCGCAGGCCGTGCGCTTGCTCACCGGTAATAGCGATGAGCAGCTCGCGCAGTACAGCTACGCCGATCTCGCCGCCGGCCGCGAGACGCTCACGTTCTACATGAGCGTGGGCCGCCTCGCGGGGCTGCGCTCGCAACTGCTGACCGCGGGCGTTCCCGCCGACATGCCTGTCGCATTCGTCGAGAACGCCAGCCGCGCGGAACAGCGGGTGGTGCTCACCACCGTGGATGGCATGCAGCGCGACGCCGCCGCGCATCAGGTGAAGGCGCCTACGCTCATGATCATCGGCAACGTGGCGAAGAGCGCCGCGGAGCTGCAGTGGTTCGGGCGGGCGGCGCTTTCGGGCAGCGCCAGCGCCTGATACCTTCGCGCCCGTGATCCGGGACGCGCAAATCCAGGAAGTCGATGCACTCGCGGAGCTCTGGCACTCGGGGTGGCAGGACGCGCATGCGCGCATCGTGCCGGCGGAACTCGCGCGGCATCGGACGCTCGAGAACTTCCGCGAGCGGATGCACACGCACCTGGCGGATGTGCGTGTCGCGGATGGCGGCGACGCACCGCTCGGCTTCGTCATGCTTCAGGGGGATGAGCTTTACCAGTTCTACGTGAGCGCCGCCGCGCGCGGCACCGGCGTTGCCGCCGCTCTCATGAAAGATGCGGAATCGATGTTGCGTGAACGCGGCGTTCGAACCGCGTGGCTGGCCTGCGCGATCGGCAATGATCGTGCTGCGAGGTTCTATACGAAGAGTGGCTGGCAGCACGTCGGCAACACCGTCCTGGAATTGCCGATGCCCGATGAAACTACGTTTCGCCTGGAAGTCTGGCGATTCGAGAAGAATCTGAAATGAAGATCCTGAGCGCGCGCTGCGCCGATCTGCCTGCTGTCGAATGGGAACGTCTCGAGGAGCTGGCCGAAGCGGAGTTCAGCCAATACGCGCTGGTGCGCGAGACCGAATGGGCACAGCCGGATTGGTGCTTCCGCGCGTTCGTCGGCGAGGAGTTCGCTGCGTTCCACAACATCATCCTGCGCACGGTGCGAGTGGATGGGATCGACGTGCGCGTCGCCGGGCTCAACAATGTCATCACGGTGAGTGCGTTTCGTGGGCGCGGCGTCGGCTCCGAGATGCTGCGCAAGAGTGTTTCCGCGTGGTTCGCGCTGCCGGGCGTCGAGTGCGGCATGTTGTTGTGCGCGGATCCGCTGGTGCATTTCTACTCGAAACTGCAGTGGCGGCGGCTCGATGCGAAAGTGACGTATGCGCAGTCGACGGGCGCCAGGACTTGGGTGGCCAACTGCATGGTTCTGGATCCCCGTGGTTTGATTGGTTCGCCGCATGAAGTGGACCTGTGCGGTCAGCCCTGGTGAGATCGGGAGGCGAAATGCTCAAAGGTTCTTGTCTGTGCGGCGCGGTGCATTGGGAGTTCGACGGGGTTCCCGAGGGCGCCACTGCCTGCAACTGCACCGCGTGCCGCCGGTATGGCGCATTGTGGATTTATGACTATGAAGGCGGCCGAATACGCGTGAGTGGTGAGACCACGCCGTTCGTGCGCGGCAAGGCGCTGAGTTTCAACTTCTGCCCGAAGTGCGGCTGCATCACGCATTGGCTGGGATTGCGGCTCGAGGAAGATGGGCGGAGGCGCATTGCGGTGAATGTGCGGCTGTCGGAGCCCGGGGCCGTGGCGGAGATTCCGATCGATCACTTCGACGGGTTCGATACGTTCGAGGATCTGCCGCGCAGTGGGCGCTGCGTGAAGGACTACTGGGGGTAGTCAGTCGAGCGGGCTGCGAACCGCGATGCCGCCGCGGTTCAACACATGGGTGTAGATCTGCGTGGTCTTGACGCTTGCGTGGCCCATCAGCTCCTGGACTGTCCGGATGTCCGCGCCGCTTTCGATGAGGTGAGTCGCGAAACAATGGCGGAACGTGTGGCAGGACACCGGCTTATCGATGCCCGCCGACTGGACGGCCATCTTCACGCGTCGCTGCATCAGCTTGATCGACAAGTGGTGACGACGCCATGCGCCGGAGCGCGGATCGCGGGATGGAGTAGCTGCGGGGAACACATATTGCCAACCCGCCTCGAACGGCGCGCGCGGATATTTCTGCTCGAGCGCGTGAGGAAGTTCGACACCACCGTATCCTCGCGCCATCGCCAGCTCGTGCTGCTCACGCACCCTTCGAAGTTGGCGCCGGAGCTCCGGCAACAGCGACTCCGGCAGCACCGTTACACGATCCTTCGCGCCCTTTCCATCGCGGACCGTCAGGATCCGCTTTCTCACATCCACATCTTTCACACGAACTCGAAGCGCTTCCAGGATGCGCAGGCCACTACCGTAAAGCAGCCTGCCGACCAGAGCGCAAGTTCCGTCCAGCTGCGACAGCACGGCAAGGGTTTCCTCGCGTGTGAGGACGACGGGCAGGCGCTTCGGTCGCTTTGCCCGGACGACGGAATCCAGCCAGGGCAACTCCACATTCAGTACGTGTCTGTAGAGAAACAGGAGGGCCGACAGCGCCTGAGCCTGCGTGGCCGAAGCGACGTGTCGTGACAACGCCAGATGTGACAGAAAGGCCTCGACGTGGTCGCCGCTCAGCGTGTCGGGATGGCGCTTGCCATGAAACAGAATGTAGCGGCGGATCCAGCCCACGTATTGCTGCTCGGTGCGGTAGCTGTAGTGGCGCAGGCGGAGGGCTTCACGCACCTCGTCGAGGAGGCGCGGCTTATGCGACATGTCGCACTTGGCCGGAGGAACGTTTGACGACGCGGAAAGGCATGTGCTGTAGTAAAAACAGGCACATGGAAGAAGAGATAGGTTTGTTTATGACTGAAATGGCTACTTTCTATTTGAACTTTCGGTCCTCTAAATAAGAGTTAGGCGACTCTCGCATGGAATCAACAGCTTCCTCGGCGTCTAAAACCTCTGTTCCGTTCATGGTGTATATGATCGGAGTAGGGCTCGGGGTAATCGTCGCGCTCTGTTATGCCGGGTACTCATCATGGCCATTCCTAATAACGATCGCAGTGGGGGCAGTCGCGCAACTGCTCTTCCGCGTCATCAAACGCGCTTGGAAGAACTCTCTGAACGGGGACGACAGCTCGTCCGCGGAAGACCCCTTCGATTTGAAGTTTCTCCGCAACCTGGTGTTGGCGTATGTTGCGATGCTGGCGGTGTCGGCGCTGTGGTACGGGATAGGTCGGGGCGCAAGATGGCTACTCACATAAGCCAGAGTCGCCTAACACATCGTTCGAGCGGACGCGTGAGGGATAAAGTGCCAAGCTCATACGCCGGCGTGCGCGCCGCTCAACTCAACCGTTAGACGTCAGAGTCACGCGTGCCACAGACGCCCGTCATCTTTTTTGATGTAGACGACACCCTGGTTCGCCACGCAGGAACCAAGCGGATTCCCATTCCTCGCACTATCGGTAGCGTTCGGAGTCTGAAAGCAGCAGGGGTTCGATTGTATCTATGGAGTACAGGCGGTGCAGAATATGCCCGGGCAATGGCCCTGGAGCTTGGGATCGAGGATTGCTTTGAGGGCTTCTTGCCCAAGCCCACCGCAATTGTTGATGATCAGCACTACACAGAGTGGCGAGATCTTCGTCACTTTTATCCGGGTCAAGATGCCACGCTCGAATGAGGGC
>JBKPPO010000259.1:0-25813 GCA_046733635.1 Pseudomonadota bacterium | reverse complement strand
GTACAACAGCGAGACGATCGAGTCGACCGGAAAATGGATGTGACGCAGCACGGCGCCCGACTCGTAGAGCACCATGCCGAAAGGCATCTCTACGAGCCTCATGTGTGGAAAGAGCCGCTCGCGCTCGGCGGGCGGCAGCGCCATCAGGATCTGGTTTCCTTCAGGTCCGGCAGAATTGATCACAGGGGTACGTTACGCCTGTTGGAGCGCACATGTTCGCCGGCGTACCGAGGGCGCCCGGCGAATTCACGGGCTATCTGCGCCTCAACGTGATACCGTCGACCCCGCTCGTGATCCTTTCGCCTTGACTCCTTGGCCGTGCGCCCCTTCGGCGCCTCCTTCCAGGCCAGAGTGCCATCTCAGAAGCCTCCCGAACTACCGACGCACCGGACGGCGCGCCGGTGTCGACTCTTACTTTTCACTCGAGATATCTCTCATGACAAAACTCTATGTCGGAAACCTTCCTTTCACGGCCACTGAAGAAGCCATTCGCAATCTCTTCGCTCCTCACGGCACGGTGGAGAAGATTTCGCTGATCAGCGATCGGGATTCCGGTCGCCCCCGCGGCTTCGGCTTCGTCGAGATGTCCAGCTCGGACGCATCGCGTGCCATGCAGGCGCTCAATGGCAAGGAGCTCGACGGCCGTGCGCTCAAGATCAACGAGGCGCAGGATCGGCCGCGTTCCGGCGGATCTCGCTACTGATAGAGCACGCGCGCCAACTCGCCCTTCCGGAGGAACCATGCAAATCCATTCTCAAGCCATGCCGCGGTGGCAGATTCCGCTGGAAGCCGAACAACAACCGGCGCCTGAGCTCGCGACTTCGAATTTCAGGATCCTGATCGTCAACGAAGACATGCGCTCGGCTGACACCCTCAAGCGCACGTTGCACGATCTCGGATACCTCACCACCTTCACCGCGTACTCGGCGCGTCGCGCGCTCGTGGCCGCGGTGGAGTTCTCTCCTGCCGTTGCGCTGCTCGATCTCGAGTTGCCCGACATGACGGGTTATCAGCTCGCGCATCGCTTCCGCTCACACCTTTCGAAATCCGTTCGCCAGGTGCCTTTGCTGGCCGTGGCCGAAATCTCCTTGAACGGAGACGCAGAAATGACCCGCGCCGCCGGTTTCATGGGTTGCCTGGCCAAGCCCGTACCATCTGGGGCGTTGAACGCCCTCTTGAGCAAACTGCAAGCGGGAGCCTGGTCATGAGCAAGGGGATGGAGCAGAAGAAAAGCGCAAGAAAGAAGGCACTGAAGACCTTCGACGAGAAGCGGGCCGCAAAGAAAGCCAAGAAGGCAGAGAAGGCGTTTCTGCATCGAAGCTGATCGATGTCTCCTGCCGGAGGCGGGAATGCGGACCAGGCGTGACCAGCTCTGCCCCGTGCTGCGTGCGGATGTCCGGTGGGGGCCCGCGGGTCGATCAACGAGGTTCGACTGACTGGCCGCGCGCTCTCATAATGCCGCGGTCGAGGGGTCGATTTCCTCCGTTTCCACCCAACTCCAAAGGTCCGTCTGGGCACATCGGCAATGTTTCGAACCCGCGGACGACGGTGGCTCGGAGTAGCGATCGCCGCGATTCTGCTCGCAAGCCTGGCTGCCATATTGCTGAAGCCCAAGCTCGAGCGCGTGATCCACGAACGGATCGTGGCCGCAGCCGAGCGCCGCGGCATGGTCGCCCGGATTCGTTCCGTACACGTCGGTCTGTGGCCATTCCTGCGGCTCGACGGCTTCGACCTCGAGCCCGGCCATGGACTTCGGCTGCATGCCGACGTGATCACAGCCACGTATCCCGGCCGCCTGCGAATCGCAGTCGATACCGCCAATCTCGTCGGCCCGGCGGGCTTCACGGTCGACTTGTCAAAGTCTGCATGGGACGTAGCGGGAATTCGCGACGCGGATCTCCAACTCACGTTGAGCGAGCCCGAGGCTGGTCTGTCGATTCGACAGCAGTCGGATTCGATGGGAAGAGGGTGGAACCTCGAGGCGCGCGCGCTCGACATCGGACCTCTCCTCGAGTTGCGGCGTGATGGCAATCCGATCCTCGACGGCGGCATCGCGGACGGCCACGTGATTCTTCGGACGAGTTCCGACGCGGTCCATTTCAACGTCGACCTCGCCGCGCGCGGTGCGCGTTTCGGAGCGCTGGCGGATGACGCCCACGACGAACCGCAGCTCGGCGATGCGACGGACGTGTCGCTGCGATTCGACGGAGTCATGCGGCGTGCCGAAGGCACGATCGAAATCCCCGAGGTCCACGGAACGTTGGCCGGTGCAAACGTCTCGGGCTCGATGAAGCTGCGCGACATGCAGGTGGATCCGAGTGTCGACCTCTCACTCGAGCTGAAGCAGCTCGAATTCGGACGATTGCTGGGTGCAGCCGGGCTGGCCGTGCCCCAAAGCCTGCAGGCGGCGCGCGGCCACAGTGATGATCTGGGATCCGCCACGATAGAAGTGACTGTCCGCGGGCGCACAGCAGATCCTGCTGCGCTCGCGGTGAGCCAGAAAGTGAGCTTCAGTCCCCCACGCGAGATGCCGCCAGCCATCTCGCGACTGCGCCGCGACTTCGTCTTCCGACCCGACGATGGATCCGGTTCGAAACGCCCAGTCGATGTCGCGCCTTCATCTCCCGACTTCATCGCGATGCACGATGTTCCGCCGCTGTTCGTGCGTACTCTGCTGCTGGCCGAAGACGCGGGCTTCTACGGTCACAGCGGCATCGACCTTCGCGAGCTCCCTTCCGCGCTGTTCACCAATTGGGCGCGCGGAGACGCGGCGCGTGGCGCGTCGACGATCACCCAGCAATTGGCCAAGAACCTGTTCCTGTCGCGTGACAAGGAGGTCGGGCGCAAGCTGCAGGAACTGGCGATCACGTTCCTGCTCGAATCGGCGCTGGGCAAGGACCGTATCCTCGAGATCTATCTCAACATCATCGAGTGGGGACCGGGACTGCGTGGCTTGCGCCCCGCGGCCCGTCACTATTTCGCTTGCGAACCGCAGGCGCTGACGCCGGCCCAGATGGCCTTCCTGGTCGCGATCATCCCGGGGCCGATCAAGTATCAGCGTTCACTGGCGCGCGGGACGCCGTCGCCTGGTTTGCGTGTGTTGATCGACAACCTGCTGACGAAGCTGCGGTCGGTGGAGGCGATCAACGAAGAGGAGTATCAGCGAGCCCTCGGAGATCCCATCGCCGTTGCAGGCGGCGGGCAGCCCGATTGATACGGCCGCGCTGAGGGGCTCGAGTAGTTTGTCCCAGTGGGAACGGATCACGAAAGGGAAAAGGCCCGCACTGTCGCCAGTGCGGGCCCGCTCAAAGGATCAGGATTGGCCGGCGCCTACTTCCGCTGCCTCTGCGCCGCCTTCACCGCGGCTTCCGCATTGATGAAGCCGTAACCGTCGAGCTGGCTGTAACCGCGCCCGATCACGTTGAAGAACTCGCCGCGGAACGGGAAGCCGTTTCCGAACCGGCCCGAGAAGCTGGCGCCGCCCGGGACGATCCTGCCCGACGGAATCAGCACGCCGCCGCCGAGCAGGTCCGCCGAGTTGCCACCGGCTGCGCCTCCAGGACCTGCCACGTCGGTCTCGTCGCGATCGACACCGAACGACAGCAGATCACCACTGCCGAACCTTCCCGGCGCGAACGTGAGATCGAGCTGCTTCCATTGTCCCGCGACGCCCGGCGGATCCGCGGGCAGCGAGAACGTAGCCGAGACATCCGTCGGCGCCAGGCCTTCCGTGCGTCCGATGACGAAAGGCTGGCCGGGGGCGGGCAGTGGCGCCGAGCGCTCGTCGAACACGATGCCTTTCGGCGAGTTGGTCGGATTGGCGTTCGAGCCGTTCAACGACAGGTTGGCCAGTGAGCTTCTGCCGAAGTGGGTCACGGTGAACACGTTCGGATCGAACTGGCTGATCGAATTCGCATCCGCGGAAGCGTTGATCGCCAGCAGGTTTCCGAGCGTGAGACCGAAGCCCGATGAGAAGTATGGATCGAGGTCATGCGGGAACGCGCTCTGCTGCAGGATCTGCCGCATCTTCTTCGGCTTGATCGATCCCGGTCCGCCAGCGGCGTCCAGCACCAACGCGGCGATCGCCGCGGCATGGGGCGCCGCCGCGCTCGTTCCGAAGAAGTTCGGAAACGTATCCTCGTCGGCCGTGGAATCCGTCGTGAAGAACGTGGTATTGGCGCCGTCCATCGCCGCGAGATCCGGCTTCTCGCGATATTCGACATGGCGGAGACGCCGGCTGTCCTGATCGAAGTAGATAGTGGACGGGCCCGGGGAGGTGAAGGCCTCGGGTATGAACGGGGCATAGAACGCATACGCTGCGACGCCGATGGCGCCGGCGGCGGAGTTGTGTCCGTAGGTCACCGGGTCGAGATAACTGAAGTACTCCTGCGGGCTGACGTTGCCGAAACCCACGTAGCGGATCCGGTCCGCGACGTTCCGGCTCGGCGCCGGCGTGTTCGCGCGGGCGATCACGATCTGAACAGTCACGGTGGCATTGATGCCGCCGAGCTCGATGGGGCGATTCGTGAGCGTGTTCTGCTCCGCCAGCGCGCCGATGTACTCACCCGTGGAGAGGAAGAACAGCAGGTTGTAGTCGGACAACACGGGCTCGGGTAGTTCGGCGTTCGACACTTCGTACAGGAAGTCGCCACCCTGGGTCGGGACGAAGCTCAGCACGCGGACGACATACGTCCCGGTCGCGGGCAGGGCGAGCGAGATGGACTCCGGGTTGGTGCCCGTGTCCATCGTGCTCAGTAGTTCGCCGGTGGGGCTGTACAGTTCCAGCACGATGTCGGGGATCGAGGTTCCGGTGGTGCTGGTGTCGCCGTCGACGAAGATCAACACCGGCTGTCCCGCCGTGCCGCTGAACGTGAAGTCGGCGGAGCCTCCCGTGGGCACCGTCCCGGTGCCGGACACGAAAGGCGCTCCGACAGGTGTCGCCGGCTCGGGATCGAACGGCTCGTTCCATTGGAAGACGATGTTGTTGCTGCTGCCGGGGTTGGCAGTGAAGTTCAGCGTCTGCGCGATGTCGACCGCGCCGCCACCCGCGAAGTTGTGGAAGCCACCGGCATACAGGGCGGTGGGCACACCCGAGAAATCCAGATTCGTGTTCGCCCATGAACTCGAGGTGCCCGGTACGAGTTGAACCTTCGCATCATAGGCCTGCGTCGCCGGGCGGTTTCCCGCCGACGAGAAATACGACACGCCCTTCGCCACGACCTCGTCGACCGCCTGTGCGACGACGCCGTCCTGGAAGAACGGTTCATCGAGATAGATGATGTCGTCGACGATCACATCCGCCTTGAAGCCGGCGAGGTAGTTCGGCGCCACGGGATCGCCCGCCAGCGCACGGATGTTGTTCGCAAAGTTCAATTGGCCGCCGTTCGCGGTGGCGAAGCCGAGTCGAGCCTTCGGCGCCACGTCGTGCACGATCTGCAGCATGGCGCGGCCTTCGTCGCTTCGCGCGGGAGAGTCCTCGAGGACGACCACGGGTTCGGTGTTGCCCAGCGGATTGCCGGCGCCCGGAAGATCGCCAGTCGAGATATCGAGCGCCGCGCTGTTGGACGCCACGTTGGTGTCGTAGCTGTCGGACATCACGCCCACGGTGATACCCGAGCCGTCGATGCCCGGAGGCAGCAGGTTCACGCGATGCTGAACGACGCCCTGGCTGTCGGTAGCGCCGACATTCGTGACCATGGGGCTCGCGGGCACCACGGCGAGCACGCCTTTGGTCCGCACGACTTTCAACAGCTGCTCTACGGGCACATAGGCTTCGATGAGGCCCGGACCATAAGCCAGGTCCGAGGCGACGACGTCGACGCCGGAGATCTGCTTCAACGATCCGAGAGTGGACGCGGCGGCGGGCGTGCCATCCAACGAGATGCGCACGAGCGCGCGGCCCGCATCGTCGAATTGCACCGGCGAAGTCACCGCCAGTTGAGCGCCCGTACTCGAGCGTGCCGATGTGCGCGCGGCGGGCGCGGGGGCGACGAGTTGCTTCAGGCCTTCACCCAGTTTCGCCGTTTCATCGGCCGCGAGTGCCGTTGCAGGCGCCAACGCGATCGTGGCGATGATGGACAACCCGAGGCGCGCGAGCTTTGCGCGGACGCGCCATTCCTTGCTTTTCATGCTGGAGACTCCCTTCTCGTTTTTGGCGGAGACAACCGGATCGAGGAACTCGATCCAGATTGCCGAAGTGGAGATCACGCTACGCCCGACTCAGCGGGGATTCAATAAGAAACCGCGAGCGGCGTACCGCTCCCGGTTTTCCAACGCGGGCAACGGGAAAAGTCGCGCGCCGCCAAGTCAGCAACCGCTGACTACCGCCTGGAACAGGAACAGTTCTCGACCCTGAGCGCGAGACCGGCCGATCTTCTCGAGGGAAATCCGGAATGTCGCTGGACTAGCTAGTGGATACGCGTGCCACGCCTGGATCGCCAGGCTGGGTATGCCGTTTCCAGCAACTCCGCCGGCCACGTTCCAAACCACCCGTACCCGCTGCGCCGCTCCGGATGGATCTGCGAATAATCCTTCACGCGCACGCTGTCCCGGTTCGCGAGCACCACCGAGTTGTCTTCCAGATCGTAGAAGCGCGCCCAGAGCGGCGACGCGGCGGCGTCATCCACCAGTCGGTAATCGAAGGTGGCGACGTGATACTGATACTGCACCGGCTTTTCCAGCATCACCTTGTCGAGCCGCTTCCCCGAGATCTGCGAGCGGCGCAGCCACGCAACTCCGTTCTCGATGGCCGCGATCTGTGCGGCGCTCGGCGCCTCGATGCCCATCAGATAGCGGAGCATCTCCACGGTCTCCTGCGACACGATGGACGGCAACTCGAAGGATCGGCCCATGGCCGGCTTCAGCGTGACCGGGTCGTATTGACCGGCCCAACCCGTGAGCTGGCCCCTCTGGCGTACCTGCAGTTTCAGCACGCATTCGTCGCCGCGATCCAGTGCGAGCTTCGCACGCGCACGAGTGGCCGCATCGACATGACCGAAAGGTGCAGCGCCCGCGGAGACCTTGCGCATCAGCCGCAACAACCCCGACGTCACTTCATCCGCGATCGTGATGTAGTGGTGGTAGCTCGTCGTGCCAGGAACGGTGTGCGGCCAGCCGCCGCAACCGGCAATCTGCCGGGCAAGCGCATAGTCGAGCCCGCGCGCAGCCGCCTCGCGATACGCCACCTTGCCGGTTCGTCCGAACGCCGCCGCGAGGTACTCGATCTGCGAGTAGATGTTCCGGTTGTCGAAGCTGCCCTTGGCCTCGCTCTTCTCGGCAACGATCGCAGCCTTTTCTTTCTCATCGAGAATCCGCGCGGGATCCCGGTTCTCGATCCAGCCGCCATTGTCACGTTGATAGAGCAGCAGGTTGTCCGCGATCTCGGCCACCTGCTCGGGCCGGTATCTCGCGTAGCCCCTGCCGTGCCGATCCTGCCAGTGTTTGATGCCATCGTTGAAGGCGTCGAGCGGGACGGGCTCCATCGATTGCGCGCGCACGGCCGGCTGACAGCCCAGGAGCACCAGGAGGGTGACGACGGTTGCGCGGTTCATATCCTCCGAGTGATAGCAGATCGCGGCGAGGGCTGTCACGTGTCCCGGATCCGGTGTGCTCGTCCCAATCCATTTGAATCGAGCCGCGCGCACGGCAGAATGCGCGCATGAAAACCATCGCATCGGTCCTGCTCGCGCTCCTGTTCGTCGTATCGGCCCCGGTCGTGGTTGCCGCGGAGACATCTCCCGAGGCCTACCCACCACACACCATCGCGAACTCCCAGCTCCACGTGTTCCCGAAGAACGCCGCGGGCCGTCACTATCAATTGCACATCGGTCTGCCGTCGAACTACGCCAAGGACACGAGCAAGCGGTATCCCGTGGTGTTCGTCACAGACGGTTACTGGGACTTCGAGAAGCTGCACACCATCCGCGGCTCACTGCAATACGACAAGTACGTGCCGGAGTTCATCATCGTCGGCCTGGGATATGCGGGAGAGAATCCTGCGTATGGAGAACTGCGCAATTGGGAGCTCTCGCCGGTCGCGTTCAACAACGATACGAAGAACACCGGACGCGCGGCCGATTTCCTGAAGACGCTCGAGACGGAGATCATTCCCTACGTCGATCGTGAATTCCGCACGGATCCGAAGAACCGTGTGTTGGGCGGCGCTTCGCTGGGCGGTCTGTTCACGCTTTACACGATGTACACCAGGCCCGAGTTGTTCTCGGCCTACATGGCCGTCACGCCCGCGGTGCTGCTCGACAACAATTGGCTGCTTCGCTACGAGGAGCAGTTCGCGAAGAGCGGCAAGAAGCTCAAAGGCCGCCTGTTCGTGAGCGCGGGCACCAATGAATGGCCGAACTTCGTCGCGTCCATCCTGAGTTACCACAGCCGCGTGGCCTCGCGGAAATACCCCGAGCTCGCGCTCGAATTCCGCATGATCGAAGGCGCGCGTCATGCCGGCATGCAGATCGAGTCCTACGTGCGCGGACTGACGTTCGTCTTCGCGCCGCTCGCGCCGGAAAGCGGGCCGCTGCCGAACTTCTGACGGGGAAGCTGCGGCGGCGTATCTTCGCCGCATGGCCCGACTCCATATATATGTGATCTGCGCCGCGCTGCTGGCGGCGGGCTCGGCATCCGCGCGCGAGCCCGCACCGCTGCGCCTGATGACTTACAACATCCGCCTGGACCTGGCATCCGATGGCCCGAACGCGTGGCCCCATCGTCGCCAGTGGGTCGTATCCCAGGTGGACTGGCTACGGCCGGACCTGTTCGGCTTGCAGGAAGTCACGCCCCGCCAGAAAGCGGATTTCGCCAGGGATCTGCCCAACTACCGGTTCATCGGCGGCGGGCGCGACGACGGCCGGGAGCAGGGCGAGGCGTCACCGCTGGCTTTCGATCCGGACAGGTTCGAACTACTCGACAGCGGGATGTTCTGGCTCTCGCCGACGCCGGATGCGCCGTCGAAGGGATGGGATGCCGCGTACAACCGGGTCACCACCTGGGCGCGGCTGCGCGTTCGCGACACGGATCGCAAAGTGCTGGCCATCAATACACACTGGGACCACATCGGGGTGACGGCGAGAGAGCAGGCGGCGAAGCAGACGGCTCGCTGGATCATGGCGAACGCACAGCGCTGCGAATCCGTCATCTACATGGGGGATTTCAACACCGGCCTCGCGAGCGAGCCACTGCGGCATCTGACCAGCGGTCCGCTGTCACTACGCGACTCGCGCGGCGTCTCGCGGGATCCAGCCGTGGGACCGGCAGGTACCTTCAACGGCTTCAAGCTCGACCCGCCCAAGCCGGAAGCCATCGACCATATCTTGTTAGGGCCCGGTGTCGAGGTTCAAAGGTACCTCGTACTCACGCAGGTGATCGACGGCCGCTGGCCGTCCGATCATTTCCCCGTGATCGTCGACGTGACGCTGCCGCGGTGCCGCTGAAGGTACGCGACGGCCGCCGGAGCGCCCGCCCGGCGGGTGGCTGGGGCCATGTTCGCCTTGTGTCGTAGGGACAGGCTCCTACAAGCGCGAAAGAATGCCGTAGCGGAAACTCCCTGCGGCGTGAGTCTTCAAAGCAACGTGAGCGCAGCCACGGACGGCATATCCGATGAAAGTATGTTGCATATATAAATGTGTATGAACGCCACCACGAAGCCTCATTTGATATGGTCGGTGTCATGAATCGCATCTCGAGCAGGACCGCTGTCGCCGCGATCGCGCTGCTGTGCGGCGTGTCCCACGCCGACGAAGCGCTGACGCAAAGCTCATCCGGTTTCTTCGATCGCTACTGTGGCGAATGTCACTACGAAGATCAGAGTGGCGGACTGGACCTCAGTGTCCTGAATTTCGATCCGGCCAATCGCGACAACCTGGCGACCTGGGTTCGCGTGTTCGATCGCGTTGCCGCTGGCGAAATGCCGCCCAAGAGCAAGCAACGTCCCGCGCACGCGGACGTGGCTGCCTTCACGCGAACGCTGGCTTCGTCGCTCACGTCGGTGGAGAAGGAACTGACGTCGCGCGATGGCCGCGCGATCCAGCGCCGCCTGAACCGTTACGAATACGAGAACGCGCTGCGGGACCTGCTCAACGTGCCGTGGGCGCAGATCAAGGACAAGCTGCCGCACGATGGCGAAGCCTCACGGTTCAACAAGAGTGGTGAGGCGCTCGACGTGTCCTTCGTGCAGATGGAGCGCTACCTCACCGCTGCCGACTATGCGATGCGGCAGGCCATGTCGGTGGCTTTCGAGCGGCCGGCGCCCGAGGTGCGGAGGATCTACGCGCGCGACGCGATCGGCGCGCGTTACAGGCCGACCGAGAATGGCACCTTGTCCGATCGCCTCATGTTCCCCGTGCTCGACTCCGCCGCGCAGCCGGACGTTCGCGCGGGCCGCGTACCCAATTCGAGTCCGGAAACGCGCGAGCGTGAGGCCGTGGGCAAGGTCTCGAGCATCTTCAGCGACGCAGGCCAGTATGGCTGGGGTTACAACGCGCCCGTCGCGGGTCGATACCGCATCCGGCTCAAGGGCTACTCGGTGTGGGTGAGTGGCGGGGGCATCGGCCGCTGGTTCTACGAGGGGCAGGGCGAGGAGAAGGCGCCTGTCTACTGGCTGCCGGTCTGGCACAGGCCGAATGCCGACGAGATCTGGCGCGGACGCAACAATGAGCCCATCGGCATCTACGGCCAGATTCCCGGCCAGACACGGCCCATCGGGGTCATGGATTTCACGCCCGATCCCACCGTGGGCGAGATCGAAGTCGAGCTCGCGGGCGGCGAGAGCATCCGCACCGACGCGATGCGCCTGTTCCGCACGCGCGTGAACGGCACCGACGAGCAATACGTGAATCCGCTGGCCACCCGCGACGGCATGCCGGGTTATGCCGTGCAATGGCTCGAGGTCACGGGGCCGCTCGAGGACGAACACGCCAGCAAAGGTTACGAATTGTTGTTCGGCAAATTGCCGATGCGCCGATTGAGCGAGGGCGAGAAGGGTGGTGTGCCGCTCGAGACCGTGGCGCCCGCGGTCATTCCGCCCGTGGGCGGTTCCTCGAACCCGTTCGGCCCGGGGGGATTCGGACGCAGCCCGCTTCGCAACGTCTCGGTGGAGGTGGTCTCCGAAGCGCCGCAGAAAGACGCTGAGATGCTGCTGCGCAAGTTCATGAACGCGGCCTACCGTCGTCCGGTGCAGGAGCCCGAGGTCCAACGCTTCCTCGGCTTGTTCAAGCGTGAACACGAGCTGGGCTCGGGCTTCGCGCGGTCCCTGCTCTCCGCCTACACCGGTGTGCTGGTGTCCCCGGGCTTCGTATTCGTCGAGGAGAGACCCGGAAAACTCGACGACTGGGCACTGGCGACGCGCCTGTCTCTCTTCCTGTGGAACTCCACGCCGGACGCCGCGCTTCGCGCGCGCGCAGAACGGGGCGAGCTGCGGAAGCCGGCCGTGTTGAAGCGGGAGACCGCGCGCATGCTCGCCGATCCGAAGGCGCGCCGCTTCGTCGATGCGTTCACCGACTACTGGCTCGACCTGCGCAAGATCGACGACACCTCGCCATCCGCGACTATCTACAATGACTACGAGCTCGACGAGCCGCTCAAGATGGCCGCGCTCGAGGAGACGCAGCTCTTCTTCGCGGAGTTGCTGCGTGCGGATCTGCCGGCCCGGAATGTCGTCGCTTCCGACTTCACCTTCCTCAACGAACGCCTGGCCAATCACTACGGCATCAGGGGTGTGTCCGGCGCGAAGATGCGCCGCGTCGCTCTGCCGCGCGACAGCGAGCGCGGCGGCCTCATGACCATGGCGAGCGTGCTCAAGGTCACCGCCAACGGCACCACGACATCGCCGGTGCTGCGCGGGCACTGGATCACCGAACGCATCCTCGGTATCGAAACCCGTCCGCCGCCGCCGAATGTGAAGGCGGTGGAGCCGGACATCCGCGGCGCCGTGACCATCCGCCAGCAGCTCGCCAAACATCGCGACAATCCGAGCTGCGCGTCCTGCCACGTCAAGATGGATCCGGCCGGATTCGCGCTCGAAAGCTTCGACGTGATGGGTGCGAGCCGCGATCGTTATCGTGCCGTGGCCGAACATGTGAAGCCGGTGGCCGGCTATGGACTCAATGGCCAGGCGTTCGCGTTTCATTACGGCCTTCCCGTGGACGCGGCCGGAGAGCTCCCCGACGGCCGTCCGTTCAGCGATGTGAAGGAGTTCAAGCAGCTCATCCTGACCGACGAGTCCTCCATCGCGCGCAACGTGGCGAAGCAACTCGTGGTCTACGCGACGGGTGCACCCGTGCGCTTCTCCGATCGTGAAGAACTCGAAAACATCCTGGAGCGCGCGAGTAAACGCCAGTACGGCGTTCGCACGCTCGTCGAGGAAATCGTTCGCAGCGACTTGTTCCAGTCCAAATGACGTCACGCGCAGCAGAGGGTCGAACCTCATGAAACAGAACTTCCGCGGTCCCTTCATCGCCACGCGGCAGCCGCTGTCGCGACGGCGTTTCCTTCAGGGCGCGGGGGTCGCGCTGTCGCTGCCTCTGCTCGACGCCATGCAGCCGCGAATCGCGCGCGCCGCATCCACCTCGCCCATCGCGCCCGGCGCCACGCCGCGACGGATGTTAGGCATCTGCAACAACCTCGGTTTGCGTCCGGACCTGTTCTTCCCCGCAGCGGCAGGCCGCGACTACGTGGCCTCGCCCTATCTCGAACTACTGCAGGCGCATCGCAATGACTTCACGGTCATCAGCGGCGTTTCGCATCCGAACGTGGACGGGGGCCATCCCTCCGACATCAGCTTTCTCACGGCCGCGCCGCATCCCGCGAGCAGCTCGTTCCGCAACACGATCTCGCTGGACCAGTTCATCGCCGAACGCATCGGCACGCTCACGCGTTTCCCCTCGCTCACGCTCGCCGTCAACGGCGGCGCGCGCAGCCTCTCCTGGACCGGCGCGGGCGTGGCGATCCCGCCCGAGGAACGCGTCTCCGACGTGTTCAACCAGCTATTCCTGCAAGGCACACCCGAGCAGGTGGACGCCCAGATCCGCCGGCTCGATACGGGGCGCAGCATCCTCGACACCGTGGGAGAGCAGGCGAAGGATCTGCAGCGCGAGGTCGGCGTGCGCGATCGCAGCCGTCTCGAGCAATATTTCACGAGCGTGCGCGATCTCGAACATCGCCTGCAGGAATCGCGAGAATGGGAACGCAAGCCCAAACCCGTCGTGAAGATGGCGGCGCCCGCTGAACTCACCAACGCGGCGCAGTACATGGACAAGGTGCGTGTGATGTACGACCTCGCGCGGCTCGCATTCGAAACGGACTCCACGCGCGCGATCACCCTCATGCTGAACAGCGTGGCTACGCCCGTGATCACGCTCCCGGGTGAAACCATCACGGACAGCTATCACAATCTCTCCCACCACGGGAAAACCGACGAGAAGCTCACGCAGCTCAAGGTGCTCGACCAGTGGCACATGAAGCTGCTCGCGAAGTTGTTCGGCGAGCTGAAGGCGGTCGAAGAGGGCGGTGAGACCGTGCTCGACCACACGATGATCCTCTATGGATCGAACCTGGGTGACGCCAACGCGCATTCCACGACCAATCTGCCGACCTTGTTCGCGGGCGGCGGATTCAAGCACGGCCAGCACCTGGCCTTCGACCAGTCGCAGAACTATCCATTGCCGAATCTGTTCGTCTCCATGCTCCAGCGCATGGGTTTGAACGAGGACAGGTTTGCGTCGTCGACGGGCACGATGCGCGGACTCGAGATGACATGAAGCACCGACTCGCGATGATGTGCCTGGCACTGGCCGGCTTCGCCCAGGCGGCGCACTCGGAAGAAGTCGTGATCGACTTCGAACAGGCCGAGATCGGCAAGCCGCTGCCGACTTGGACGGACAAGGGCGTGGTTTTCGAACTCGCGGGGCCGCTCCTCAAGAGCAAGGCGGCCGGTCGAGTCATGTTCTTCCCGCACATCGGCACGAATCGCAAGGGCATCCTGAATGCCATGGCTACCGAGCAGGCGATCCCGGTGCAGGCGAAATTTCCGGGCGACGTCACGGCCGTCACTCTCGTGCTGTGGGGATCGACGGGCTGTCCGGCGCTGGTCGAGGCGCTCGACAAGAATGGCGCCGTGATCGACAAGGCGGCCCTCGCTTCGGTGCCCGGCCGCAAGTCGCCGGACGAGCCGGTCCCCTTCGTCGAGCTGAAAGTGAAGGCGCCCGCGATTGCGGCCATCCGCTTCAGCGGGCCGCGCGACGGGGAGTTCCTCGCCGTCGACGAAATGCGGTTCGAAACCGCCGCCAAATAGCGTTCTTCCGACAGATGGCGTGAGTCGGGCACGCGACCCTGAGCCGTGCCTGCGAAAATTCTCATCGGCACGGCAGCCTGGAGCATTCCACGCGCCGAGCAGCGCCGCTTCCCCGCGGGTGAATCCCTGCTGGTGCGTTATGCGCAGGTGTTCGGCGCCGCAGAGATCAACTCCACGTTCTACAAGCCGCACCGCGCGTCGACTTTCGAACGTTGGGCCGGGGCCGTTCCGCGGTCGTTCCGGTTCTCCGTCAAACTACCGCGCGAGATCACTCACGACCAGCGGCTCGCCGGGACCGGAAGGCTGCTCGACGACTTCCTCGAGCAACTGCAGCCTTTGGGACAGAAGCTGGGTTGCCTGCTCGTGCAGCTTCCGCCGAGCCTCACCTTCGAAACGCGTGTGGCGCGAACCTTTTTCGCGGTGTTGCGGAAGCGGTTCAGCAGAGCTGTCGCCATCGAGCCGCGACACGCGAGCTGGCTGGACGCCCGCGCCGATCGGTTGCTGAACGACTTCGAGATTGCGCGGGTCGCCGCAGACCCGCCTCGCGCGGAAGGCGATGCCGCGCCGGGCGGCTGGCCAGGCCTCGCCTATTTCCGGCTGCACGGGTCACCGCGCATCTACTACTCGTCTTATACGGACGAGTATCTGGAGTCACTCGCGAGCCAGCTCGCGCACTTGCGTCGACGCGGTATTCCCGTCTGGTGCATCTTCGACAACACAGCATCGGGCGCGGCGACCGGCAATGCGCTGTCGATGCTCGACAAGCTCTAGCGCCTACCGCTTCCCCAACAACGACGCCAGCAACATCCCGCCGACTACGGCGGCGGCAACCATCCCCACGGGATGCCTTTCGAACTGCGTGCGCCAGTCCGCCGCGGACTTGACGCGCGATTCCAGTTCCTCGAGGTTGGATTTGAGGTCGTCGCGCTTCTGATCGATGCCGGCTTCTATCTGGTCAGCTGTCGTGCCCATTCGACGTTCTCCTTCATGCTCTCCGCTGTCTTGGGTGCGCCACGCACATCCTTGAATCGCCTGATGCCGATGGCGATGAACACGGCGGCCATGAGCCCTTCGCCCACGGCCACGATGAGAGCGGCGGCCCAGAGCGGCATGATGAGGCTCAGCGCGTACATCGCGGCCAACAGCACGAACAGGCCACTCAGGCCCAGCATGCCGATGCCGAGTCCCGTCATCGCGGCGGCGGATCCGCTCTTGCGGAGTTCCTCGCGCACCTCGGTCTTCGCCAATCGCATTTCGGAGCGGATGATGTCCTGCACGTTCCCAACGATGTCGCTGAGAATCGTCGCGATGGGGCGGTCAGTTCCGGCGGCCATGGTCGAACTCCTTACTCAGTTTCGCGACAGCGCGCGCGCCAGCAGGAATCCCGCGGCGACCGCGGTCAGCAGCACCGCCCCCGGATGGCGGGTGACCATCTGCCGCACGTCCGTCATGACCTGCTCGAGATCGAGCTCCGGCTCCTGATCCATCCCCTCGTCTTCGAGGTAGTCAGCCGAGGGGTCGATTCCCGCGGCGTTGGCGTCTGCGTCGTTTGGCATGGAAGTTTGCACGGCGATCTCCGGGTGTGTGTGGAGATCGAGAAGACCATGTCGCACAGGGCCGCGCTATCTCCAGACGACACCGCCCGCCGTGGGAGTTGCCCTGCGGACGCGGGGAGAATCGGGAGTGATGAACTTTCCGACGGGCTGTCGGACGCGAGGAAGCTATCGCACCGCGTCCATGCCGCGCTGGAGTTTGAACAGCAACATCGCAGTGAGCACCGACGTCACGACGACCACATATCCGGCGATGTCGTAATGCTCGAGCCGGCCGTCCACCCCCACGATCACGATATGACCCGCGACCAGCGAAGCCAGGCCACCGGAGAGCTGCTGCAGGGAGGCGTTGATGGCATTGAACGCGCCGCGCTGAGCGGGCGCCGGCACCTGCGACATCAGCGCCTGGAAGGGGATCATGCGCGAGAAGATGCCGATGAACAGCACGATGTTGACCAGGATCACGAGCGCCAGTGGCGTCGGGCCCAGGTGCGTGTAGACGAGCACCATGACGATGGTGAGCGCCGTGCCCGCGAAGAACACGCGCATCTTGCCGAGCCGGTCCGCCGCGCGGCCGACGAGAGGCCCCGCGAAGATCGTCGCGATGCCCGTGGCCAGGTAGATGGTCGGCAGGCTCGCGAGTGCGATGCCGAGGTTGCTGACGGTGAACGCGCTGCTGAAGGGCATCAACATGAAGCCGCCCGTGGCGAGGAACGTGACGGCGATGAAGGCCAGTAGATAGCGCGGCTCGGCGACGGTGTTCCAGAGGTGCCGGAAGGCGCTGTGCTCCTGCGGCGCCTTCAGATGCTCGGCCACGGGCTTCATGAACCAGGCGATCAGCAATCCGGCGAGCACGCCGATGCCCGTGAGCACCAGGAACGGCACGTGCCAGTTCCAGTGGTTCGATAGATAGATGCCGAAGGGGATGCCCAGTACCTGGCTCGCGGCGAAGGCGGTCTGGATGGTGCCCATGACCCGGCCGCGCATCTGCGGCGGAAACAGGTCCGTAGCGATGGCGAGCACCACGGCGCCGATCACGCCGCCGAAGAGCCCCGTGACGATGCGCGCGAGCAGCAGAGATTCGAAACTCTGCGCGAGCCCGCACCACAAGGTGCCGAGGATGAAGCCCACATAAAAGAAGAGCAGCAGGCGCTTCCGGTCGAAGCGGTCCGCGAATCCGGCGGTGAGCAGACCCGAGATGCCGGCAGCGAATGCATAGGCGGACACCACCATGCCGAACTGCGCCGTCGTGATCTCGAGCGCTGGCATGATGACCGCGCCCAGCGGCGACATCAGCATGAAGTCGACGATGACGGCGAACTGCAGGAAGGCCAGCATGCCGACGACGAGTTTTTGATAGGAGGAGAAGGCAGGGGCGTCGGCGGTGGCCGTAGGTGGGGCGGAAGGCATGTGGCGTGAAGATACACGGTGTCGTTGCGGCTTTTCACCACAGCGTGGGCCGCGGGTTCGGCAACCCCTCCTGCGGGAATGAGAGCCTCACTTTCGAGGGGCGAGCCTGCCGCACTGTTTGAGGCAGACTGGCGTCAACCAAGGAGCCCTCCATGAGCGATTCAACCGCGTCCCCCTATGTCCCGCCTCCGGTCTGGCAGTGGAACAAACCCAGCGGCGGCGCGTTCGCGAACATCAATCGTCCCGTGAGCGGCGCGACGCACGAGAAACAGCTCCCCGTGGGCAAACACCCCTTGCAGTTGTATTCGCAGGGCACGCCCAACGGTCAGAAGGTGACGATCCTGCTGGAGGAACTGCTGGCGGCCGGCCACGCCGGCGCGGAGTACGACGCCTGGCTGATCCGGATCCAGGAAGGTGACCAGTTCGGCAGCGGATTCGTGGACGTGAACCCGAATTCCAAGATTCCGGCGCTCGTGGATCGCAGCGGCGCGAGCCCTCTCCGCGTGTTCGAATCCGGTTCCATCCTGCTCTACCTCGCGGAGAAGTTCGGCGCGTTCCTGCCGCGCGATGTCGCGCGACGCACGGAGGCGTTGTCGTGGCTGTTCTGGCAGATGGGCGCCGCGCCGTATCTCGGCGGCGGCTTCGGCCACTTCTATGTGTACGCCCCGGTGAAGATCGAATACGCGATCGACCGATTCACGATGGAGGCCAAACGTCAGCTCGACGTGCTCGAGAAGCGCCTCGCGAAGAATGCGTTCATCGCCGGCGACGAATACACCATCGCCGACATCGCCATCTGGCCCTGGTACGGGCAGGTGGCGCTGGGCACGGTGTACGGCGCCGCGGAGTTCCTGCAGGTCAACGACTACCCGCACCTGCTGCGGTGGGCGGAGAAGCTGGCGGCGCGGCCCGCCGTGCAGCGCGGTCGCATGGTCAACAAGACGAACGGCGATCCTGCCGGCCAGCTCCATGAGCGGCACGATGCCCGCGACTTCGAGACGAAGACGCAGGACAAACTACTCGCCGGGAAGTGATCAGGCCAGCTTGCGGGCTTCGCTGGCGGGCGCCGATAGGCGCAGCTCGAAGCGGGCGCCCTTGCCGGCGCCTTCGCTGAACGCCCGGAGGTCGCCGGACATTTCCTTGGCCAGGATGGCGCAGGTGTGCAGGCCGAAGCCGTGGCCATCCTTCTTGGTCGTGAATCCGAATTCGAACAGGCGCGCGAGCGAGCCGGCGCTGATGCCCACGCCGGAATCCTCCACGTCGATGGCCACTTGGCGGACGTCGAAGCGGCGCAGTCTCAAGGTGAGGCGGCGCTGATTCTCGGGCTGGTCCCGCAACGCATGCCTCGCGTTGCTCAGCAGGTTGCCGAGGATCTGCAGGAGTTTGTGACGGTCGAGCAGCAGCGGCTCCATCGGTTCGTATTCGCGCCGCACGTCCACGCCGTCGATGCCGGTGAAATGGATCGCGACCGCGCCATCGAGCAGCTCGGCCAGGTCCACGGATTCGGTGAGGCCGCCACGGCGCGCATGGGTCTGCTGCGCGGCGACGATGTTGCGGATGTGGCCCACGTGCGCCGCGATGGCGTCGATCTCGGCCAGGCTCTCGCGATTCTCCGCGGCGAGTGCGCCTCCGAGCTGTTGTAGATAGCCCGGGATCTCACGGCCGCGTTCGCTCGCGAGGAACGCCGGCAGATCCGCGCGATGCTCCTGCAGCATCCCGGCGATGCGCGACAGGTTGCCGGCCTTGGAGCCGCGAAGCCTGTTCTGCAGCATCGACGCCGATACACCCAGGCTGTTGAGCACGTTGCCCACGTTGTGGAGCACGCCGGTGGCGATCTCCGCCATGCCCGCCTGCCGCGAGACTTCACGGAGCTGAAGCTCGAGGCCGCGCCGCTGGGAAGCCTGGCGCACTTCATCCGTGACATCCCAGGACACGCCGAGCACGCGCTGCGCCTTCCCGGCGACATCGCGGTGAACTCGCGCGTGCACCTGCACGTGCACTTGTGATCCGGAGGGTGTGAGCACGCGGTAACGGCAGTGGAAGGCGTCGTGGCGCTGCTCCGCCGCCGCGGTCAGTGCGTCGCAGAGGATGTCACGATCCTCGGGATGCGTGAGCTCGAACATGGCATTGGGGTTGCTGCGCGAGTCGACGCCGTCGGCGCGCAGCGCCTCGATCTCGTTCTCCATCCACACGGCCCTGGCGGTGACGAGATCGAGTTCCCAGGAGCAGATGCCCGCGGCCTGCGTGGCGAGCGAGAGCAGATTCTTGCCGTGCTGGAGCTGGGCATTGGCCTGCTCGAGGCGCAGCGCATCCTTCTTGGTTTGTGAGGTCAGGTGCGCGTCATAGACCGCGGCGATCAGCGTGAGCGCGAGAACGGCGAGCGCGGTGATGCCGATGAAGCCGGCCATCCAGTCGTTGTCGATCGTGGCGCCGCCATAACACATGGAGCCCACCGCGACTTCCGACGCGGCCATGCCCGTGTAGTGCATGCCGCTGATCGCGAGTCCCATGACGACGGCCGCGCCGGCGCGCGCAAAGCCCATCGCGCGCGAGCTGCCGCTGCGCAAGCGGAACGCCAGCCACAACGCAGCGAACGACGCGCCGACGGCGATGAGGATCGAAGCCGCCACGAGATGGGGCGCATAGGTGATGGCCGGCGTGATCTCGATCGCGAACATGCCGGAGTAGTGCATGGCCGAGATGCCGGCGCCCATGAACAGCGAGCCGGCGATCAGCCGCGGCATGCCGAGCTTCGAGCCGCTGACGAGACCCAGCGCAAAGCCGGAGGTCACGATCGCGATGATCAGGGAGATCGTCGTCTCGGAGAGGCTGTAACGCAGCGGGATCCCGACGGAATACGCGAGCATGCCGATGAAATGCATCGACCAGATGCCGATACCCATCGCGACGGCGCCGCCGATGAGCCAATAGCGGTTGCCGGTGCGCCCCTCGGCCGCGACGCGCGCAGCGAGCTTGAGCGCCGTATACGCGACGGCCATCGCGACGACGATCGAGAGCGTGACCAGCCAGGGGTTGTAGGTGGGATCCATGTGAGGGCGTTAACGGTAACCGCCGGCCGCTTCCGATACCGTTACGCGCCTAACGTTTTGATACTTCGGGGAATGGCTTAGGGATGACTGACTCCGACTTCGTCAACGGCCGGATCCTGATCGTCGATGACAATCCGACGATTCACCGGGATTTCGAGAAGGTGCTGGTCCGGCCCGCGAACCCCGACGATTCCATGAGCGAAGCGGAGCGCATCCTATTCGGCGCCGCGCCGGCGCCGCGTGACGTGCAGCCGTACTTCGAACTGAGCTTTGCGTCACAGGGCCGCGAGGGCGTGGAACTGGCGCAGCGGCGCCTGCTCGAAAAACGGCCATTCGCCATGGCGTTCATCGACATGCGCATGCCGCCCGGCTGGGATGGTCTCGAGACCATCGAGAAGCTCTGGCTGGTCGACGCCGAGATCCAGGTGGTCGTGTGCTCCGCGCATTCGGATTACGACTGGGCGGACTTCGCGCGCCGCCTCGGCCACTCCGACCAGCTGCTGGTGCTCAAGAAGCCCTTCGAACCCATCGAGGTGCTGCAGGCGGCCACCGCGCTCACGCGCAAATGGCAGGACGCGCAGAACCTCAAGCGTCACGTTCACGAACTCGAACAGACCGTGCATGCGCGCACGGAGCGGCTCGAGGCCGCGAATCGCCAGCTCCGGCATCTCGCGACGCACGATGCGCTGACGGGCCTGCCGAATCGGGTGCTGCTGGATGACCGCCTCGATCAGGCCATCGCGCATGCGAAGCGCGGAGGACAACCCTTCGGCGTACTCATGGTGGACCTGGACCGCTTCAAGAACGTCAACGATTCGATGGGCCATCGCGCGGGCGACGAACTGCTGCGCACGATCGCGCAGCGCCTGCAGGCGGCGGTCCGCAACGTCGATACCGTGGCGCGTGTGGGCGGCGACGAGTTCGTGCTGGTGCTCACCCCCGCGGAAGCGGGCGAGGCGCGAACCGTGGCGCGCAAGATCATCGAGTCGATTCGCGAGCGTTTGAACCTCTCGGGCGCGGACGTGCACGTGTCCGCGAGCGTCGGCATCGCGATGTACCCGGTGGACGGCGCCACAGCCGAACTGCTGCTCGCGCACGCGGATTCGGCGATGTACTGCGCGAAGAATCGCGGCCGCAACCAGATCCAGCTCTTCGAGGCCGGAATGGACGAGGCTACGCGCGAGCGCGTGCGGCGCGAGACCGATCTGCGCGGCGCGCTCGAGCGCGGCGAATTCGAACTGCACTATCAGCCCAAGGTCGAGGCCGGCTCCGGCTGCGTGAACGGCGCGGAAGCGCTGATCCGCTGGCGGCACCCGCAAATGGGCTTGATAGCGCCCGGTGATTTCATTCCCCTGGCCGAAGACTGCGGGCTCATCATCCCGATCGGTAGTTGGGTGGTGCGCGAAGCCTGCCGCCAGGCGCGTGTCTGGCAGGACCAGGGACTTCCGGCGCTGCGGGTGGCGGTGAACGTGTCGGCCTCGCAGTTCCGCCAGGACGATTTCCTCGACATGGTCCGGGCCGCGCTCGATGACGTCAGGCTCGAACCCCGCTATCTCGAGCTCGAGCTCACGGAGAGCGCGGTCATGACCAACCCCGAAGAATCCACGGCCATGCTGGAGAAGCTCAGCCAGATGGGCGTGCTGGTGTCGGTGGACGATTTCGGCACGGGCTACTCGAGCATGAGCTACCTGCGCCGCTTTCCCATCGACAAGCTCAAGATCGATCGCACGTTCGTGAAGGACCTGGTTTCGCAGCCCGAAGATGCCTCGATCGTCCAGGCCATCATCTCGCTCGCTCACAGCCTGCGACTCAAGGTGGTGGCCGAGGGCGTGGAGACCGCCGAACAGTTGCGATCGCTGCGTGACATGAACTGCGATCAGTACCAGGGCTTCCATTTCAGCCCGCCTGTACCCGCGGTCGAGTTCGCGGAACTCCTGCGTCGCAACGCCTCCGAATCCGGTACGGATCCGCTTTCGCGCACGCACAGCAAGCTCTCCATCATCAGTCGCTGATCGGCGCCGTCCCGCGATCTCCTACGTCACGTGTGGGCGCGTCTTCGCGCCGTGCGTGCGATGCTGCCCGTCCACGGCGTCGCCGTGATTCGCACAGGAGCACTCATGAATCAGTCGAAGAAGATGATCCTCGGCGCGCTGGTGATGCTGCCGTTCACGCTCGCGCAAGCGCAGACGCCGCCGCCCGCCGATGCCGCGGAGACCGTGCCGGTGGACCTGAGTCCGCTCGACGCGGACAAGGATGGCCGCATCTCGAAGAGCGAGGCGGATCTAGAACCGCCGCTCGCGCAGGTGTTCTCGAAGGTGGACAAGAACGCCGATGGCTTCATCGACACCGAGGAAGCCAAGGTGATCCGGGTTCCTCGTCAATGATCCGTGGCACCGGGTCGCTCCGCATGGAACGACCCGGTGCGTCTCACTTCTCGTTCAGGCCTTGCGCGACGTCTCAGCCGCGCGCAGCACGCGCAGGAAATTTCCGCTCCAGATCTTCTGGATGTCGGCTTCGGAATAGCCGCGCTTCACCAGTTCCGCCGTGACGTTTCCGGCGTCCGCTTCGTTCTCGAAGCCGACGATGCCCGAGCCATGGTCGAAGTCCGTACCGACGCCCACGTGTTCCACGCCGATCCGCCTGGCGATGTAATCGATGTGGTCCACATAGTCGCTGACGGACGCGCGGCCCACGGCGGCGCGCACCTCGGCGTTGAACGCCGCCTGTTTGTCCTTGGGCAGGGTGGGGTAGCCGTCGTTGGGGCTCACACCTTCGCCGAATTCACGCGGCAGCCCGTACTTGCCGCGAACCT
Source organism: Pseudomonadota bacterium (assembly GCA_046733635.1). GTDB lineage: Bacteria > Pseudomonadota > Gammaproteobacteria > Steroidobacterales > Steroidobacteraceae > CADEED01. The sequence continues at coordinate 2,692 of JBKPPO010000259.1, read as the reverse complement.
CGGCCAGCGCGGCGCGAATCTCCGGCGTGATCTTGCGTAGATAGGAGTTGAACGGCGGCACGTGCACCACACCCCCATTGTTCTTGATGGCGTCGAGCTCCTCATCCGAGAGATTGCGCGTGTTGTCCACGAGTGCGCGGGCGCCGGAGTGGCTGGCGATCACCGGCGCGCGCGTGATCGCGAGCACCTGCTTCACGCCATCGGGCGTGAGCTGCGAGATGTCGACCACGATGCCGAGATCGTTGAGCTTGCCGATGGCTTGTTTGCCGAGCGGCGAGAGGCCGCCGTGTTCCGATACCGGTCCGCCCGCCGGACGCGAGGAGTCCGCCCAGTCGTTGTGGCCGGCGTGCGTGAGCGCGAGCACGCGCACGCCCTTGCCGTAGAACTCGTCGATGCCGGCGAGATCCTTGCCCAGCGATCGAGTGTTCAGGAAGCCGGGGATGATGGCGATCTGGCCGGCCTTGTGAGCCGCTTCGATCTCCGCGGCGTTGCGCGCGATCACCGCGGCGCTGCCGCTGCTCGCGACGAACTCCTGGAGCTTCGCGTATTTCGCATCCACTTCGGCGCGCGCTGCCTTGAAGCCAGCCGCGTCGCGCGGCCCCGGGCCGACGGCCAATGAGAGCACCACGGCATCCACGCCGCCCGCCTTGAGTTTGGCGAGTGTTGCATGCGAGGCGCCGTCGTCATCGCGGTACTGTGGCGGGGTGTCGGGCAGCAGGATGTCGACATGGGCGTCGAGCTGCAGCGTGCGCGCGTGAATGGCGCTCGTGTCGAGCGCCACCGCGGCGGCCGCCTGCGGCGGCGCGGCCTCGACCGGCTTGCGGCTGCCGATCAGATAGGCGCCGATGGCGGCGGCGACGGCGAAGGGTACGCCGATGGCGACCAGCTTCGGGTTGTTGGGACTCACGGGATTCTCCAGGCACTGACGAGGGAGCGCCAAAATATCGAGCCGGTCGTGGCGGCGATAAATAACGCTTCAGCATGTCGACGAGCCGCGCCGGAATATCTGCCGGCGCCGGAGGGGGTCCTTTGGGTAGCTAGCCCGCTAGGAGCGTTGCTGCGATGCCGCCTGCGCGCGCGGCGGATACACCCAGCCAACCACGGGCGAGGTGGCGAACGTGGTCACCAGCGCCATGATCACCAGCATGGTGAACAGGGTCGGCGAGATCACACCGAGGTCCATGCCGATGTTGAGCGCGATGAGCTCCATGAGTCCGCGCGTATTCATGAGCACGCCCACGGCGCTGGATTCGCGCCAGTCGAGGCCGGTGAGGCGCGCGGCGATGGTCGCGCCGCCGAACTTGCCGATCGTCGCCAGCAGGATGATGGCGCCGGCGATGAGCCAGTCGCGCGGATCGTCGAGCAGGCCGATCTCGGTGCGCAGGCCGCTATAGGCGAAGAACAGCGGCAGCAGCATCACCACGGCCACGGTTTCCATGCGTCTGGCCAGCGCGTCGGCAAGCCCGCCTTCCTTGGGCACCAGTGCGCCGAACAGGAATGCGCCGAACAAGGCGTGGATGCCGATGATTTCGGTGACGGTGGCCGAGAGGATCAGCAGCAGCAGCGTCATGGCGGTGAGCGTGGGTGTGAGGCCGCCGTTGGCCATCACCTTTTCACCGGCGCGCTTCAGCAAAGGCCGCACGACGTAGAACATGATGCCGACGAAGGCGAGCGCCATGCCGGAGGTCCAGGCCGCAGCTTCCACGCCCTGTGCGCGCGAGATCGCGACCACGAACGCCAGCAGGCACCAGGCGGCCACGTCGTCGACCGCGGCGCAGGCGATCGAGATCGCGCCCACCTTGGACGTGAACAGGCCGCGCTCGTTGAGGATGCGCGCGAGCACCGGGAAAGCCGTGATGCTCATCGCAATGCCCATGAACAACGCGAAGGGCAGGAAGGCCACGCCGTGGGGCGCGTAACTCTCGTACAGCCAGAATGCCGCGCCCAGTCCGAGCAGGAACGGGAACACGATGCTGGTCTGGCTGATGATCACGGAAGAACGCGTCTTGCCGCGCAGCAGCTTGTGGTCGAGCTCGAGTCCCACGAGGAACATGAAGAGCACCAGGCCTACCTGGCTCAGCAACCCCAGCGTGGGCATCGAAGACTTCGGGAACAGGCCGGTCATGGCCTCGGGCCAGATCAGGCCGAGCAGCGAAGGCCCCAGCAGGATGCCGCCGATCACTTCCGCGATCACCAGCGGCTGCCCGATCCGGCGCAGCACCAGATGGAGGAGCCGGGAGACCAGGATGATGGAGGCCATCTGCAGCAGCAGGAGGACCAGAGCGTTGAATTCGAATTCGGGCATGGGGGCGCTTTATACCCGAGTGCACTCATCAAATGTGTTCATGGAATGAGCGACGTGCGTGGCGTCGCGGCGACAGACGCGCTGAGAACGTAACGACGCTATCGACATTCCCTTCCGCCATTTCCGGGGTTTCTCCGGCCGCCGGTAGATTGCCGACCACAATCTAACAACCGATCCCGCCAGGGAAGGAATCCGACAATGAGTCTGTCTCGCGTCTCTTCGCTGCAACTCCCGGCCGTTGCGGTCGCGGTCGCCGCCGCGCTCTCGGGCACGGCGCTGGCCCAGGACACCGTGGGCGCCGCCACGTCTGCGTCCCTCGACGGACAGGAGGCGCTGGATCAGGTCATCGTCACGGGCACGCGCCGCGCCGAACGCACGGTGCTGGAA